>CANQCN010000005.1 GCA_947589685.1 uncultured Clostridia bacterium
AGAAAGCGGATTCACCAATGCTTGTGACAGTGCCTGGAATTGTTATTTCCGTCAAACTGCTGCAACCGTAGAAAGCGAAGTCGCCTATGCTTGTGACTGTGTTTGGAATTGTGATCGACGTCACATTGCCGAAACCATAAAATTGATAATTGCCGATTTTTTCAATGCCTTTCGGAATTTCGATTTTCGTCACCTTTTGCCAATCGTCTCCTTGCTCCATAAAGAAGTTTGTTGCATAAAACATTGGGTTAGCATCACTATCGCCAAACTCAATTCCGCACCAATCTTCGATTGTCCCACCATAATAAACATTTTTCAAATTGCTACAACCGTCGAAAGCGCCGCCTATGCTTGTGACTGTACTTGGAATAGTGATCGACGTTAAATTGTCAAAACCGTCAAATTGATAATCGCCGATTTTTTCAATGCCTTTGGGAATTTCGATTTTCGTCACCTTTTGCCAATCGTCTCCTTGCTCCATAAAGAAGTTTGCTGCGCAACACATTGGGTTGGACCAACTATCGCCAAACTCAATTCCACACCAATTCTTGATTGTACCATCATAATAAACATTTTGTAAATTGTAGCATTCGTCGAAAGCGTAGTCGCCTATGCTCGTGACGGTGCTTGGTATTGTGATCGACGTCAATTTCCAACAATTGTCGAAAGCGTAGTCGCCTATACTTTGCAATTGACTGTCGCCTTCAAATGTCACTGTTTGCAAGTCGTAGCAATTCCAGAAAGCCCTATAGCCTATGCTTGTGACGGGCAGATCGTTGTAAAACGGCAAAACGATCGCATTTTCAATATCCTGTGACCCTTTTGTCAAGCTGTAACTCTGTTGGTCATTGTTGATAGAGTACGTATAGCCCGGAGTTCTTAACGAATACACCGCATTTACAACTTGTTGGTTGTCAAATTCAAAGTAAAAATATTCCCATGAACCGACGTAGTCAAAACCATAGTATTTTTCCGTTTTTTCGGGGACTTCCGGCGCAACAAACCCATACCTTGTTTCGACGGTGTAAGTACGCTCTATCCTTTGACCGTCGCCCACAAAGGTGATTTTGTACTCTATCGGCGTGTAGACGGCATGAACGACAATATTTTGATTGGCAATGGTATAGTTTTCCCACGCGGCGGTGTAATGTTCCTTTTGCGGGACATCGGGCGGGATAATGGCGGTGTCTCCTTCATAAAAATTGACAACCATTACCACTTTGTCATCGGCGATAAAAGTGGCTGAATAAATTTGCAAAACGCCGCCTTGTACTTTGGTGTAGCCGCAAGTGTCGCACACGTTGTCCGTGCCGTAGTCGTGCGCGGCAAGATCCGCAGTTTCGTCGTGCCCGCAGGTAGCCGCATGCCAATGCTCGACGTCATTGCTGCTCCAACGCGACGAAAAAGAGTGTTGATGAGGAGCGTCGTCGGGAGTTTGATCGCAAGCGACAAGCGTCAGCGCCGCGACAGCAAGCAGCACAAGCAACGCAACAAGTAACGATTTGAAGGTTTTTTTCATAATGTGCCTCCTTTGCAGTGTTTTCGGCAACAAAAAAAGTGCCGTCCCTACCGAAACGGCACCCGTAGATGCGTGTCCGATAGTTACCACACTATTTCCATCGTGCATTTACACATATGAAATAAGACACACTAATCTACCAGCGTTAGTGTGTGCAAATGCACTTTATTATAGGAAATAATGTGGTAACATAATTTTACAACAACCCTTACAAGATGTCAACATCGAGAAAAGCAAAAATAATTGCAAATTTGCCGCGCCGAAATACAGATCGGGCGGTCTGATCGCAAAAAAATTGCAAACGCAAGCGCGGCGCGTTGACGCTGCGCTCCGTTTGTCGGGAGGGGCGCAAACAAGTAATTTTGCCGCAAAGCGCGCCAAAGTATAGTCCGTTTTGCGATTTTTGTCGTTTTGTGCGGTTTTTGCCTTGATTTTATGCAAAGAAAATAGTATAATGTAGGGGTTAGACTGGGCAATATGCCCGTTTACTACTCACCAAGGAGCAAACGTATGAAAGTAGCATTGACAGGCGTTACGGGCAATATGGGCGTGCAAGCCTTGCGCGAGCTTATCAAGATCCCCGATCTGAAATTGAAGCTGCTCGTATTCAAAAACGAAAAACGTCTCGGCGAAATCAAAAAGATAATAAAGGGGCAAACGGATCGCATACAATTTGTGTACGGGTCGATCAATCACCCCGAAGTGTGCGAAGAGCTTGTGGCGGGGACGGACTACGTGGTAAATATGGCTTCCGTGATTCCGCCGCACAGCGATCAATTTCCCCACTACGCCGTTGCGTGCAACGAAAAGGGCGCGGATTGTCTGTGCGCGGCGATAGAAGCCTTGTCCGAACAACCCAAGCTGATACACATATCCACCGTGGCGCTCTACGGCAACCGCAACAGCAAGCATATGTGGGCGCGCGTGGGAGACCCGCTGGTGATAAGCCCGTTCGACATCTATTCCCTTACCAAAATGCGCGGCGAATTTCGCGTGTTGGAAAGCAAAATACGCTACAAAACCGTGCTGCGCCAAACGGCAATGCTGCACAACCGCATGCTGAGCGACAATATGAGCGACGGGTTGATGTTCCACACCTGCTTCAACGCCCCGTTGGAATGGGCGACCGCCGAGGATTCGGGACTGCTGATAGCCAACATCGTCAAGGCGGACATCGACGACGGCGCGGAGCTGAAAAAGAAATTTTGGAACAAGGTGTTCAATATCGGCGGCGGACTTGCCAACTGCGTCACCGGCTACGACGTGCTGAACGACGGCTTTGAAATTATCGGCGGAAGCGTAAAGGACTTTTTCGACCCCGATTTCAATGCGATACGCAACTTTCACGGGGTGTGGTTTTACGACGGCAAAAAGTTGGACGATATGTTCCACTACCAACGTCAGACCACAAAGGACTTTTGGGCGCAGTTCAAAAAAGAACACGGCATACTGAAAGCGGGAAAGATCGCCCCGAAAAAACTCATCAAAAAATTTGCGATAGAACGTCTGTTCAAAAACCCCAACAGCCCGCGCTATTGGAGAGAACACAACGACGCGGCGCGTATGCTGGCGTACTTCGGCGGAACCGCAAGGTTTGACGCGATAGGCAAGGATTGGAGCAAGTTTCCGCTGCTTTTCGAGGGCAAGGACGAGCTGGGCAAGCCGCTGGATTACGAAAAGCTTGTCGACCGCGATCAAGCCCCGCTGATAGACATCGGCTACGACCCCGAACGCGAAGCGGGCTACAAGGAGCTGCGCCGCATAGCCAATATGCACGGCGGCAAGCTGATTTCGCCCAAGGGCGGGCTTTACGACACCTTGGAGTGGGAAAACAGCGACGGGCAGCGCTTCAAAATGAAAGGTTACACCGTGCTTGTCGGACATTGGTGGAACCCAAGCTACACAAGCTATTGCTGGGATTGGGATCGCCTTGCGAAAAAGGATCGAATTTACGCGCAGGCGTGGTACGACAGTCACGACGCCAACGAGGACAACTTTTACTACTTCAACGACAAATTCGAGGCAAAGTACGGTAAGATAAAATGAAAATAGTAATTTGTTATTTTTCCGGCACGGGCAACACGCGTAAGGTTGCCGAATGCTTCGCTCAAAATTTGACGGACAAAGGGCACGAGGTGCAGACCGTCTCCGTGGACGGCGTGACGCTGCAAAAAAAATTGCCCGACGAGCTGACGAAAGCGATAATCGATTGCGATATGTTGGGTATCGGCTACCCCGTGTACGCGTTCAACGCGCCGCCCATAATGCTGGCTTTTGCGCGCAGATTGCCGCATTTGCTTAAACAGCGCAAACGCACGTTTATTTTTACCAGCTCCGGCGAGCCGTTGAAGCTCAACAACATCTCTTCGTTGAAGCTGTGCAACTATCTGCGCGTACGGCGATTTGACGTAACCAACGAATACCACTACTGCATGCCCTACAACATAATGTTCCGTCACTCCGACGAGATGGCGCTGAAAATGTGGCAAACGGCGCAGCAGCTTATTCCGTTGGACGCGGAAGAAATTTTGCAAGGACGCAAAAAGCTGTTGGAACGGGTGAGGTTCGGCAGGATAATCGCCTGGACTATGCGGTGCGAGCAATGGGGCGGCAAGCTGAACGGCAAGCTGTACAGCGTGTCGAAGGACTGCATATCCTGCGGCAAATGCGTAAAGGATTGCCCCACCCACAATATTCGCCTTACCAAAAAAGGCAAATTCCGTTTCGGCGGAAAGTGCTTGATGTGTATGCGGTGCGCGCACTTCTGCCCGCAAAACGCCATAAGGATAGGACTGTTCAACAGTTGGAAGGTCAACGGACCGTATACCTTTGTGGAGCCGAAAACGGAAGAGGAAAAACAACACTACAACAAGCTGCTTGCCAAAGCCTACGAACAATACTTCGACGCGGCAGATAGGCGTATCGACGCAGCGCGGCAATGCGAAGCCGAATAGCGCGACTAAGTTTCAAGCAATTCCCCGACCTTATTTTACCAAGAGCGAGTGCGTCGCGACTCAAAATAATCTGCAACGAGGGCACCGCTCAAAACTTCAAACCCCTCAGTCTGCTATCGCAGACAGCTCCCCTTGCTCATCAAGTGGAGCCTTTTATTTGTGCCCGAAGCGAAGCCTTTTTGAGCGCGACCGCACGAGCGAGTTGTGGTCGGTAGGCTCAAATGGAAAATGTTGGGGTGCAAAAGAAACAAGTTTGGCGTTGTTTCTTACTATATGCACCCCAACATTTGACATAGAGCCAAAATTTGCCCGCAGGTGGCTTTTTTGCGACCTGCGGGCTGTTTTTTTGCTTGTTTTGCGCCTTAAACGGGCTTATCTGTTGTAGATCTTGTCGCGAATGTCCTTTACTTGCGCGGCGGTAACGTCGCTGGTCTTTATTTCCTCGCTGATCTTGTCGCGCGCGTGCATTACTGTCGTGTGGTCCCGTCCGCCGAAGTATTCGCCTATGCTGGCAAGGGGCACGCTTTGCCCCAAGATGTCGCAAATGAGGTAAATGCAGATCTGCCGCGGAACGACGATCTCCTTGTTTTTCTTTTTGCCGATGAGATCCTCGCGTTTTACGCGGAAGTATTCGCAAGTCGCTTTGACGACCTGATCTATCGTGATGATATCCGAGCTTGCGTCGGCGTAGTCCTTCAAGGCGTCCTGCACCAAATTCATATCGTTGGGGTCGCCGCCCACAAGCGTGGAATAGCTGATGATGCGATTGAGCATACCCTCCATTTCTCTGATGTTGTTGGTGATCTTTTCCGCTATCAACGTAAGCACCTTGATGTTGAGCGAATAGCCCTTGTTGCTGCACTTTTTTTGCAATATGGCGATACGCGTTTCCAGGTTGGGGGGCTGAATATCCGCGATGACGCCCGTTGCGAAACGCGTTTTGAGCCGTTCCTCGATCTTGATCTCCTTGGGCGGGCGGTCGCTGGACAAAATGATCTGCTTGTCGGCAAGATACAGCTCGTTGAAGGTGTGGAACATCTCCTCCTGCGTGCCCTCCTTGTTGGCAAGAAACTGCACGTCGTCCATCATCAACACGTCCAGCTTGCGGTACTTTGCGCGGAAATTTTTGGTGGCGTTGGGCTCGTTGGAATGTATCGATTCGATAAATTCGTTTACAAATTGGTCGCAAGTGACGTACATTATGCGCTTTTCGGGAAAGTTGCGCTGCAAGCTGTTGCCGATGGCGTGCATAAGGTGCGTTTTGCCGAGTCCCACTCCGCCCCAAATGAACACGGGGTTGTATTTGGTGCCGGGATTGTCCGCAACGGCGCGCGCCACTGCGTGAGCGTATTCGTTGGACTTGCCCACGACGAAGTTTTCGAAAGTGTACTGCGAAACGAAGCTGACCTTGTCCTCGGTGTCGTTGACGTAGTTGGGCGAGACGGGTATATCCACCTCTCTCTGCACGCTGCCGAGGTTTTCCAACTCCTCTTCGATGATGATCTCCACGTCCGCTATGGACGGAAACACCGTATTGGTGCATTTTTTCAGCACTTCCTTGTAGTTGTTGTCCACGATGTTCTTTATCGCGCGCGTTTCGGCAAGCAAAATGAGCCTGTCGCGGTAGATCCCCACGGGCGAAAGAGAGTTGATATACAAATCGTAGGCAAGCGTGGTAGTTTTTGCCTCGGCTTCCAACAGTATATTTTTCCAGATCTGATCGATTTTCAGCATATCGTTTATTATACAATAATCGGACGAATTTTGCAACGTCCCGCCGCGGAGAAAAATCGCTTTTTTTCAACGGCTGCCCGTCAAAGAGGACTTGACGGCGGTTTATTTGCCCTCCAATGTGTAGGTCGCCACCAGCACGCGCTTGCCCTCGTCGCTTTCGGTGCCCAACACGCGCGAATAACGGTAGCCTTCGCTTTCCAGAGCGACGTCCAAAAAGCACAGGAAAATGCCCATATCCACCTTGTTCCAACGCTTGAACAGCTGCGCGGACAAAAGGGGCACGCCGCCCTTTTGACGGTAAACGTTGAATTTGTTTTCCACCTGCTCTACGCGCCAGGGTTGACTGTTGACGGCGCTGGGCGCCAGCCGAACTATCTCGCCGAGACGCTCGTCGCCGCACCCCGTCCAAAAGTCGGACGCGGCTTTGCGATTTATGTCGTCGGTGCCGTTGCGAAATGCGTCCGCGTCGCACTTGCCGAAAGACAGCATTATCGCGTACATAAGGTCGCACTGACGTTCTTCCTCCACCTTACCCATGCCGTACCAGCACACGCCGATACCGAGCGAAGCGAGATAAAGATCCCATTGCTCCAACATATAGCCCACGTTGGTCAGCCACAGATTGCCCTCTTCGCTGTAAACCAACAGACAGTATTCGGCGTTGAACTTGCAGTTTGTTTCGCTACACGGCACTATCTGAAACTCCACCCGCAGGTCGGGAATTAGCGGTTTGAGTCGGTGAAGATAGCTTTCTACCTTGTCGTATTCTTCTTGGGAAAGCTTTTCCTCGCTGTAACGGCGAACGGATCTGCGTTTGCGTATACTTTCGATAAGTTCTTTCATTGTTGCTCCTTGCCTTGACGGCAGTTTGTTGTGATTTGCCGCGGTAAATCAAGTGATTTTGTTTGCGATTTCGCACCCCATTGGCGTAAAAACGTCTGTTTTTTACCATTGTCAAGCGGCTGCCTGCGCCGACTGCGATTCGCCCTTGTGCGAGCGAATGTACTGCGTCCATTTGATATAGCCGTAGGTGGTGTTGGTAAGGTAGCCCACCTTCAACACGAGCAATATCCACTGCCCCGCCATTATGTCTATGACGGTCTCCAAGATCGCCACAATGTACCAGGCTATCCATTGCTCGCGATAGCGGAAGAGTATCAGCAGACCGTTGGCTATGCCCACCGCGCTTGCGGCGGCGTCCAGATAGCATACGATACGCTCAAATTGCAGATTCGTGGCAAAAATGCCCCCCTCCACCTCTATCAACGTGAGCAAATAGCCTACGCCCACCGTCCACACGGCTATCGCGCCCACCAAAAGCAGATCCTGCCACCAGGAGAGCTTTTTGACGACGGTCAGCTCCTCCTTTTGCCTGTCCGGATGACGGTGCCACATCACAAAGCTGATTATGTCGCACGGTATCCAGAACAGCAGCGTCACCGCCATGGTGGCAAAACGGTAAATGCACACTATGCAAGTGACGATCTCCACCACCTCGACGCCCAACGAAACGACAAAGTTCCACTTGGACTGCTTGGAAATAAGCAATTCGCATGCAATGTTGAGTATCACGTCCAGCACGTACAGAAAGGTTATCCAGCCCGCCGACACCAAAAAGCTGTTTACTCTTACCAGCTCGCCCTCTTCCAAAACCAATCGGGCGCTGTCGAGAAGCTTGTCCCCTTGGGCGTTGACCAGGGATACTACCAGCGGCGCCGGCTCGTCCTCGTCGCCGTTGTAGTAGCATTCGAAAGATATTGTCGTTTTTTCGTTTATTTCGAAGTCAAAGGGATCGACGCTGTCGGTGGCTTTGTTGTACAGCCCCAATTTGAGCGTCATGCTCTTAACGTCGTCCTCGCTGTCGCCCGGCTCCACTATCCACTCGCCGTACTTGGATATTTGCGCCATGCTGTAACCGTGTTCCGTGCCGTTTTCGTCCACGATGTCCACGTGGCAGATAACGTAGCTGTCCGTCGTGCCCTCGAAGCTGAGAGTGTCAAAGTTGCCCTCCGCGCCCGCCGCGTACTCGCTTGCGTTAAGCGTGACGGTGTAGGTGGGCTCGTCCGTCTCCGGAAAGACAAAGGCAAACACCACCGCCACCGCCAATATGCTGAAAAACCATATCTTTTCGTACGTGGTGAAATAACGCCAAAGCTCCTTGCAACGCTGCTTGAAGCTCGGCTTGCAGGTTTGCCCCTTGTTGCGCCGCCTCGATACGGCATTGCGTCGGTTGCATATCATCAGCACCGTTATGGCGATCCATTGCAGCAAGATAACTATGCAAAGCGCCAATAAAACCCATGTTGTTGAGTCGTTACCCATCGGTATTACCTCGAAAAATAACTATTCACGTTCATTATATAACCGCCCCCGAAATATGTCAATTCAAATATCGCGTAACGTCGTTGCGGGCAGGGAACAGTCAAATTTTGAAAAACGCTTTGAAAATCGCCTTGTTATTTTGTCGGTTTGGGTCGTTTTTCGGCGATCAAACGCTCTTTGTACGGCGTCGATCGACGTCGGGGTTTTTGCAACAAAAAACGGCTTTGTAAAAAAAGCCGTTGAAAATATCAATCGAATGAGCTTACGTCGCAGTAACTCCAACCGGATTCGCCGTGTCTGCCCGAAGCGTCCACCGCTTTTACGCGAATGAGATCCACATTCAGCTCGTCGGGGCAGCGCCATTGGCATTCCTCCACGACAAATTGCGTTCCGTTTGCCTCCACAACATAGTAGGTGGCGTTTTTTACTGCGTCCCAGGCGAACAAATTGCCCTTCCGATATGTGACGTTGCTTACGTTGCTCAACCTGCTTGCAACGTGCGTAAAGCTTACGCGCGGCACGTCAAACAAGCCGTGGACGACGTAAATAAACGACGCCGCCACAAGAGCAATGAACAATATCATTGCTGCCGTTTTAAAAATTTTGATCGCCGACGCACTTCGGTGTCTGTCTGTTTTTCCTTGTCCTTCCATAATTTTTTTCCTCCTTGAATATGGAACAATATTTCTTGGCGCGTTGCGCCGAGATAACGTTTTTTTGCATTAAAAAAGAGATACAATAGTATCTCCATCGCACATGCTCTTTCAATGCAACGCAATTCTATCACAGCGCCGAATTGCGGTCAACTGTTTTTAACAACATTTTTACGGAAATTTTCGGGATATTTTCCTTCGAGAAACAAACGCCCTTTTTTTGTTTAGAAACGCGCGCTTTGGGCAACAATACAGTCAAAGGAGATCAACACAATGAAACTAATGGACAGTCAAACGTATCTTAATCTTGCAAAGGCGTTTTCGGCGGAAACGCAGGCGCGCACGCGCTACGAATTTATGGAATACGGCATGCGCTACAACGGCTACAAAACCATGGCGGAAATCGTAGACTCCATCGCCTATCAGGAATTTAACCATGCGAGAATGTTTTACACATTTTTGCAAAAAGCGTCCGCCAAACCCATCAAAAACATAGATATTGCGGGAGGTTTTCCCTTCAAAGAGAAGTGGGACATCCTTGAAAATCTCAAATTTGCGGCGGACGACGAACACGTGGAAGCTTACGATATTTATCTGCCCGCGTCCAAGGCGGCGCGCGAAGAGGGCTTTGAGGATATAGCGGAGCTGTTTGAGCTTACCGCCAAGGTGGAAATGCAGCACGAAGCGATATTTACCGAGCTGTACACCCAAATGAAAAACGGCACTCTTTACAAAAAGGATCACGAGGTGATGTGGATGTGTTCCGGCTGCGGACATATGGCAATGGGCAAGGAAGCGTGGGACACCTGCCCGCTTTGCGGAGCCAAGCAAGGCACTGTCTGCCTCAAATTGGAAAGCCTTGGCTATTGACGCCGCAACAAATGTAAGCCTGCAAGCGATTTAAGAGCAGCCGCGACGAACACGGCTGCTCTTTTGATTTGCACTGTCAAAGATTGCTAAAAATTTATAAACAGTTGTATTATCAAATAATTTTTATAATATATTGGCAAAAATAATCAATTATTTATAAAAATTATTGTAAATTTTTGTTCGTAATTGAAATTTTTATAATTTTTGATATTTTTGCAGACGATTTATAATTTACAATTTATAAAATTATAAAAATTGAAAGCTTAATAATAAAAAAGCACAAAGAAAATGCGTCGCGAGTGGCGACGCACTTGTCCTTACGCCGTTTCAGCGGCGGCGTTTTTTCTCCGAACGGTACACAAAGTTCAGCGTTTTGCGCGGAGCGTTGGGGCTGTTCAAAATGTCGTTTTTTACAAGGGGTATCACTACCACGTGCCGCGAGTTGCCTTCGCCCTCGCTCTGCGTAGTGACATACTTGCTGTTTTGAAGCGCCGTATGGATCACTCTGCGCTCGTAAGGGTTCATCGGCTCCAACGTAGCCTGCTTGCCCGTACGCTTTACCTTTTGTTCGAGATTGCTTGCAAGACGTTGCAGAGCCTTTTCCCGCTTGGCTCGGTAGTTTTCCGCGTCCAACGTTACGCGTTTGTGACCCTCCGACTTGCCGTTGCGCATCAAGCTGCACAGATATTGCAGCGCGTCCAGGGTTTCTCCGCGATAACCTATCGCTCCGGACGCGTCCTTGCCCGTGATGTTGAGCAAAAGCATATCGTCTTGTTCGGATGCCTCCACGCCGCAGTCGAGCCCCATGCCCGAAAGCACGTTCTGCAAAAAATCAACTACTTTTTCCTGCTCGGACAGATCGGCGACCGATCCGACGGCAGATTCCGTTACCTCATTGGAATTGTTGTTTTTCATTTGGTACTACCTCTTGTATTTAGCCTTGACGACGTTGTGCTTAGCCTCATCCTTGCTCATACGTTTAGCCACCAATTTTTCCACGGGATAGCGCAGCGCCACTGTGGAAAGGATGCTGAGCGTGTAGTTGCACACCATATATATGGCAAACGCGCCCGTATAGATAAAGCCGAACCATGCCATCATCAAAGGCATTATGATCATCATTGTTCTGTTTGTAACCTTTTGCTGTTGATTTTGTTCAACGACCTCGCCTTTGCGGTTTTTGCGCTCCATGCGCTGAGAAATAAACATAGACAAAAAGCTCAAACCTATCGACGCAAAGGGCAGGATCATCAAACCGTTCCAACCGCCCCGTCCGTTGTAGCCGTCGCCTTCCATCACCGCGTCGCGAATGTTCTCGTAGACTTCTTCGCAGTCGTTAAACTTTGACGTATTGACGGAAGAAGAGAACGCTCCGCCCATAAACTGTGCGCCTATGCCGCTGCCTTTGTAGGGCTGCATTATCGGAGCCCAGGTATCGGGCTGCCACACGTTTTTTATCCACAGCCAGCTTTCGTGATGCTCGCCGTAATAGGTCTTGGCTGCCGAAATCGCAGCTTCCCTCGCAGGATCGATTTGAAAATTTTTGTCCTCGATCATACCGTGCTCGTATGCCGCACGGACAGCGAGTATGCCTTCGTTTTCACATTCGACTGCGTTTGCCAGATCGGCAAGTATCTCTTCCTCGGTTTTTAACGTTCCGTCCTCGTTTTTGTTTCTGTCGTCGTCTTGCATTATCTCTTGCAAAGCGGCGTTGTAGCCCTTGCTTGTTTTTGTCTCGCCTCCATCCTCCACATAAACGCAGCCGTTGTAGTAGAACTCCTTCGCCTCTTCGTTGGCAATCAACTGCTCGGAAAAGGTGTTGTAGTAAGTTTTGGTGAGATCTCTGAAATTGGTGACGCTGCTGTATCTGGAATAGTCGCTCAGTCCGCCGAACATAATGAAGAATATCACCATAGATACTATCATCGGCAGACAGCTGCTCATCATGCTGAATCCCTGCTTTTTGTAGAGTTTTTGCTTTTCCTCGTTGGCGCGCTGAGTGTTTGCGCCGTAACGCCTGTCGATGTCGTCCATCAACGGCTGCATTTGCTGCATTTTGAGACTGCTTTTGCGCGCGGCATAACGTTGCCAAATATCCAACGGCAACATGATGATCTTCAAAAATACGGTAAACACGACGACCGTCCAACCGTAGTTGCCGATCCAGCTGTGCATCCATTTGACCAGCTTGCCCATTATGCCCAGCTTGCTTTCGGAATAATCGAAGAAGTCCGGCGCAGTTTGATTGCAGCCGACAAAAATTCCGAGGCAAAACACCGTCAATACTAAAAGTATAAGAGCATTTTTTGTTTTTTTATTCATTTCGTCTCCTGAAATTGCCGCCAAGAGCTACACATGCCACTTCATTTTTCCGCGAAGATTGGCCGGAACGGGATCGAAACCGCCCTTGCCCCAAGGCGCACACCGACACAACCGTTTAAGCGTAAGCCAGCTGCCCGCGACAAAACCGAAGCTACGATAAGCCTCCATCGAATAGACGGAGCAGCTCGGCGTGTAAATGCACTTTTTGCCGTTTTTCCATTTGGAAATGGTGGCTTTGTACAGCTTCAACAAGGCTATTGCAAGGTATTTCACGACAGTAACCCCGCTTTTTCCAGCAATTTGCTCATACTTTCCACTACGTCGGCAAACAAATACCGCTGTTGCAGCCGCGGAATAAACACAAGATTGTAGCCGCTTGCGATCCTGTCGACAAACAACGAAACCGCCGCTTTCATCTGACGGCGAATACGGTTGCGGCAAACGGCTTTTCCGTACTTTTTACTGACGGAAAACCCCACCTTGGTGGGATTGCTGCGCGATGTACAGTAAAGCATGATGAAATTTTTGTCCGCAATGCTGACGGCATGCTTGTACACGTAGTTGTACTGATAATTTTTTTTCAGTCTGTAAATAGACTTCAAAACGACCCTCTGTTACGCGGAAATGCTGTGACGACCCTTGTTTCTGCGTCTTGCCAACGTTCTGCGGCCGCCCGTGGTCTTCATTCTCGCACGAAATCCGTGTACTTTGCTTCTCTGTCTTTTTTTGGGTTGATAAGTTCTTTTCATTTCCTTTCTCCTTATGTCAGCGCGTAACGCGCATTGTGATAGATATTTCGGCGCGGCAGTAAAATGCGCAAACCGATCATTATAACATACAGCGGTATTTTATCAAAGAATTATTTATTAGTCAAGTAAAAAACGCATCTCGGTAACGGCGCAAGTTGCTTTGGGCGGGCATAGAGCCTGTTTTTATTCGCTTTTTCGGCAAAAAATTCCACCCCATTTGTCTATTTTGCATATATGGGGCGGAAAAATCGAGCAAATTGACTATTTTTGCAACGGCGAGATCAAGCGATCTCCAACGCAAGGACCATCATTTCGTTGAAAGAGTTTTGACGTTCTTCGCTGCTAAGCTCTTCGCCCGTGAGCAAATGATCGCTTATCGTGCAAATGCACAAAGCCTTTTTGCCCGCGCGCGCGGCGTTGAGATACAGCGCGGCGCTTTCCATTTCCACGGCGAGAACGCCCATCTTTCCCCAGACGGCGCTGCTTCCCCCGTCGTCGTAAAAGGTGTCGCTGGCAAGCACGTTTCCCACCTTGTAGGTGTAGCCCAGCTCCTTGGCTTTGCAGACGGCTTTTTCCAACAGCTCGTAGCTGCAAATGGGCGCTATGGTGCCGGGCATGCCGAATTGACTTGCGTAATTGCTGTTGGTGCAGGACCCTTGACCGAACACAAGGTCGCGTACTTTGAGGTCGGGATGGATCGCTCCCGCGGAACCTATGCGAATGATATTTTCCACTCCGTAGAAGTTGAAAAGCTCGTAGCTGTAAATTCCGATAGACGGGATCCCCATTCCGCTTGCCATAACGCTTACTCGTTTGCCCTTGTAAAAGCCCGTGTACCCTTGCACTCCGCGCACATTGTTGACCAACACGGGGTCGGTAAGATAGTGTTCGGAAATATATTTGGCACGGAGCGGATCTCCCGGCATAAGTACTGTGGGGGCGAAATCGCCCGCTTTGGCTGCAATGTGAGGGGTGGGTATTGGCATAAAACGATCTCCTTTTATTGTTTTTGAATTTGTTTTCGGATCAATTCCGAATATTTATTATAAACGCAAAAAAGCGCGTTGTCAATACTCAACTTTGTACGACAAAGCGCAAGGGAAAATAAATAGCTTTTATATCAAGTTATATCTTGCAATTTCCGTTGAAATATTGTATAATCTTTGTGTACGTAATTGCGCTTTTGCAACTTCCGCCGCGACAGAAAACGTCTTTGCACATTTTTTCCACATAACGCAGGCGTCGTCGGCGAGGATTTGTACACAAAGCTTATTTGTGGCATAATACAACATTTTGTGGTTTTCGTTTTCGGAAATTTCCATATGTTGGATTTGGCGCGACAAACGGGCAAGTAATACACAATTTCACACACACTAACGACACGACTACCAAAAGAAGGATATTACTGTGTCGTCACACCGAAAACAAAAGGAGAGAATTTTATGAAAATCATCGTAAACAGCTTGGATCTCAACGACGCGGTAAGCAAGGTAATGAAAGCGTTGTCCGTCAAAGACGTCGCGCCCGTATTGGAATGTATCAAGGTCACAGCGGAAAACGACAAGTTGACCTTGTACGCGACGGACAAGGATCTTGCGATAGAACGCACGATAGACGCAAACGTGATAGTGGGCGGAGCTTTTTTGGTGCCGGGCAGAATTTTCGGTGAGTATATCCGCAACATCGCGGAAAACGGCAGCGATATTTCGCTTGAAATGTCGGACGACAACCGTTTGTTGGTAAGCGCCGCCAACAGCGAATGCAACATCGGCACGTTGGACGTGGACGACTACCCCGAAACGGAAGAAATCGGCGGAAGCAGCTACTTTGCCATTCAGGAAAGCAACCTAAAAGCGATAATAAACAACGTTATCTTTTCGGTGGCGACGGACGACAGCCGCCCGATGTTGAAGGGCGTTTACTTCGAAGCAAAGGACTACACGCTTTCTGCTGTGGCGACGGACGGTTACCGCTTTGCAATGAGCAAAAAGGCGTTGGAAGAACACGTAAGTTACATTTCCGCTACGATCCCGTCCAGAAGCCTTTCGGAATTGGCAAAGCTGCTCAGCGACAGCGACAATATCCTTAAAGTGTTTATTGAAAACAATTACATGCTTATTTGCATGGAAAATACCAAATTATCCACGCGCTTGCTTGCGGGACAGTACATCAAGTACGACAATATCGTTCCGCGCGATTTTTTGTCCACGCTGTATGTCAACAAGGCTACCTTCGAGCGCGCGCTCAGCACTGCGTCCATTATGTCGCGCAGCGAAAAGAACAACCTGGTGGTGTTGGATATCGAGGAATACAATATGAATATCTCCTCCACCAGCCAATACGGCACGGCGAAGGAAAACATTACCATTTCGCTGACGGGCAAGGACGTGCGCTGCGCCTACAACAGCAAATATATCAACGACTGTTTGAAGGTTATCGACGCCGAAACCATCCGAATGGAATTTGCTCAACACAACAGCTGCGTGATAACCATCAAAGACAGCGACGAAGTGTTGTACTTCATACTGCCCGTAAAACAGATCGTTTGACGCCCCGCGTAAGGCTTGGCTTGCGGCGCAGGTCCGTGACGGCGGAGTTCGATAGAAAATTATCCGTTTGACCTTGTTGTTTTATTTGGTCGCAGCCCAACATTTATTACGAAACGTAAAATCAATTTATAATACAAAACGCCCGCTTCCGATTTGAAACCGTATCGGAGGCGGGCGATCGTTTTGAATGAACGTTTGTCGAAAGCGCAAGCAGATATTTGACGAATTTCGACCCCATATGCGTAAAACATTAAAGTGTCAATACGAAAAAAAGTTTCTGACGCGTTTTTTTTTGTTTTATATACACAATGACAAAAGGCTTGTTTTTAGTAGATACGCTTGAAAAATTTCGGCGCAACGTTGCGGCTCGACAAATTGCTCGTTTGTTTTTGTGGAAGTTATATCGGTGCAAAGCCTATACTTATTTATAGTTTATGCTATCGTATTTTTGCGTCGACAATTATTTAGCGATTTCACAAAGGCTGTTTTCTCGGTTTGTTTTGTCCGCGCGGATATTTTTTCGGCGTGTGAGTTGTCTTGCGAAATACAAGTATAGAGCGGCGACTGCCGTCGTTGAGAGTAAAGTCGTGGTGCGTTTCGAATTGCAGACCGAGCAGCTTGCAGGCGTTTTCCGCGCTCGGCAATTCGGACGTATCCGTTTTGTAGGCGACGATCGCCCCGCCCGTTCTTATAAGCTGAGCCGTGTATTCCAGCAATATATTTAGCGGTGCTACGGCGCGCGCCACAGCCACGTCGAACCGCTCGGAATGGGTTTGGGCGAAGTCCTCCGCGCGCTCGTGAAAAAATTGCGCTTCCACGCACAGCTTGGCGCACAACATTCTGCAAAACTCCACGCGTTTGCCGATACTGTCGACCAAAGTGATCGATATGTCGTTTCGCAACAGTTTCAGCGGAACGGACGGAAACCCCGCGCCGCAACCTATGTCGCACACGCATGCGCCTTGCGGGATAGCCACAGCGCCCAGCATACTGTCTGCAAAATGCTTGTTGTATATTTCCGTTTTGTCCGTGATGGCAGTCAAATTGTACTTTTCGTTTTCCGAAAGCAAAAATTCGCAGTAGTCGTCCAACTTTTTGCGCAATTCGCCGTCAATGTGGATATCTATGTCTTTCATACTATAAAACAAATGATTTTTGTATTTTAATTGCCTTACTTGTACAGTTTAAGTTGCTTAGTTGTACATTACCGATTGTGGATATTTTGTGCAAGATACACTATCAGTATCTGTATGTCGGCGGGCGATACGCCGAGTATTCTGCCCGCTTGACCGAGGTTTTTCGGACGGATCTTGTCCAGCTTTTGGCGCGCTTCGATACGCAAACCGTCAATTTTCGAGTAGTCGATGTCTTGCGGCAACGGCTTGTTTTCCAGCTTGTTTGCTTGTGCGATAGCTTCGCGCTCCTTTTCGATGTAGCCGCGGTATTTGCAGTTTAGTTCTATTTGGTACAGCGCGTCTTTGTCTGCACCGACGAAAAATCCGAGCGATTGCACATCCGCGGCGGTGATGTTGGTGCGGCGCAATATTTCATCCACCGTCAGACCCGCGCCGCTTATCGGCTCGTTTTTCTTTTCGAACAGCGGGCCGTACGCTTTGGGAGAAACGACGGTATTCAATTGTTTTTCGCACTGTTCTATTTGCTGTTTTTTGCAAAGATATTTGGCATAGCGCGCGTCGCTTACCAAACCGATCTGACGACCCGATTCGGTCAATCGCAGATCGGCGTTATCCTGTCTCAGTATCAAACGGTGTTCGGCGCGGCTGGTCATCATTCGGTAGGGTTCTTCGTTTTCTTTGGTGGTGATGTCGTCGATAAGCACGCCTATGTAACTGTTGTCGCGGCGAAGGATAAACGGCGTTTTGCCGTGAACGTATCTTTCGGCATTTATTCCCGCGACTATGCCTTGTCCGGCGGCTTCTTCGTAACCGCTTGTGCCGTTTATCTGTCCCGCAAAAAACAAACCGGGCAAATGCTTTGCCATTAGCGTATTGTCCAACTGCGTTGCGTCGATGCAGTCGTACTCGATAGCGTACGCGTCGCGCATTATTTCGACGTTTTCCAAGCCTTCGATACTGTGATAAATTTGTTCCTGTACGCTTGCGGGCATCGAGCTGGACGCGCCTTGCACATAAAATTCGCAGGTATCCTCCGATTCCGGTTCGAGGAATATCTGGTGCCGCTCCTTATCCGCGAAACGAATTACCTTGTCCTCTATGCTGGGGCAGTAACGCGGACCTACGCCGTTTATCGACCCGTTGTAGATGGGCGCAAGCTCTTTGTTTTCAAGTATTATTCGTTTGGTCTCCCGCGTGGAATAGGTCAAATAGCAGCTGCGTTTTGCGGCGGGGATGGAGTCGGTAATATAAGAAAACGGGGTTGAGTCCTCCTCGCCGAGCTGCTCTGCGGTTTTGTTGAGATCTATTGAATCCAATCTGACGCGGGCGGGAGTGCCCGTTTTGAAACGCTTTACGTTGAAGCCGAGCTTTACCAGACTTTGCGTCAGATATTTTGCGTTGGCAAAACCGTTTGGACCGCTGTCGCGTATACATTCGCCGACAAGCGTTCGGGAATTGAGATATACCCCGCAGCAAAAAACGACCGCTTTTGCCGTGTAAACGAGATCGACGGCGGTTTTTACCGTGAAATCACCCTCTTTTCCAAGTTGGACGTCGGTAGCCTCGCCCTGCCTCAAATGCAGATTCGGAGTGTTCTCCACGGTACGTTTCATATTGATGTGGTAGGCGTTTTTGTCTACCTGGGCGCGCGGAGAATACACCGCGGGTCCTTTACCGCGGTTGAGCATACGCATTTGCAGCAAGCTTTTGTCGGCGTTTATCGCCATTTCGCCTCCCAATGCGTCTATTTCTTTGACAATTTGTCCTTTTGCAGTGCCGCCTATGCTCGGATTGCACGCCAAAAAAGCCACCGTATCGAGATTTGTGGCGAGTAAAAGGGTGTTGCAGCCCAATCGCGCGGAAGCCAACGCCGCCTCGCAGCCGGCATGTCCCGCTCCTATAACGATTACGTCGAAATTTTTGTTCATCTTAAATTTTATCACAGTTTTTTTGTTGTGTATCGTTTTTGTTGTTTTAACTGTACAAGAAAACGTCTTGAAATCCCGTTTTGTGCTATTTTCCCAAACAAAACTTGCTGTAAATTCTGTTTATCAAGTCCTCGCTGGCGTTGGTTCCCGTGATCTGACCGAGCGTATCGCGTATACCTCCGATTTCGTTCGCTATCACGTCCAAGGTGGTTTTGTCGCAATCCGCGATCGTTTCCGCAAGCTGTTGCTTTGCTTGTTTGAGGCAGTCGAGGTGACGTTCGTTGGTAATCAGCAGATCGCTTGTTTCGATGTCGTTTGCGCCGAACATTTCGTAAAGGGTCTCTTTTACTATTTCCACGTCGCCGTATTTCGCCGAAACGACAAGACTGTCCACGCAGCAAGGTTGATTGTCGAATAGGTCGCTTTTGTTGTAAATGCGCACCTGGGGTCGGATTGTGGGGTATACAGAGCGGTCGTTGGGGTCGTCTGTGACGTGCAACACGACGTCCGCGTTGTCCGCGGCTTTTTTGGCTCGTCTGACTCCCTCGATCTCTATTTCGTTGTCCGATTCGCGTATGCCCGCAGTATCCACAAAGTTGAAGCGTATATCGCGGTAATTGACGCTTTCGGTAAGAGTGTCTCGCGTTGTCCCTTGTATATCCGACACTATCGCGCGATCCGTCCCCAACAAAGCGTTGAGCAAGCTTGATTTTCCCACATTCGGTTTGCCTACTATCGCCACGTCTATGCCGTATTTGGCTACTTTGCCGAGCGTGGCGGTGGAAAGCAACGCGCTAAGCTCGTCGGATATTTCTTTCAACTGTTTTTTTGCCGATTCGACGGTCGCCCCTTCCAGGTCCTCTTCCGGATAGTCCAACGTCGCCTCGCATGCGGACGCAATATCCAGCAATTTGTCTTGTAAAGCCACGATACGTTTGCCGAGCTTGTTTTCCAGCAAATTGGCGCCCGCTTTCGCAGCGGAGACCGTTTCCGCGTCGATCATTTCGATAATGCCCTCGGCATTGGAAAGATTTTGCTTGCCGTTGATAAATGCGCGTTTGCTGAATTCTCCGTTTTGCGCCATCACCGCGCCGTGCGACAGACATGTTTCGATCACCGCTTGCGCAACGGCGGTTCCGCCGTGACAATGAAACTCTACCGTATTTTCTCCCGTGTACGAATGAGGCGCGGAAAAATACACGCACATCGCATGCTCGTCGAAGTGTTCCGTCCGCAGATTGCCCACTTTGAGCATATTGGGTTCTTTGGGAAAAGGATGAAAAAATTGTTTCGCTATGTCTATTGCGTTGTCGCCGCTCATTCGTATCACGGAAATGGCGGCTCGACCGCGGGCAGTGGACAGCGCCACAATGGTATTGGACATATATTACCTCCCGACAGCAATATTGTATCACGATGCGCCGAACTCGACAACTGCTTTTTGATCATTGCGCGTGTTTCACGGCTTAAAAATTTGTTTCACAAAAAGGCATTTATTGTTGAAAATTACAAGATTATATGTTATACTATATATGCAGTAATATTCGGTCGAAAAAAAACGACCTATGCGTAAATGCGACATAACGTCGCAAAAGCCGTATTCTTTTACGAGGTGAAGCTATGGGAAAGATCATTGCTTTTTCAAATCAAAAGGGTGGGGTAGGAAAAACTACCACCGCCATAAACCTGGCTGCCTATGTTGCGCTGGCGGGAAAGAAAGTGCTTCTTGTGGACTTTGACCCGCAGGGCAATGCCACAAGCGGCTACGGTTTGGAAAAAAACACGTTGCAAGCGACGGTTTACGACGCGCTTATGGGGGACAGTCCCGCGCAAGACGTGATAATGAAAACGGTTATCGACAACTTGTGGATAATGCCCAGCAACAGCGATCTTGCGGGAGCCGAAGTCGATCTGGTATCTGTTCCTGCGCGAGAAAGCGCCTTGAAGCATGCGCTTTCGGGCGTTAAAAACTTATTTGATTACATATTTATCGATTGTCCGCCCAGCCTCGGTTTGTTGACGCTAAACGCCATGGTCGCGTGCGACAGCGTAATTATACCCATTCAAAGCGAGTTTTTCGCTCTCGAAGGCGTAACGCAGCTGCTCAACACACTCAAAATCGTAAAACAAAGGCTCAATCCGCAAATCGAAATCAACGGAGTGGTGCTTACAATGTACGATATGCGTACGACGTTGTCCAAGCAGGTCACTGCGGAGATCTACAAATATTTCAGCAACAAAATTTACACCGTGCCGGTCCCGCGCAACATCAAGCTTGTCGAATCGCCGAGTTTCGGCGTTCCCGTTGTGTTGCACGCACCGCGCTCCAACGGCGCTTTGGCATATCAAGCGCTTGCTAAACAATTTTTGGAAAGAGAGGAAAGCATAAATGGCTAACAAAGGATTGGGAAGAGGACTCGCCTCTTTGATGGGATTGAATACGATAGATGACTTTGCGCCGCAACAACAGCCCGCGCGTCCCGATCGGGAAGTTCCCGCTGCGGAAGCTGCCGACAACGTTGTCAGGATAGCCTTGACGGATATCGATCCGAACTACGAACAGCCGCGTAAAAAGTTTGACGAGGCGGCTTTGAAGGAATTGGCAGACAGTATCAAGATGCACGGCGTGATTCAGCCGATCGTTGTTACGCCTATCGGCAAGCGTTTTATGATAATTGCGGGTGAACGCCGTTTCCGCGCCAGCAAAATGGCGGCGCAAACAGATATTCCCGCTATCATTCGCCATTACACTCCGCAGCAAATAAAAGAAATAAGCTTGATCGAAAACTTGCAGCGCGAGGATCTTTCTCCCATCGAAGCGGCAAGGGCGATAAAAACTTTGATGACGGAGTTCAATATGACGCAGGAGGTCGCGGCGGACCGTATCGGCAAAAGCCGTTCTGCCGTTGCCAACACTTTGCGTTTGCTTACCCTCAACGACGACGTCATTTCCCTTATCGAACAAGGACGTTTGTCCGCGGGACATGCCCGCACGTTGGTGGTCGTTCCGTCCGACCAGCAATTCAAATTGGCTTTGAAGGGCTGCGACAATCAAATGACCGTCCGCGAAATGGAAAAAATGGTGCGCGAGTTTCTCAATCCGAAACCGGAGACCCCGAAACCCACGATACAGGACAGCAAAGAGCTTGTAAACCTTGTATCCAATATGCAGCGCGCTTTTGCTACAAAGGTATCCGCTATCGGTAACGGCAGAAAGGGACGCATTTATATCGATTACTTTACGGCTGACGATCTGGATCGTATTTGCAATATGGTGGAAGATTGGATGAGCGACAAGTTTCGTAAAGACAGCGAGTAGCTTACGAAAAAAAAATAAAGGAAGACCGGTGGACTTTAAGGTCTATATGGATAGATTTGAAAATGGCATAGAATTAACGGAGCGGCAATAATGTTTCCATTTGGTTAATGAATCCAATGATAGCGCTTTGTTTATTTCAAGGAAATAGCTTGGATATTGAAAGCAAATGAATGCGATATGATCTTTTGCTCTACGAAGTTAACGCTTTAAGTCTCATATACAATTTTGTTGCGATTTGCCCGATATTGAGCAAGTCGCAATTTTTTATCTAAATCGTTCTGTTAAAAATGGGTATTGCTTGATTTGGACTGTCGATTGATTGTGTTTTACATATTTGTCCGTTGACTTCGATATCATCGTTTTTCTTTTACACTTAGTAATTTTCTTATTCGCAATAATGAACATTGTTCATTTATAATGCAAGAAACGGTATTTAAGTATCGAAAATTCGAAGTTAAACCGACAAACTGTGCAACAAATTATACTAATTTTGAGCTATTTATCAGAATGCATAATACAAGACGGGGCAATATTTATTGGCAAATTTTGCTTATTGTCAATAATTCTGTTTTGTTTTGCTGTAAGAGGAGCTTTGTTCGGTTTTCTCCGTTTAATAAGTTCACATTATCGTAATTTACGCAAATGATCGCCAAAAATCATCAATGAATTAGTAAAATAAGTAGAGAAATAAGTGATTTGGGTTCAGATATACCGCACTTTGTGCTTGTTGAAAACGATAATTCTATTAATAATCATAATTTATCCGCTTTTTTGTTGTGTGAACAAGATTTTGAGCAAAAAGCAGTTGTTTCACGTGAAACGGTTTATATTGATAATAAATCAGTTTATTTGGTTATTCGTTTGATTGGTTATTTGTTTATTTCACACTTCAAAAGCCGATATTTAGCCCTTTTGCTAATTCACCGGTCAGCACTTGGTTTATTATCGGCTTATATATGAAATCTTGGCGCCTTTACGGTTAATAAATTGTTGCGACTTACTTTTTATGGCTTGAAAATCGATATTAGAGAGATTTATTTGTTAATTTGTTCGTTTGTGAAGCTGCGCTAATATGATTTGTTTATAGATAAATGGGGTTTCTTGGAGCTATTATTCGTTAGATCGGTATTTATATTTGATATTTAACCTATTTTAGCCCGTTTATTGCGGCTGCGCTAATTGAAAATGTAAATAATAACTGTTGATTCTACAAAAGATGAGACTTCTATTAGTGACAAGCTCATAAAAATGGGAATTTCTTCATCATTTGAGAAATTAACGGGAATATGCAAATCAAAATTTTAGTATTGTGTTTCTTGTTTCACGTGAAACATTGCTGCGAAGATTGGCAAAACGTTAGCGTAGGGGTTTTGTCGGCTTTTTTAACTTAGAAAAACGAAATTTGGGAACTTGCGAGCTGTTTATATCAATTTGTCGTAAAATGTGCCTAAAAAATAGGTCGATTTTAACAGAATGAGCTTGTTTTGGGTCGGGAATTTTTAAATTTAGATGTCAAAAATTCTGCCAGAAAGCCTCTTTTAACCAGCTTTTATAACATAATTTTTCGCGCAAAACGTTATGATTTTTGCAGTTTTTAAAATAAATAATTGGTTTTCCTCAACAGAAAAACAAGCCGTATTGTATTGTGTCTTTTATTTTTATTGATTTGTTTCGTCTGTCGTATGTTACGTTTGAAGGTCGGATCGAGGCGTCGAGTCTGGCGTGTTTGAACTTTGGTCGAAATGCAACAGGCGACAATGGTCTGACTGTTTTTATGTTTTAACTATATCTTTTTTTGGTGTTCATCGATCGTTGAAGCTTGTTTTATTAGAAAAAGGACTTTTCCGTCAGCCTGGAGTAGCTTAGCATATAGAAAGTGTTTCACGTGAAACAATAAAATATTGATATTTTCCCACAATAATTGTGTTACTACTTAGTTTTTATTATTTTTAATGCAAAAAACGCATAAACATCAATAATATTTCCAATTTTTGTTCAATTTTGTGAGGCGCATAAGCTAAATTAATTGTGTTTTTTTGAACA
This sequence comes from uncultured Clostridia bacterium, assembly GCA_947589685.1. Lineage (GTDB taxonomy): Bacteria > Bacillota > Clostridia > Christensenellales > CAG-314 > Fimimonas. Next base: position 24,099 of record CANQCN010000005.1, read on the forward strand.
TTCCCTCTTAAATTCGAAATATTGGATAAAAAAAATCAATATCGTGATTTGAGTCATATTCGAAGTGTTTTTTACTAACTATTCATTTTTTTTATCAATGTAATGGTCGGGTGCCAAGTTCTTTTGATGTCTTTGTTAGATTCTATTGTGTCTTTTATTTGTTTCACGTGAAACAAATAGGTCCGAACAATGCTTATTTCGACAATATCATAATTTTTTGATCCGATTAGGCTATCTATGGGCGGATTCGGCTTGTATTAGTCTTTTTTATAAGATTACATTATCGGCGTTGTTTTTGATCGTTCCCGCCAGGATGTGACGAGGCTACAATTGATCTTTTGTATTTTGTATGCCTCCAAAAAGTTGCGTTCTCGACCTATATCCGTTTCTGTCTTGGCGTGCTAACAAGCAATTTATGTCGCAAAGCTTGTCTATCGGTCCGCTTTTGCTAAAATATGGTATGGCGCAGAAACAGATTTGCCCGCGTGTCGTGAGTATAATTAAAAATGAACATCGTTTATTATTGCGCAGAAACGATTCAATATAATCTCTAAATTGATATAATAATATGTAATGTTATCGAATTGTTATATCAAAATATGTTTAATACCGTTGCGCTAAATTTACGCTTTGAGTGAGTTCGGCGGGTTTTACAGAACGAAATTCTTTCTCGTTCGACCAAAAATTAGGTTAAAAGAAAGTTTTCTTCAATTAAAATGGACGACGACACTATCATCAAAAATATATTATTATGTGGAAAGGCGCGCTTTGTCATACAAAAAAACTTAATTTGATAGTCGCCGTACAGTACAATATGAGATAACGCTTGTGAACTTTCGGCGCAAATCGATCACTATGAACTATCGCAGAACCGAGCGACAGATCCAGCTTGACACTATCGGCAAGAAAGATCAAGATTGACAATCACCTAACAATATAAGATAATCTTTTGAGCTTGCGGCACAAATCCATCATCTCAAAATATCGCAGAACCAATCGACAGATTCAGCTCGAAAGTACACTATCGGCAAGGTTAGCGCGAGTTGCTATTTTAGTATACGATAGGTTCTCTGCGTCGTATAGAGCTTGACAATAAACAAAAACCGTATAAATTTTGTCGGCAAAAGTATCTTTTTATAAATACAACGAAAGTTGCCTCCGATGTAAAAAGGAAATTTGATATGAAAAAAAATATTGCTGTTTAACGCGAAAAGAAAGTTTCAACCTATTTTGGACTATGTGGAAGGCAGAATATCAATAATAGAGTTTCGGCAAATGTTTGAAACAAATAAATCTTTACAAAAGATATTGAAACTGTCGTTGGATAAAAAATATTTATGGTGCAGGGAATACAACTACAACCTTTTCGATTATTTCTGCAATTACTATGCTTACAAGGGGCGGAGTTGGAATACTTTTACAAATAGATACGGAATACAAGCGAATTTTACAACCCTATTGAAAGAATACAATATTAAGTTATCAAGCCTATCCGAAGTATGAGGAAGAATTTGTTTTCTTGTTGGATATACAACCAAGTTGGGTGGATTGTTTTGACGACAGCATATTTAGGCAGTAATGGACGAGATACCGCAAGAGTTATCCAAAACCAAGCGTATAGCTTTGGGAAAAGAGAAGATCAAGGTATTGTTCAAATACGACAAAACCTATCCGCGTTGGGCGCAAGGGGCGGAGTGGGCAATAGCAAACGGCAAGCCGCCGATATTCAGTCATCAGAAAAAAGCCAAGGGCGGAGATATAAGAACATACTACTACTTCTACGATGAAGATACCATAAAAGAAACGGTAGTAGAACAATTTGAGTAAAGAACGGTAAAAGAATTTCGAAAGTAAAAAACGACAAAAACGGCAAATGGGGTAGGAAAAACGCCCTGTTTGTCGTATTTTTTGTAAATATTTTAATAGGTGTGCCGATGACGATCCTTTTCGAACTCGCGACTTGTCCAAATTGACAAGCCGATTTTTAGTAAAAGAACGCAAAGAATAACAAGTAAAGAAAATAGTTCTCAAAAATTCAAGACGGCAATCGTTTCTACTTGCCTGCCGTTGGCAGCTCTTCGGAGCCGAAAACGGTTATCGCGGCGATAGGCTTACGTGTTGTTTTTCTTTGCAAAAGCTTCTCTCCGAAACGGCGAAGTTGGGCACAAAAATAGATCCTCGCGACAACACCGCTTTACGTTTTCGGCGCGGCAGAAAAATTTGCGGACGGTCGCGCGAAAATACAAATCGACAAAAAAAGTAGTTAAATGCTTATTTGACGCAAAAAAGCGCACTAAAACGTATCGATGTTGGCAACACTTACCTAAAAAACAAGGAGAAACAATATGTTGGAAGTAAGTATTTACGATCCGCAAGACGCGGAACGGGCGGCGACGGCATTGTCGGAAAAAATAGGCGGCAATGCCGTTTATATGTGTATAGGCACGGAAAAGGTGTTTTCCGACAGTTTGGGACCGCGCGTAGGAACGCTGTTAAACCAAACGATGAAAAAGCCCGCTTTTGTATACGGTCTGTGCGAGCAAAACATCACTGCGGAAAATTTGCTGTATTGCTACAATTTTATTCGCGCGCTTCACCCCGAAAGCCGCATAATAGTTGTGGACGCGGCGGTCGGAGCTGCCGAGCAGATAGGCAAAATTCAGATCTGCGACGGCGGCATACTTCCCGGCGCGGCAACGAACAAAAATCTTCCGTCGGTGGGCGACGTCGGGATCGTGGGCATTGTGGCGGAACGGGGGCTGAACGATTTTTACACCCTCAATACCGAAAAAGATCGCTTGGTGGGCGAGGCGGCGCAATTTATCGCAAACGCGATCGTCGCCGCGGAAAGGTCTGCATGATCGATCGTGTTCTCGAAACGGTCTGAAGCAAATGCCGAAAAAATCAATAATCGGCGCCAAAATAACAGATACTAACGGAGCGTAAGCAAGGTAATATAAAAATTGACAACAAGTATATATTGTGATACAATGTAAATGTAAAAATTTGCAATTCAGCCCCGCTGAACGCTTCGTGCATTATCCGTGCGCGATACATTTAATAAGAAAACTCGGTTTTGGACCGCGTAAAGGAGAATAATTTTGGATCAGAAACGTACGAGAACAATAATTTATGTCGTTATCGGCGTACTGTTGATGGCGGCGCTCGCCGTGTTGCTGTGGACGTTGATAGGAAACAGCGCTACGCCCGTCAACGAAACGGAATTTCTTAATAATCTGAAAGACGGCAAATACAGAGAGGTGGTACTCAACCTCTACAAAGTGGTAGGCGTTGACAAAAGCGGCGCGTCCGACACTTGCGTCATTGTTGACAGAAACGCTTTCGACGCAGCCGTTCAACAGTATATTCAGCAACAAATTGACGACGGCGTCGAAAAAAATTCGCAGCTGCGCTACACAGTCACGGACCCCAACGCCACCAGCTGGACGGACTACATCATTCCCGTGCTGTGGATCGGGTTGATAGTGTTGCTCGGCTTCATTATGTTCCGTCAGATTGCCCGTCAAAACAATCAAAACATAGATTTCGGCCGCAGTAAAGCGCGCGTCGTGCAAAATATGAAGGTGCGTTTTTCGGACGTCGCGGGCGCGGAAGAGGAAAAAGAGGAATTGCAGGAGATCATCGATTTCCTTAAAGACCCCAAAAAATTCAGCGACATCGGCGCGCGTATACCCAAGGGCGTGCTGCTCGTAGGTCCTCCGGGCACCGGCAAGACGCTGTTTGCAAAAGCCGTCGCGGGCGAGGCGGGCGTACCTTTCTTCTCGATGAGCGGGTCCGACTTTGTCGAAATGTTTGTCGGCGTAGGCGCAAGCCGCGTCAGAGACTTGTTTGACCAAGCCAAAAAGAACATGCCTTGCATAATCTTCATCGACGAAATTGACGCCGTCGGTCGTCAACGCGGAGCGGGACTCGGCGGCGGACACGACGAACGCGAACAGACTCTTAACCAACTGCTGGTGGAAATGGACGGTTTCGAAACCAGCACAAACATCATCGTTATGGCGGCGACCAACCGCGCGGATATTCTCGATCCCGCACTGCTGCGCCCCGGACGTTTCGACCGTCAGATATACGTCAATCGCCCCGACGTGAGGGGACGTGAGGCGATATTGAAGGTCCACGCGCGCAAAAAGCCGATCGGTCCCGATGTCAACTTCCGCACCGTGGCGCGTATAACGGCGGGCTTTACGGGGGCGGATCTGGAAAATTTGCTCAACGAGGCGGCTATCCTTGCTGTGCGCGAAGGCAGACGAGTGATAACGATGGCGGACGTAAACGAAGGTATAAACAAGGTCGTTATGGGTCCGCAAAAGAAATCGCGCCTTGTAACCGAGCCGGATAAGCGCATTACCGCCTATCACGAATCCGGTCACGCAATACTTGCGTGCAGTCTCAAATATTGCGACCCCGTGCATGAGGTCACGATAATCCCGCGCGGCATGGCTGCGGGCTACACGATGACTCGTCCCGAAAACGACAACAATCACGTCACCAAGCAGCAGCTGCTGGATCAGATCACAATGACGTTGGGCGGCAGAGTCGCCGAGGAATTGATCATTCAAAACGTAAGCAACGGCGCAAGCGGAGACATAAAATCGTTGACGCAAACGGCGCACCAAATGGTTACCGAATGGGGTATGTCCGATCGTATCGGACCGCTGTTTTACGGCAGCGAGGGCGAAGTGTTCGTCGGCAAAAACTATCAGACGGAAAAGAGCTACTCGGATGAGATCGCCAACATCATCGACGAAGAGGTGCGCGACATTGTGGAAAGCTGTCACAAACGCGCCACCGAGATACTGTCCTCCAAGCTGGACGTGCTGCATAATATGGCGCGCGTGTTGATCGAAAAGGAAACCATCCACACCGAAGAAGTGGATATGCTGATGAAGGGCGGCAGCGTCGAGGACGTTATCGCGTATATGGAGGCGCATGAAAACGCCGCAACTCCCGTCCCCGCAGATAACCCGCAAACGTCAGACGAAAACAAGTAAAAAAAGGTCAAAAAATTTAAGCCTCTCGCATTTTGCGGGAGGCTTTTTCGTGGTCTAAATAGGGCTTATTGCGTTACGTATTTGAGGTTGTTCCAAATGTTTGACGGATAGCTTTTCAGTTCGTATGCGATGTATCCCACGCGGAAACGCACCGTAGTGTACTTGGGCTTAACGTCGGAGACCGTATTTATTGTGTCAATGGGCTTGTTGTTGTCATCGGTAATGTAATCGGGAACGTTTTCCTCCACCATATAGGGTGTTCCGCCCACCGATACCGTTGCGACGTTCAGACTTACGCCTTTTAATGTGTTTTGTTTTGTTTCGTCCGTTATTGCCATGGGCATATTGTAATTGAGACCGAAACCCACAATTTGCAGTTCGCCCGTCAAGGGATTGAACATCTGCACGGCGGGGCTGTCCTTAAAGTCGTTGGACGTTTTGTTGTAGCTTCTCAAATACAGCAATATCTGAATGGGGTCGATCGGACGGACGTTTTTTGCCAATTTGTATTCCGTGGGATCGGCGCCGTTGACGGAGACCTTTACTATCGGGCGTTTGCCGCTGAAATCGTAGGTCGTCGCCACGGTGTATTTGCTTACTTGCTGTCTTTGCGCTCCCAGGTAGAAACCGTCGGATTCCGTCGACGATTGAATGGGCGTTTGATCGGCTACGTTCTCAAAGGTCACGCTTTGTTTTATTACCGATTTGAGAATGACGCAATCTTCTCTTTCTTTGAGGGACGGGGCTTGCGTTTCAAGCTCATCGCCGCTTACCGCGAGCTTTTGCAAGTCTTGCCAAGCGTTGCACTCTGTCAATTTGAGCGTTCCGCCGTTGTTCAATTGAGCAGTTTTCAAATATTGAACGTACAGCGTTTGTTCGGTATTCAGCGTCCATTTGTTGTTGGCTTTGACCAAATTCATCACGTACGTTCCGTCAACGGCTTCGGGCATAAGCTCGTCGGCGGTGGAGAGATATTCGCTCGTCATCGCCATATCTTTGGCAAAGGTAGCGCCGGGGTACGCCTCGTCGGTATAGTCGTCTTTGAAGCCGACAGGTTTTCCTTGCTCGTATTCGAAGTCGGCAAGAGTTACGCGGAACTCCGCCGTTTCGGGGTCGTCAAAACGAAGCTCGTGTTCCGTTTGCGCCTGACTGCATGCCGCAAACAAAGCGGTAAGCGCCAGAATCATCAAAAGCAAAATCGTTATTTTTCTTTTCATAGTGTCTCCGATCGATAATGCGCGTTGATGCGCTGTTTGGCGTATTTTCGATACGCATTTATTTACGTTATTTTTAATTATACCATATACATTGACAATTTGCAAACGTATATTTTGCTTGTTGTTGTTTTAATAGGGCGCGCAAGTAAAATTTTCGTCGAAACGCGTCTGTCGGAATTGAAAAATGCCCGTCGCAAAAGTAGATCGCTATCGATGTACGCTCTTGCCAATACCCGTAAAAAATGCTACAATATACCTATGCCTAAAATCACCGTTTACAAAACAAAAACAATGAAAGAAGCGGCGGCTTGCGTTATGGACGCGCTGTCCCGCGTGGACAAAACGCGTCTGGACGTAAAACACATCGTGATAGTGCCCGACCGCGCCTCGCTCGAAGCGGAACGCGCCTTGTTGAAAAATCTGGGCGGAAGCTTCAACGTGCAGATAAAGACCTTTCGCAGATTGGCTGCCGACGTGCTGCCGAAATACGAATATCTTTCCAAACAAGCCGGGATAATGGCGTTGTCGGGGATAATAAAGGATTGCAAGGAGCGGCTTTGTTGTTTCACGAAGGGCGTGGAAACTCCCGGTTTTGCGGAAAGCGTCTATGACGCGGTAAGCATGATGAAGTATTGCCGCATAACTCCCGGAATGTTGCGCTGCGATCTGCCTCCGAGCGTTCGGGGCAAGGCAAGGGACATCGCGCTCATTTACGACGAGTACCTCGAATTTACGCGCGATCGCTTTATCGATTCGGCAGACAAGCTCAATATGCTGCGCGAAACGATAGAGCAAACGGATTTTGCCGCAGACAGCTACTTTTATCTGTACGACTTTGACAACTTTTCCGCGCAGGAGTTTGCGCTTGTGGAGCAGCTGCTGCTGAAAAGCAAGGGCGTTACCGTGGCGTGCTGCGCAAGCGAAGAAAGACGGGACTTCGGGCTGTATCTTAACGATATATTCAACGGCGTTTTGGCTATATGCCGCCGCAACGGCATTACTCCCGACGTGCAGAGTTACGAGGCGAATTACGCGCACCCGTATGCCGAACAGATCGGGAAAAATTTGTTTCGATACACCGACGCGAAGCCTATCGAAGGGGGAAAATATATCGAGATCTTCGAGGGGGCGACGCGCTTCGACGAGGTGTATCGGCTGGCATGCAAAATACAGCAATACGTGCGGCGGGATCCGGCTCACCGATTTAGGGATATTTACGTGGTCACCAGCGACGTCGCCAAGTACGCCAACGCCGTATCGACGGTTTTTGCGGATTTCGACATACCGTATTTCTGCGACAGACAGTATTCGCTTTCCGATCACCCATACGCTCGTTTCGTTATGGATTTCCTTACGCTGTGCCGCAACAACGGCAAGCTTAACAGCGTTTTGTCCTTTGTAAAAAATCCGTTTTTTGCGGGCGTCGAAGGGGACGACGGCGTGTTTTTCTTTGAAAACTACTGTTTGAAATACAACGTGTCCTACCGTTACGACAACTTTACGCTGGGACGCAACGAACCGGACTTTGACAAAGCGGACGCTTTCCGCCAAAAGTTCAACGAGCTGTTCGTAACGCTAAAAGCGCCCAACGCCGCAACCGTCAGAGAATATGCGGACTTTGTGCGCAGATTGACGGAATATTGCGCGCTGGCGGAAAAGAACGAAAATTTGAGCAAATTGCAAAAGTCGCGCAAGTACGACTACGAAAGCAAAGTGACGGAGCAAGCGGCGAGTAAATTCGACGGGGTGCTGAAACAGGCGGAAAAGGTGCTGGGCGGACGATTTGTGCGGCTGGACGAATTTATCAAATTGATAACTACGGGACTTGCCGCGGTCAAGATCTCCGTCATACCCGTTTACAGCGACTGCGTTATTTTTGCCAATATGGCAAAGGCGCGCAAGCACGACGTCAAATTTTTGGCGTTGTTGGGCGCAAATCAAGGGGCTATGCCCATTGTAAAAAGCGACACCAAGCTGCTTACCGATCGCAACATAAAGGATCTTGCTTCGGGCGGCGTGAACGTGGAGCCGCAGATCTTTACCGAAAACCGCCGCGAGCGTTTCAGTCTGTTTCAGCTTTTGTCGGAGCCGACGGAAAAGCTGTACGTATCGTATGCGCTTTCGGACGGAACGGACAGATTGATACCGTCGTCCTTCGTCAGAGAGCTGTGCAATCTGTTTACGGACAACGGCATGCCCCTGAAAGCGAGCGACGAGGCGGACGAGGACGTCTACACGGAAAAACAGGCAAAAGCCAAGCTGGTGCTTAGCAGCCGTATGTTAAAGGATCATTGTCACGTAAATGTGCCGTCTTTTGACGCTTTGTACGCCTTGTACGGCAAAGAAACGGAGCATTACTCCCAAAGCAAGCCCCAGGATATTTTTGTGCCTCGCGGCAGAGAGCTGTATTTCAAAAATTCCGCCACGAGCGTAAGTCAGTTGACGGATTTCTTCAAATGTCCGTATCGGTTTTACATACAGTACGGGCTCAACGTCAAACCGCGCACCGTCGCGGAGCTGCAATCGTCCGACCTGGGCAACGTGCTGCACGCCGTGCTGGAAACTTACGTAAGGGATATGGATACGGAGGAAACGGACTCCGTTACCGAGCAAAAGGCGGAGGAAAAGTTCGAGCTTGCGCTAAACGACGATTTTTACCGCGGTTTGAAAAACGACGTAAAAATGGCGGGTATTTTGTCTCAGCTTCGTTCGGAAAGCGTGCGTATGTGCAAGGTGGTAAAACAGCAGTTTCGCGATTCCGACTTCACCAACTATGCCACCGAATTGAGCTTCGGCGCGGAGGGCGGTCTGCCTCCCGTCAAGGTGGAGTTCGAGGGCGGAACGTTCAACCTTGTGGGAAAGATAGACCGCGTGGACGTGTGCGACGGGAGATTTGTCGTGATCGACTACAAAAGCGGCGCGTCTGCGTCCGAATACGGAGAAAAGGAACTGTATATCGGGCACAAAATGCAGCTGCCCGTCTACGTCAAGGCGGCGGAGGATCTTACGGGCAAGCGTCCCGCGGGATTTTACTACTTCAATATGCACGACAGCTTTTCGCCCGTAGACGCGGAGGAGGACTACGTTTACAACGGCAGGACGCTTTTCGACCTCGACGTGGCAAAAAAGATAGACCGCAATCTGTGCCGAGGCAAAAGCCGCAAGCTTGGACTTTCGCTTACAAGCAAGGGCGAGTTCAATATGAAGAGCGGAAACACCCGATTGCTTACGGACGAGCAGTTCGACAGTCAAACGCAGTACACCTTTGAGTTGATACGCCGCGCCGGCGACCTTATGCGGCGGGGCTATGCCTCGGTAAATCCCTACGACGGGGCGTGCGACTATTGCGATTACAAGAGCGTGTGCGATTTCGGCGACACTATCACGGAAAAAGCGCGCAAGGTGACTGCGGATGTAAACAAGACCGATATCGAAAGGACGGTAAAGAAATGAGCGAAAAAACTTTTCGGGCGACGGCTGCCCAGCAAAAAGCTATCGAACATCGCGGCAGCAATATGTTAGTGTCGGCGTCTGCGGGCACGGGCAAGACCACTACTATGATACAGCGCATCGCGTCGTTGCTGAAAGAGGGCGTCGACGTGTCGGAGATCGTGGTGGTGACTTTTACCAACCTCGCCGCGGCGGAAATGAGAGCCCGTCTTGCGGAAAAGCTTTCGGAAATTCGCAACGACGCGCGTATCGTCGATCAATTGGAAAAATTGGACACCGCAGCCATTTGCACCTTGCACTCTTTTTGCGGAGATCTGCTGCGCAACTATTTTTATGTGGCGGATATCGATCCCGCGTTTGAAATTCTGGATACGGTCACCGTCGCCGCTCTGCGGAAAAATGCGTTAAACGATCTGTTCGCGGAGTATTTTTCCAAGGACGACCCCGTTTTTCGGGAGGTGTACAAGATATTTTCCACCCATCGAAGAGAGGACAACTTTCGGGATACGCTTATGAGGCTGTACGACTTCGGCAGATGTCTGGAAGATTTCCCCGCGTGGTATGCCGCTCGCCGCGAAAGCTTTGTTTCTTACAGCGAGGACAATCCCATTGCGCGGGCGTTGCTTAGCGATATCGCGCAAATGCTGCAATACCAAACGGAAAATATGCGTCTTTTGGCAACCCGCGCCGACGAAGAGAACGAAGCCTACGCCAAGGTGCTGCACGAAAATGCCGCGCGACTTGCCGCCATACCGCAAGACAATTTGCAAAAAGCGCTATATGGGGTGGAAAAACTTAAATTAGAGCCGCTTCCGCGCAAAAAACCGAACGTAGAGCTGAGCGACTTCGAAGAGAGTATCCGCAACCATTACAAGCAGTTGTCGGAAGTGCGCGACAGCCGTATCAAGAAATACTCCTCCCTTTGCCGCTCGCTGCCTCTCGAAGAGCTTTGGCGGGAAATGGAGTTGTCCGTCGTGCACGTGGACAAGCTTGTGGAGCTGGTAAACCGCTTTGACGAACTGTTTGTCGAGCAAAAAAAGCAACGCGGCGGAGTGGATTTCAACGATCTGGAACATCTTACGCTTAAACTTTTGCGGGACGAAGCCGCCCTTGCCGACATTCATTCCCGTTACAAGCTGGTCTTTGTGGACGAATATCAGGACACCAACCCCGTCCAGGAGGCGATCGTCAAGCTTTTGGCGCAGCCCAACGGTTTGTTTATGGTGGGGGACGTCAAGCAGTCCGTTTACGGCTTCCGCGGGTGCGACCCGACTATTTTCGCGAACAAATACGATCTGTACAAAAGCGAATGTCTCGGCGAAGCGGTGGAGTTAAACGACAACTTCCGCAGCAACCGTGAAATTTTGGAATTTGTCAACGCCGTATTCGACGGATTGATGACGACGGAATTCGGCAAAGTGGATTACCGCGGCACGGCGCAGCTGCGCGGCGACGCGTCTCCCGTGCTGCAAACAGCCTCCGTGCGGATAGATTACGTGTTGAAAACCAAGTCGGAAAAGCTCCCCGTTGAGGGAATTTACGATATTACCGCGCGATCGGATTCGGAGGACGGCATTCGGCAGGGCGAGCTGATAGCAAACCGCATAAACGAATACGTCGGCAAGGCGTACACCGACGCCAAGGGCGCGCCTCGCAGAATAGACTACGGCGACGTGGTAATACTGATGCGCGGCATGACGGACAAGGCGGTGGATATTTACAACGCGCTCGTTAAGCGCAATATCCCCGTTGCTGCGTCCTTCAAGGTGGAGGGCTACACCGACAAAGAGGTGCGCGACATCGTAAATTTACTGCGCGTAATAGACAATCCTTACAACGACGTGCCGCTTGTCGGCGCATGTCTCAACTTCGGCGAGCTTACGGAACAGGAGCTGTCATATGTACGTCTGGATACCGAGGGGCGCGTGCCCTTTTACGAACGGCTGTCGGAATACTCCCGCAAAAACGACGATATTGCAAAAAAGATAAAAAGCTTTTTGGAATTTTTGGAGGACGTGCGCTTTTATTCGTACGGCGCGTCCGTCAGCGAGATCGTGCTAAGGGTGATGGAAAAGAAAAATTACGCTCTTTCCGTCAGCGGCTTGGTCAACGGCGGCTTGCGGCTTAAAAAATTGTACGATTTTGTCGAAAGCATACGCGGCGCAAGCTACGCTCAAAGCGTGGACAGGTTTCTCGCTTACGTGGACGAAACGAACGAACAAAGCCCCGACGTGCAAAACGCGCCCAACGCCGTGCGATTGATGACGATGCACGCGTCCAAAGGGTTGGAGTTTCCCGTCGTCATCGTCGCCGGCTTGGAAACCCGCTTCAATTTCGACAAATATGCGCTCAAAACCAACAGCGAGCTGGGATTGGCGCTGAATTACTTCAACGTAAGCACGATGCGCACCGCGGAAACCGTAGGCGCGTTCGCTTGCGATCTGCTCAACAGATACAAGCAGCGCGAGGAGGAAATGCGGTTGATGTACGTGGCGCTTACCCGCGCAAAGTACGTTCTCGACCTTGTCGCGAGCGTAGACGACGACGCGCTGACGCGGCTGCCCGTTCAACCCGCCCGCGCGATGAGTCATTTGGATTGGCTGCACAGAGCGTTGTACGGAAGATACGGCGAGGATATGTCCGACAAGGGCATCGAGGTGAACGTGTTCGACAACGTAAAAAAAGTGCAACCCGTCCTTGCAGGCGGCAGTCTTTGCGAGCAAACGGCGAGCGTTTCGGACGTGGAACGCAAGTTGAGCTTTGTCTACGCGCACAAAGAAGCTTGTTCTCTTCCGTCCAAGGTGGTCAGCTCGGCGCTGGACAAGGAATATATCGACCTGACCGACGAGCCGCGACCCGAACAAACGCTCGTTACCGACGGCAACCGCAACGAGGTGGGCACCGCCTATCACAAGGTGTATCAATACGTCGATTACGGCGCGGACGTCGAGCGGATACGCGAATGCGTCGCCGCATTGGTAAACGACGGCAAAATAGAGCAAAATATCGCCGAACGGTTGGATGCGGAGTTGATTTTCGACACGTTGCGCAATCCCGAACTGCAAGCGTTGCTCGGCGGGGGCAAGGTATATCACGAAGTGCCGTTTATGCTTTCCGTAAGCTACGGCGAGTTGTATCCCGAAGTGGGCGACGCGTGTCGCGACAAAGTGATGCTGCAAGGGGTGATAGATATGCTCGTTTTGGGAGAAAACAAGGCGACCGTCGTCGACTTCAAGTACACCAACCGCTCCGATCTTATACCCCGCAGATATACGGCGCAGCTAAACAGCTACCGAATGGCGGTGGAGCGCATATGCGGCGTGGAAAATATCGACTGTTACGTTTTGTCCGTCGCGGACAACAAATTGATAAAAATGTGACCTGTTTTTGCGTACCGAAAATTATTTTGATTAAACGGGCGTTTTCGTCGGAAATCGATCTTTTCTACAAAATACCCGTTTTTTTGTGCATTTTTATTTTCCGACTTGTTTTAATTGCGCCGCTTGTGGCAACACTTTGACAAAACGGAGGTAAATATGTATTACGTAATGAAAATTCTCACTTTGTTGGACGTCTATCGTTTTCCCATTTTGGGCGCGTTGTTCGGTGCGTTGATGTTGTTTGCCGCCATCAATTGGCTGCGCAACCCCTACCGCAAGCAAAACAAAAAGCTTGTCGCCTGCACGCGCAATATGCGCGCATATCCCGCCAAGGCGTCGCTGTTTATGGCAAGCGTTCCCGCCGAATACCGTCGGCAATGGCGCGCGTTCGTCAATTGCGGCGTCGACAAGCCCGCGTTGGTATTCGAGTTTGTGCCGCTGCGCAAGCGCGTCGCCGCGGTGTGGCTGATCATCGTGACGTCCGTTGCGTTCAGCGCTTATATCGGAGTGTTCGCTTTTGTGCGGCACAGCTATGCTTATATCGTGTTGCAGGTGGTGTTTTGGCTTGTGTTTACGTTGTTTTTGATAACAGACAAAGCCGTCGCCAAACGCAATACCCGCCGCGCCAAAAAAATATTTGCGCAGTTTGTCACGCAGCTGACCGCCTGCACCCCCAAAAACCGTACCACTGCGTACGACGACGCGGTAAAGTCTCTCAACAAGCTTAACAAAGCCGAAGTGACCGACGAGGCTGTGGGCAAGGCAAGCGAGATCCTGCGCGACAAAGGACTTGGCGAAGATCGCACGGTGGAGGAACAGCGCCGTATCAATCTCGCGCTCAACGGTCTGCTGCAAGCGTATGCCAAAAACGCGCAGCACAAGCCCGTCTGACAAAAGATTTTCCCCGACCGATAAGGTTCGGGGATTTTTTTTGTGTTTGCGCGTTTATTTGTGGTATAATAAAACTATGGAAAACGTCGATCTGCAAACAAAGCTGAAAAATCTTCCCGACGAGCCGGGCGTGTACATTATGTACGACGCCGACGGCAACGTTTTGTATGTCGGCAAAGCCAAGGTTCTCAAAAACCGCGTGCGGCAGTATTTTCATTCATCGGGCAACAAGACGGAGAAGGTTTTGGCAATGCTCAGTCACGTGGCGGACTTTCGTTATATCATCACCGCCAGCGAAACGGACGCGCTCAGTCTGGAAAATACTCTTATAAAAAAATACACCCCGCCTTACAATATTTTGCTCAAAGACGACAAGCAGTATCCTTACATCAAGGTAAACTTGCACGCGGATTACCCCAAGTTTGTGTCCACGCGCAAGCTCGTCAAGGACAAATGGCGCTACTTCGGACCTATCACGCAGGGCGGGGCGAAGGCTTTTTTGGAGATACTCGGCAGCGTTTTTCCGACCGTCACGTGCAACAATAATTTTTCCAAGCTGCCCAAAAATTTCCGTCCCTGCCTCAACTATCACATAGGCAGATGCTGCGCCCCCTGCATCGGCAAGGTCACCAAGCAGCAGTACCGAGAAATAGTCGACCGCGCCGTGGCGTTTTTGAACGGCGACGACGCCGAAGTGCGCAGGATATTGGAAGAAAAAATGCTTGCCGCCTCTCAAAAAATGCAGTACGAGCAGGCGCTGAGCTACAAGCGTTACTTGCAGTTGATAGACAAGATCGGGCAGCAACGCATAGTAGTGCTTAACAAAATCGTGGATTACGATATGTTTGCGGTGGCGTCCAACGGCAAAAACTGCGTGGTAAATCACACTATGATCAGGGGCGGCAAGGTGGTTTTTTCCGAAAACAACGCCGTATCCGACGCGGGGCTGGACGAGGCGCAGACGCTGTCGAGTTTTCTCGCGGAATACTGTCAATTGGTAAAGCTTTGCGGAGAGATCTACACCAACGTGGAGTTGCCCGACGCGCAAGAGCTTCAACAGGTCATCACCGACAAGACGGGAGTAAAAACAAAAATATACTGTCCCAAGTTGCAGGACAAAAAGCGTCTTGTGGATATGTCCTACCGAAACGCGGTGGAGTACCTCACCAAGAGCCAAACGGCGATAGACAAAAAATACAACACCACTCACGGCGCGGTGTTGCAGCTCAAAGAGATGCTTCATCTCAAAAAACTGCCCACCCGCGTGGAATGCTACGACATTTCCAACGTGCAGGGCGTGGACAAGGTGGCGAGCATGGTGGTGTTTACCAACGGTCAAAAGGACGCTTCGCAGTATCGCCGCTTCAAGATACGCACCGTAGAGGGCGCAAACGACTTTGCAAGCATGAGAGAGGTGCTTTTGCGCCGTTTCGAGCGAATGAAGCAGGACGACGGCGTATTCGGCAAAACGCCCGATCTCATCGTGGTGGACGGCGGCTTGGGGCAATTGGAGTACGCGCGTCAAGCGATGGAAGAGGCGGGCGTGGAGGTGCAGTTGGTGTCGCTTGCCAAGCAGCAGGAGCTTGTGTACACCTTGGGCACCAACGAACCCACTTTTTTGCCGCGCAACAGCTATGCGCTCAATCTGCTCGTCAACATTCGCGACGAAAGTCACCGTTTTGCCATAACCTACTTTCGCAAGCTGCACAACCGCACAAGCATCAAATCGGTGTTGCAGGACGTGCCGGGCATAGGCGAAAAGCGCCGTATAGAATTGCACCGCAAGTTCAAGTCGATGGACGCTTTGCGCGAGGCGACCGTTGATGAGATCGCCGACACTCCCTCTATGACCCGACCCGTAGCCGAGGCGCTGTACAAATATTTGCATTCGTAGCTTGGCGTGCTTGCCGCAAATGTCCCTTTTGCTTGCGCAAAAGCGTGCAAAATAAAATTTTGCTTGACTTTTCGGCAAAAAAAGCATAAAATATTTGTACAATGTGTAGCTGCATAATGGCGTAAATCCAATTGGATTTGCGCCCTTTTTTTGCGCAAAAAGAAGTATGAAATGAAAAAAGAAAACAAAATGTCCAAAACATCTGTCTGCGCACTGATATGGCAAATGGGTTTGCCTATGATAGTTTCCATGGTGCTTCAAGCCGTTTACAACATAGTCGACACGGCTTTTGTCATCAATATGGGCGAGGACGGCGTTGCGGGCAATCTGGCGCTTACGTTTGCTTTGCCCATTCAGTTGCTCATCATTGCCATAGGTGTGGGCACGGGAGTGGGGATCAACGCTCTGCTGTCCAAATCTCTCGGCGAGGGAGATTGCGACAAAGCCGACAAGGTGGTAGGCAATGGGATATTTTTAGCGTTGGCGATATATCTTGTTTTTTTGCTGTTCGGACTGTTCGGCGCGAAACCTTTTATAAAAATGCAAGCGCAAGGCGATGAGCAAGTCGCCCGAATGGGCGCGCAATATCTTGCCGTTTGTTGCTGTTGTTCCTTCGGCGCGATAGGCTTTACTATCTATGAAAGATTTTTGCAAAGCACGGGCAAAACGATGTATTCCACGATAGCGCAGGTTGGCGGCGCCGTGACGAATATAGCGCTTGACTATGTGTTCATATATCCGTTGAGATGGGGCATAGCGGGCGCGGCATGGGCTACCGTTATCGGACAGACCGTGTCTCTTGTATTGGCAATGGTGTTTCACTACTTGCTCAACAAGGAGTTGCGAAATAAACTCAAACATCTCGTACCTGATCGCAATTTGATAGGAGAAATTTACCATATTGGTTTCTCTGCGGCTCTGATGCAAGGACTTTTGTCCGTGATGATGTTGGGTGTAAATCTGATTTTGGGAGTTGCTCCAAACGCTCAGACGCTGCAAGGAAGTTTCGGTATTTATTACAAGATCATGCAATTTGCGCTGTTTGCTTGTTTCGGCTTGTCCAACACGATCATATCCGTTTTATCTTTCAACTACGGAATGAAAGACGGCTTGCGCGCGTCGGCATGCGTCAAGTGGGGCGTAGTCAACACGCTTATCGTCTCCGCCGTCATCACGGTTCTGTTTGAGGGACTTACATCGCCTCTTGCAAGCTTGTTCGGCATGGCGAGCGGCAACAGCGATAAAGAGATCGTTTCCGTCGTCGCTTTGGCTATACGCGTCGCTTCTGCGGGCTATTTATTTATGGGTTTCAGTGTGGCGGTTCAGGGAGTACTTCAAGCGCTCGGATACGCCTTGTATCCGTTGCTTATTTCTTTGCTTCGTCTGGCTGTATTTGTTTTTCCCGCGGTGTGGCTGCTTACGTTGACGGATAATGCCGCCCATACGGTGTGGTGGGCATTTCCTTTGGCAGAATTGTTGACCTCGGTGGTATCTGCCCTTTTGCTTGCGCACGCGGTTCGCAACAAGCTCGCGCCGTTGAACGGCGTCCGTATGCGGGAGCGTATCGCTCAACACACGTAAAAAACGCGTCCGACGAGATTGTCGGACGCTGTTTTGCGTATATGGGGGTGTTTTTTTTTGTTGAAAGTTGCGTAAAAGCCGCGATTGAGTCGCCACGAAGTTTTCCGTCAAGCGCCGCAATTGCGGTCCTTGCGGGGACAAAAAGCAAGCGTTGCGGCGTTCGTTCAACGCGATGTGGAGCCGAGCCCTCCGTTGCGCTGCGCGGTGGCGTCGTCGTCTGCGGTGAGCAGATACCTCACAAAAATGCCCTGCGCAAACGCCGTTCCTTTGTCTATGTGCAAGGGCTTGTCGCTTTCGTTGGTCATGCGCACGAAGATATGCCCCTCGTTGTCGCTTTCGCAGTAGTCCGCGTCGATGATCCCCACGGTGTTGTTCAGGCGCAGACGGTACTTGAATCCCAACCCGCTGCGGGGAAATATCATCAGACACGCGTCGTCGGGCATCAGCGCGCGTATACCCGTAGCCACCGTCGTCGTGCGTCCCGGCGCAAGGTCTATGTCCGTCGGCGCAAAAAAGTCGTAGCCCGCGCTACGAGCCGTGGCGCGACGCGGCAACAGGATACCGTCGTAAACGTCGCGGCTGCCCTCTTGCGCAAATATTTCAAAGGATACTTTTTCGAATTTCGGTGCTGTCATCGTATTTTCTCTCGTTTTTTTTGTTTATTATATCACACGTCGGACAATTTTTCAATCAAGTAGCGGATCAAAACCGATATTTACCGATTTGGCGCAAAGTTGCTACATTTTCCTCTCAACACAACTGAAATACGAAAGTAAATTTTCATTTTTTTGTTTTTGTCTTGACACGACCTTGTTCGGCGGGTTATGCTGTATTCGGCAAGATGTGTTTCCCCAAAAAAAACGTTCTCACTGATTTTCTTCTTTGAACCGACACCCCCAAAAAAAAACACACGAACCAAACTAAAAAAGGAGGAACAATTTATGTTCAAAAAACAGGCACTTATTTGGTTGAGTGTTTTACTTTTTGTATGTCTCGTCGCAACGGTGGCGGGCTGCAAGCCGGATGAGCCAAAGCCCACGCCCGCCGAATACACGGTGACGTACGACAAAGGCAATGCCGCCGCCACGGGAACCGCGCCGCAAGCCAAGAAATACGCCGCGGACAGCACGGTAACGGTGGAGGCAAATCCGTTTACTCTTACCGATTATGCGTTTATCGGGTGGAAGCTTGACGGAACGGATACCGTTTACAAGCCGAACGACACATTCACAATGCCGGAGAAAAATGTCAAATTGGTTGCGCAGTGGACGAGAACGAGTTGGCAAGGTAATGAATTGGTGACGGTCAGTGAGGTGTTGTCGCAAATCCCCGATACGGAGTCGGATGAGATTGAATACAAACGATATATTGACGGAATTGTTAAGAGTATCGATAACGCCACGTTTGGTCAAATGACTTTGCAAGACGAAACGGGAGAAATTATGGTTTACGGAACGCAAAGTGAGGACGGCAGTCTACGATACGATGCTATGACCGACAAACCTGTTGCAGGTGACTACGTTGTGTTGTATATTCAAAACATCAAAAATCATCAAGGGAAAACAAAGGAAATCAATAGGGCATGGATTGTTCACTTTGAAAAACCTTCCACTCCCGACTTCGACGTCAAGGACTACTCCGCCAAAAACATCAGCGAGGCACGCAGCGAAAAGGCGGGCGCCAAAGTACTTGTGGAAGGCGTTGTGGCGCGTATCACCTACGCCAAAGGAATGAAGCCCAGCGGATTTTTCCTTGTGGACGGCACTGACAGCATTTACGTCTACGACAGCCAGATAGCTCTTCAAGTGGCGCAGGGCGAAAAGATCAAGGTTGCGGGCGAACGCGACAATTGGATATTGGAAACCGAGCAATCCGCCGCGGAAAAATTCGGTTACACGGGGTGCATACAGCTTGCAAGCGCTCACCTTGTGGAAAAGACCGCTTCGAATCAAGGTCCCGATTTCGGTTGGGTGCAAGAGTCCACCGTCAAAAAGATAATGGACACTCCCGTTACGGAAAACATCACCACCACGATATTTAAGGTCAACGCGTTGGTAAAGAAAGCTCCCGGTTCGGGATTTGTCAACTATTATTTCGACGACCTGGACGGCGAAACGGGCAGCTACACATACACTCAATGCAACGGCAGCGACTTTGGCTGGTTGGACGAGTTCGACGGCAAGATCTGCACGGTCTACTTGTCCGTTATCAACGCCAAGTCGTTGGCTACGGGCTGCGTGTGGAGATTTGTTCCCATTGCGGTCGAGGACGAGCAATTTAAGTTTGACGAAAAGAACGCTCCCCGATTTGCTTTGGACTACTACGGCGTGGAGCAATTCGAAGCCGAGTACAACGCCGACCCGTCCTTGGAGGTGGTGACGGAAGTCACAAGCGAGCTGCTCGGTCTCGGCAAGATAACGCTTTCCTACGCGTCGAACAACGAGGCAAGCGTCAAGTTTGCGACGGCGGACGGCAAAACGGTAATGCACACCCTTGCTGCGGGCAAAGCCACGGTCACCGTCACAGCCGAGTACAAAAGCTACAAAGACTCCGCCGAGGTGGAGATCGTTGTCGGGGACAAGCCCTCTTACCAAGCGGTCACCGTTGCGCAGGCGATAGCCGCGGAATTGGAAACGGACGTCACCGTCAAGGGCGTTGTCGGTCCGTCGCTGGTAAATCAAGTCGGTTTTTATCTCATTGACGACACGGGCGTTATTGCAATAAAAACAACTTCGGAACAAATGGAAAAGGTGTCGTTGGGAGACGAGGTCACGCTCAAAGGAACGCGCACAAATTACAAGGAAACGCAAATATGTCTGCTGGATAGCGAAATACTCTTTAACGGGTTCGGCGGACACGATTACTCAACAAAAACCTTTGTAACGGGCAAAACGCTTTCCGAAATAACAAAAGGCGATACATCTCAAAACAACACTGCGACGGTATATGTTGTGGAAGTGGAAATAAAAGTCAACGTAGGAAACTATTCAACCAACGTTTATCTTACAGACGGGGATACCGAATTGTTGTTGTATGCGAGTAGCGGTTCTCAATACAGTTTTGTTTCCAAGTACGAAGGACAAAAAGTGACTGTGGAATTGGCTCTGTGCGATTGGAACGGACAAGGCACAAAGGGTTGTGTTCTTTCCGTAACGGATTCGGAAGGCACCAAAACCGTCAATACTCTTAATTTCAGCAAGTAAAGCAATTGGCAGCTTTCGGGCGCCGAGCATATCGGCGCCTTTTTTTGTGCCAAATTGTTTGTTTGTCCGAGGCGTCGTGCGTTTTGTCCCGTCAAATGCGGCTTTCGGCGCAAAAATTACCGTTCGCCGTTGTTTACAACGCAAAAATTTTGTGCTAAAATATTTATGATTTGAAAGGAGAACGCTATGTCATTGCGAAATCTACTTACAACTTGGGGTAAAGACGTAAGCTCCAAGCCGTTGCAGGAGTATCCGCGCCCGCAATTTGTGCGCAAAAGCTACATAAATCTCAACGGCTGGTGGGATTACGCCATAACCGTCAAGGACGTCATCCCCGCCGACTTTCACGGCAAGATATTGGTGCCCTTTTCTCCCGAAAGTCAGCTTTCGGGCGTGGGACGTCAACTGCGCGGCAAGGAATATCTTTTTTACCGTCGCAGCTTCACCTTGCCCAAAACGTTTGTAAAGGATCGCGTGTTGCTGCATTTCGGCGCGGTGGACAGCGTTTGCGACGTGTACGTCAACAGCGTGGCGGTGTGTCATCACGAGGGCGGCTACAACAGCTTTACCGCGGATATAACCGACGCCGTCAAGCCGCAAGGGGACAACGAGCTTGTCGTCAAGGTGAAGGACCTCACCGACGGCGGCTATCAAACGCGCGGCAAGCAATCCACCCGCAGAGGCGGTATGTGGTACACTCCTCAAAGCGGCATTTGGCAAACGGTGTGGATGGAAAGCGTGCCTGCGCAGTATATCGAGGGGATACGCGTTACGCCCGACTTTGACAACGCCGAAGTAAAAGTGGACTTGAAATGCACTTTTGACGACCCCGTGACCGTCGTGATAACGGACGGCGACAAGGAGATCGCCAAAAATGACGGCAAAGACACGGTGACGGTGCGTTTTCCCGACGGCAAATTTACACCCTGGACGCCCGAAGACCCGCACTTGTACGGTTTAAGGCTCATTTCTCGTCGCGACCGCGTCGAAAGCTACTTCGGCATGCGCAAATTCGGCTGCGAGGTGGCGGGCAAATATCGCCGCCTTATGCTCAACAACAAGCCCTATTTTCACAACGGACTGCTCGATCAAGGCTATTGGAGCGACGGCTTGTACACCGCGCCGAGCGACGAGGCGTTGATATTTGACATTCAGACCGCAAAAAGCCTCGGTTTCAACATGTTGCGCAAGCACGTCAAGGTGGAGTGCGCCCGTTGGTACTATCATTGCGACAGATTGGGCATGCTGGTGTGGCAGGATATGCCCAGCGGCGGCACGCGTATCAACAAATGGACCACGATGTACGCGCCCTTTGTTGGGGTCACCGTCAAGGACGGAGATTTCGTCCGTTTCGGTCGCCAAAAGGACGAAAGCCGTCAAGCTTACGAGCGCGAGTACGCCGAGATGATAGATCAGCTGTACAACTGCGTTTCCGTTGCTATGTGGGTGCCTTTCAACGAGGGCTGGGGGCAATTTGACGCGTTGCGGATAGCCGAGCTTACCAAAAAACTCGACCCCACCCGCACGGTTGACCACGCCAGCGGCTGGCACGACCAGGGCGGCGGCGACGTCAAGAGCCTGCACGTGTATTTTCGCAAGTTTCGCATGCCGCGCGAGACGGACCGTTCTGTGTGTCTTACGGAATTCGGCGGATACAGCTACAAAGACGAGGCGCACAGCGCCAATCTGGACAACACCTACGGCTACCGTCGTTTTTCCGATCTGCAAAGCTTCAACAACGGCTTAAAGGCGCTGTACGAGCGGGACGTTATCCCCTGGATCTCCCGCGGGCTGTCCGCGGCGGTGTACACGCAGCTTTCCGACGTCGAGGACGAGGTAAACGGTCTGCTCACCTACGACCGCAAAAAACTCAAAGTAGATCCCGATCTTATGCGCCAAATAAATTCGCAATGCAATACGTACAAGCTGGCGGAGCTTTTGGAGCAGGGCAAGTACAAGTACGGCGACGACCTGCCCGGCTACGAGGAAACGCTATGACCCAAGCGGAAAAATTTATGTCTTTGGCGCTCAAACAAGCCGTCTTGTCCGCAAAAGCGGACGAAGTGCCCGTGGGCGCCGTTGTCGTCAAGGACGGCAAGGTTATCTCTCGCGCGCACAATATGCGCAATCGCAGTCGGGACGCGACGGAGCATGCGGAGCTTGTGGCTATTCGCCGCGCATGCAAGCGTCTCGGCGATTGGCGGCTCAACGGGTGCGACATTTACGTCACCTTGGAGCCGTGCGTGATGTGTCTCGGCGCGTGCTACAACGCTCGTCTTTCCAACGTGTATTTCGGCGCGTTCGATCTCAGCGGCGAGGGGTGCGTGCAGTTGAGCGAGGCGATAGGGCGCACGCTCAACCACGAATTGACCTTGCACGGCGGCATTTTGCAGCGGCAATGTTCCGATTTGCTTTCGGAGTACTTTGCGTCCAAGCGCTAAGGGATCGCGTCGGGTATTCGGTGCAAAACGGCTTCGCTTCGCGCACTGCGTGCGCTCGTTGCAGATTGTTTTGCAGGGGAACCTACGAGCGTTTCCCATTTTCGTGCAGTTGTTCGCGTATTTCTTTTACTGCGTCGACGTCCTCTTTTTCCGCGTTGCTTTCGGCGTTTTCGTCCGCCTTGGCGCATTCTTCGCAGTTGTCGGTAAAGGGTTGCTCGTAGATATCTGCGGAAAGCTCGCGTTGTTGGGTAAGGGTTTTGGCGAGTTTTTCCGCCTTGTTCACGTCCGGTTTGTAGCTGCTTTTCAGTTTGCGGATAACAAAGTTTATGGAATTGAACGTCATTCCGAGGGTGTTTTTGAATGCGTCCGCCACCAGACAGCGCAGTATATCTATCGATTCGGAAACGTTGTGCGTCGAAACGTTCACTTTCAGCGTTGCCACCAAGCCGTTTTTTTCATCGGTGCGCAGTTGCACCTTTTTGACGCGCACGCCGTCCACTTTTTTTGCGCAGCTTTTCACTATGCCGCGCACCACCTTGGCGTTGGCGTGAGTGGCGCTTTCGCTGTCGCAATGCAGCAATATGTTGCGCAGAGCCTCTTTTTCGGAAAAGTTTACGTACACAATGTAAGCGGAAAGCAGCAAAAACGCCACGGCAAGCACGCCTATCAGCACGCCCAACACGCCGTTGTTGGACAAGGCGGCGTTTTCGGGGATCACGTTGAACATATACAGCAGCGTCGTTACCGCAAAAACAAGCGCAATGGATATCTGCGCGACGATCGCGACTTTTTCGAAAATTTTTCTCATATTCCCAAAACCTCCTGCATTTATTATGGTCTATATAGAAAAAAATACTTTTCTATAACAAAAAAAGTGTTTTTTGCCGAAAATTTTCATTTTTTTCGTCAATTTGTTTGCATTTTGAGATGTTTGGTAGTAATATAAAAACAACTATCAGCCGATAACGTAATACTAAACGCGCAAAAAGGTGAGGAAAAATATCTTTATCGGCGCAAATCGAGGCAACGATCTAAGGCAGGTAGTGTACCTGTCTTAAATTTTTTAATCCGACCACAAGTCGCGTCGGGTGTTCCATGCAAAACGGCTTCGCTTCGCGCACTAATGAAAGGCGCCCCTTCAAGTGGAAGGGGAGCTGTCGAACAAAGTGAGACTGAGGGGTTTGAAGTTTGGAGCGGCGCCCTCGTTGCAGATTGTTTTGCGTTGGAATACCCTCGCTCCGGGTGTCACAAGGTACCCGACCACCCACCCCTATTCGCGGGGATACAGCCAACAACAGTAACACTAACCGTCCCCGTCACTTGTTACGGGGAAGGGGGACCACCAAAAGGGTACCCGCACGATTTGAGCTTGCGAAAATTGTGTGGGAGGACGAGGTGGAAGAGGGGTTATTCAAGACCAACCTTTTCCACAGCTATACATTTAGGAAAAGTCCAATCACAGTCCGAATGGAAACAAACTCGCTCGTCTAACTGATGCTCCGACCTTAACTTTGCGGCGCAGGCGCAAAACTTCACATTTGCCGCAAGGCAAATACTTCACTTCGGCGACAGCCGAAACTTCACTGCGCAGCAACTTCACTTAACAACCGTCCCCGTCACGGGTAAGCGAGTTGAGTGACGCGTCGGTGGATAAACAATATCAAAAAAATTTGCAGGGACCGCTTGCAAGCGGTTTTCCGTTTCCCGAAACGGAAAACACGTCGGTTACAAGATAGCGTGTGTGCAAAAGTCGCGTCGGGTATTCCACGCAAAAAGGCTTCGCTTCGGGCACTAATGAAAGGCTCCACTTGATGAGCAAGGGGAGCTGTCGAACAAAGTGAGACTGAGGGGTTTGAAGTTTTGAGCGGTGCCCTCGTTGCAGATTGTTTTGCGTTGGAATACCCTCGCTCCGGGTGTCACAAGGTACCCGACCACCCACCCCTATTCGCGGGGATACAGCCAACAACAGTGACACTAACCGTCCCCGTCACTTGTTACGGGGAAGGGGGACCACCCCAATGGGGACCCGCACGATTTGAGCTTGCGAAAATTGTGTGGGAGAGGACGACCCGCCTGTCAGCGGTACCGACCGCATTGTATGC
>CANQCN010000006.1 GCA_947589685.1 uncultured Clostridia bacterium
TCAAGCTTCTCGCTGCCGCCTATTCGCAACAGCCTATTTAATATACTACATCCGCTGAAAAAAGTCAAACATTTTTGCGCAATTTTGACAAAAGTTTTTTGCGGAGCAATAATATCTTTTATCAAACGTTTTGCGAGTTTCAACTGCCGAAATATTCGGATATTTTTGCCATTTTGCCTTGCTGATCCACCTTGAACGGACAGCGCTTGTTGCAATGTCCGCAACGGATGCAGGCGCTTGCCTTTACTTTGAGCTTTGAGTAATGATCCGCAGCGATATTGTCGCCGATGAGCGCCAGATCGTAGTACTTGTTGACAAGTCCGACGTCAATGTGCGCGGGACAGGGTCGGCAGTGATTGCAATACACGCAATTGCCCTCTGCCGATTGCGGCGTAAACGCGCCTATCGCGGAATAATCGCGCAGTTCTTTTGCCGAGGCGGGATAGGCGAGCAGCGTATCCAGATCGCTCATATCGCGCACGCCCGGCACCACGCTCAATACCGCGGGACGGTCCAGACAATACTGTAAACATTGCGCGACGGTTAGCGCTTGCTTGAAGGGCGACGTTGCCGCGTCCAGCAGCTGTCCGCCGTGGAAGGGCTTCATCACGCTCACTCCTACGCCCGTTGCCTCGCAACGACGGAGCAATTGAGCGCGTTCGGAGGTCGTGCCTACGCCGTACTCGTCGCCGCACTCGAAATCGTAGGCGGGGTTGACGGAAAACATCATCATATCCGCAAGTCCCGTATCCAAGACTTTGTGCGCAACCGAGGGTGTGTGCGTAGAAAAACCTATATGGCGAACAACGCCCATATCTTTGAGACTCAAAACGTAATCGAGTATGCCGTTGTCGACTATCTGCCGCCAATCATCCTCTTCGTCTATGCAATGCAAAAAGCCGAAATCAACATAGTCGACGCCCATTAGCTCCGCTTCACGCGCAAAGGTGCGTTTGATCTCATCGAGATCGCGCGACCAACCGTATTCGCCGTTTTTGTAGACGGCGCCGAAATGCAACTGAAAATAGACCTTGTCACGTTTGCCCGCTATCGCGCGTCCGAAAGGCGCAAATACGTTGTCTGCGCCGACGCACAGATCGAAAAAGTTTATGCCGTTGTCTATCGCTTTGGCGACTATCGCCTCTATCTCGCCGTCCGAGACGCCGCCCAAGCCGCCCGAACCCAAACCAAGCGTGCTTACAAGCTCCGTTCCGTGCGGAAGTTTTCTGTATTC
Source organism: uncultured Clostridia bacterium (assembly GCA_947589685.1). GTDB lineage: Bacteria > Bacillota > Clostridia > Christensenellales > CAG-314 > Fimimonas. The sequence continues at coordinate 1,235 of CANQCN010000006.1, forward strand.
CATATTTACCTCGCGTTAAATTTTATTTTCCATATAGTTGATATTGCACAAGTTCTGTTTCGATGCCCACAACGCCCCACTTGCGTTGCTGTTTTAGAGTATAGTATGCGAGCATATCGTCGGGGGAAGCTGCGGACAACTCATCGGACGAATAACCGCATTTTGTCAAATCGAGACTGCGATACAACTGACGGAAATCGTCAAATACATACAGCGCCGTCACTTTCGTTTTGACAACGCCCGAACGATTTTCAAAACGAATAAAATCACCCACGCGGATAAGTCGCCGACGTTCGTCGTAAAGGCGCAATTCGATCGTTTTGCTGCCGTCGCAAATTTTGCGAAACGGCTCGTCGTCCAAGTGCATAGTGTGGATCGTAAATTCGGTTTTTGCCATAACAAGTTTAATTTTCCATTGCCGCACGTGCGACTAAAAATATATGTGTACCCAAAAACACGCCGCGTAACGTCGCGGCGTGTTTGTAAAAGGTTTTTACGATTTTGTAATAAATGTCGGGGTGTAACCAAATACGACGGCGATGTCAAACGGATAGTTTTCAATCAAGCTCCGCAATCACGGACCTGCGCCGAGATTGCGGTCCTTGCGGGGGATGCCGGGGTATGCGACTCCCCGGCGAAAGTCTATCCGACCGCGCGTGCGTTCACGCGCAACCCACAAGTCCGACTGCGGCGGCGCTTTTGCGTACACCGTGTCGATTGCGCACGCGTTGCGCAGCAGCAAGCAATCGACCGCCGCACGTGTGGTCGGTAGGCTCAATTGACAAATGTTGGGGTGCAAAAGAAACAATTTGAGCATTGCTTCTTACTATATGCACCCCAACATTTGACAAAGAGCCTATTTTACTCTTCTTCCAAAAGTTTCTTGGCGTCCTCGATGATCTTGGGAGAGCTTGTCGGGGGAACTTCCTCGTAACGAACGTATGCCATTTCGTACTTGCCGCGACCCTGCGTCATAGAACGAAGGTCGGTGGCGTACTTCAAAATTTCCGAAAGGGGAACTTCGGCGGTGACGACCTGCTTGCCGCCCACCATTTCCGTACCCATAATACGTCCGCGACGCTTGTTCATATCGCCCATTATGTCGCCGAGATAGTCGGCGGGAACGGTGATCTTCAACTCGTAAATGGGTTCGAGCAACACGGGATTGGCTTTTTCGCAGCCCGCCTTGTAAGCAAGGATAGCCGCCATCTGGAAGGCGATGTCCTTGGAGTCGACGGGGTGAGACGAACCGTCGAACAACGTCGCTTTGAGGTTGACCATAGGATAAAGCTGCGTAAGCACACCCTTTTGAATGGCTTGACGAAGTCCTTTTTCCACGGAGGGAATGAATTGACGGGGAACGGTGCCGCCCACTACCGCGTCTACAAACTCGAACACGCCGTCGGCTGCTCCCGGTTCGAAACGCACTTTGCAGTGACCGTACTGTCCTGCGCCGCCCGATTGCTTTTTGTGTTTGCCTTCCGCCTCGACGCTCTTGCGAATGGTCTCGCGATAAGGAATACGCGGATCTTTCAAAACGGCTTCGCAGTTGAACTTGGATTTAAGCTTTTTGCATATTACGTCCAGCTGAGTGTCGCCCAAACCGGAAAGGATCATTTCGCCCGTTTCGGGGTCTTTTGTGACGGTGAAGGCTATATCCTCGTCTTTCAGCTTGGAAAGTCCGCCGAACACCTTGTCCTCATCGCCTTTCTTGGCCGCATAAACCGCGCGAGAATAAACGGGACGGGGCAGCTCGACGGCTTTAAGCTCTACTTCGCCGCTTTCGCTAAGCACATCTCCCGTGCCCGTTGCGGAAAGCTTGGCAAGAGCCGCAATGTCGCCCGCGCAAGCGCAGTCGGCGGGGTCTTGCTTTTTGCCCTTCATAAAGTAGACCTGAGAGATCTTTTCGTTGGAGCCGCTTGTGAGATTTTTAAGCGACATGCCGCTCTTCAACGTGCCGCGAATTACCTTGAAAATGGACAGTCTGCCCACGAACGGGTCGGCTATCGTCTTGAACACGCGCAAAACGACGGGAGCGCCCGCATCGGGTGCGATCGCATTGCCCGCAGCGTCCAAGGTGGGACGGGATTCGGGGCTGGGAAGCGTGCCTACAATGAAATCCAACAGTTGATTTACACCCTGACGTTGCAACGCGCTGCCCGCAAGCACGGGTACGGTCGCGCCGTTGAGAAGCGTGGCGGCAAATCCGCGCGTGATCTCGTCCGCAGTCAATTCTTCGCCGTCGAAGAACTTCATCATCAATTCGTCGTCGCTTTCCGCCGCGATCTCGATGATGGCGGAACGCGCGTCCTCGTAAGCGCCTTTGAGAGAGGCGGGCATTTCGCCGCCGTTGCCGGCAAAGCTTACGTATTCGCCGCTGACCGCATTGACGTAGCCCGTCATTTTTGGTCCGGCAAGCTCCGGAACGATGATCTCCGAAACCTTGTTGAAACGCTGCTTGATAGCGTCCACGGTCGCTTGAAAGTTGGAATTTTCCTTGTCGATACCGTTGACGAACAGCACCGCGGGGATCTTGTGCTCCAAGCAATACTCCAACGCCTTTTCCGTGCCTACGCTCATAGAGCCCGTGGCGCTCGTAACGATGATCGCGCTGTCGGCGACAGTCAAAGCCTCCAACATCTCGCATTCGAAGTCAAAGTAGCCGGGAACGTCGATGATGTTGATCTTGGCGCCCTTGTAGCTGCAATTTGCAACGGACAAGGATATAGATATGCGACGGGCGACCTCTTCGGGGTCGAAATCCATCGTGGAGTTTCCGTCGTCTACCTTTCCGAATCTGTCGATAGCTCCCGCATTGTACAAAAGCGCTTCGGCAAGAGTGGTTTTGCCTTCGCCGCTGTGACCGATCAATGCAACGTTACGTATGTCTTTCGCATAAACTGACATGTTAGTTTGTACTCCTAATAATAAAATTCGATTTCGCGCGTTTGCTATTTTTGCAATATTAAACAAACAACATTATTGATTATACACTAACTAACATATTTTTTCAAGGGGTTAGGACATTTTAGTCGATAAAAAATGTGTATTTTTCGCCCACATCGCCGCCGTCGAGGTCTATAACGCGGCATACGCTGTCCTCTCGCGGGTATTTTTTGTAATTTTTGCGTATGCGACGAGCCACTCCTTCGAGATTGTCAAACAGCTTGACGTTGGGAAAAACGCGTGCAAAACAGTGCTTGTAGAGATTCATGCTGCTGTTGGCAAAGGCGATACAGTCGAACTGCCCCGTGTACGGCTCGCACAATTCCGAAACGTAGTTGACTATCGCGCGCTCGTCGTCCGCCTCGGCAAGCAAGGGAAATTGCGGCATGGCGACGGATATGACGCCGGAAAGATTTTGATTGCGAAGCGCAAACGAATCTCCCACCAACAACACGTTGGATGCCGTGTAGGTCAGTCCGTGCATTACGGGCGCGTCGCAACCGTACAGATCGATGGACGCGCAGGAAAGAGGTCGGAGCATACGCGAAAGCGCAACGGACGACAGCACCGCCGCGTTACAGCCCATTTGTCGGCACATCTGCACCGCTTTGTTGCCGACGGATACCAAGCAAGAGGCGTTCTGCTCGCCGAGAGGAAACGCGTCGGCGCAGACCACGCATGTAAACTCTGCCGAAACGGTTTGTTTCAGCTTGTTGAGAGTGGGCGCGAAACCGACTCCGTCGTCTATTATCCCTATTGAAAGCATCTAACGTCCTCCCCGAAGCTTGTCACATACTTATTGTACGATGTTTGTTTGAGCAAAATGTTGCAAATAGGTCAATTTGAGATAAAAACTTTGCGCAATGTGGCTCAAAACTGTTGCGAAAAAGCCAAATGTATGCTAAGATATATAGGCAAAAATTAGTAGTGGTACTATGAATATAAGGAGATACTAATGCCTAACATCAAATCCGCAGAAAAAAGAGTTTCTGTATCCGCAACAAAAAAGCTTCAAAACCAGATGATCCGTTCTCAAATGCAGACGGCTGTCAAAAAGTTTAACGCGGCTATCGCCGAGGGCGACGTGGAAGCGGCTAAAAAATTGCTGTCTCTCGCTTCCTCGAAGATCGACAACGCCGCGACTAAAAACGTAATACATAAAAACGCAGCCAACCGCAAAAAGGCGCAGATAGCGAAAGCACTCAGCCAGCTCGAACGCGGAATCGTCGTCGTGAAGGTGGACGCAAAGACCTTGAAACAAGCCGAACAAAAAGCCGCCGCTCAACGCAAGGCGGAAGAAGCCGAAGCTATCAAGGCGCAACGCAACGAAGCCAAGAAAGCAAAAGAAGCCGCCAAAGCTCCCGCTGCCAAAAAGTCGACCGCGAAAAAATCCGCAGCCGCCCCCAAAGCGCCCAAAGAGGCTCCCGCCGCGGAAGAAGCTCCCAAGAAGCGCACTACCGCCAAAAAAGCAGCCGCTCCCGCGGAACCTGCCGAAAGCGGATCGGAAGACGAGATAAAATAATTTGAGACAAAATAAAAGCCTTACACCACCGTGTAGGGCTTTTTTGGCTCTATGAACGCCACCGGACCAAAAATTTACGCCCCGTTTTGCAACAGGGCGTGTTTACAATTGTTTTTACACTAAGTGAGATGATATTTGACAACCTTTGTTGTCATAAGTAAAAATGGTATTTCCCCTTCTTACCGACACGGTCGTCGAAGTAAATCCGTAAAGCGTGCCTTCTCTACTGAACAAATGTTTGTTACCTTCACCGTATACGTAAACATACGAACCTTTCTGAACTGCTACTGTGATCATAATTTTCTCCTTTTTTAAGTGCAATGCACTGATTTTTTAATCGTTTTTGTTATCCTTTTCTTCGCTTTTCATATCCAACAAGTCGATTTGACAATACGTTTTCAATAATTTTTCGTCTTGGACTTTTTTGATTTCTTCTTCAACCATATCCCAAGTAATGACATAATGAGAATAGGGACCATCGGCCTCTGCGGCCTTGTCCAGGTTGTTGCAGATATTGGTAATCAAACTCTGCCAAGCAATTGCATCGGACGCGCTTTGATTATTATTTGCTGCGACATCGACCGTTCCCTCAAGCGTTCCGCTGTGAGCAACCACCCAAAAAATGGGGCTTGCAAAAGGGTATTTTTCTTTGTAATTCATTTCCAACCTATCTGCCGTTGCGTCCTTATCTATCAGCGAATAAGAGGTATTGGAACTTACATTTGTAACTTGAATTTTTCTATAATTGATATCCGGCAAGAACAGCTTTATATACGCTTTCTTTTCCTCGCCTAACACGCCAAGGTTTCTTTTAATGTAAAGAGTGGGACCGCCGAAACTAATCAAATATTTAACGCTTGCCCTTACCGCCCATTTGTAATCGGTCATATCGGGCTTTTCGGGCAAGTGTTCATACCACCAAAAAGCCGATTTGTAGGATCTGTCCTCATACGCCAACGACAACAACTTTTCCATATTGTCTTGCCCGTATTCCTTTTGCCAACGCTTCATACGTCTGTTAAATGCACCGTCCGTAAAATCATCTGACGACGGGGCAAACAATTTGTCAAAAAAATCTCCGATTTTTCCCATAATGTTCTCCTTTTTTTCTTATATTATAAACATACAATTCGCACTTGTCAATAAAAAAACCAATTTTTATCTACATATTTTTACATTTTAATGTATATACAAGTCTATTTTGACAACTAAGTGTCGCATAGTTTATTGAAAATAGAATTTATAATATTTATAGACGTTGGTTGGAGGACAATATGGACAGACTTGAAATAATCAACAGAATAGGCTATATCAGAGTGAAGGCAAAGCTGACTCAAAAAGCATTGTCCGTCGCAATCGGCATGAATCCAAGTTATATCAATCGCTTGGAAAGCAGAAAAAATTTTTTACCCAGTCTCGATGTATTGATGAGAATCATCGAGGCATGTGGCAGCACGGAGGAGGAGTTTTTCAGTCCGGACATAGTAAATTTCGCTCAAAACAAGGCGTTTACCGACAAAGTACTTGCTCTACCCGACAACACAAGACAATTCATACTCACCTGCGACCCGACGCTTATGGACCTGTTTTGCAAGGTCAACGAACTAGGCGCCAAAATAGACGGGAAGTAAAAAACGTTTGGCAAAGTAATAAATAATCTTTGACAATTTGCAAATTGTTTGCTATACTATGTTAGCAAATAAAAAATGCTGGTGTGGCTCAGTCGGTAGAGCGAGTGATTCGTAATCACTAGGTCGGGGGTCCGATTCCCTCCACCAGCACCAAACGCCTGTGAATACACGGGCTTTTTTTTCGACCGAGTGATTACGCGTTCGGCTATTTTACGTGAAAAACCCTGCGATACGATCGATTGCAGGGTTTAATTAAGCACAAAAACAAATCGTTGCGGCAACAACCAAAGGCGAACTCTACGCAAGCAGCGCAAACGCCAAACCGAAATAGATGAGCGTTTGTCCCGCAAGATAGGTGAGCATAATGTATAGATCGCGGCGATTGATGTCGCGCTTGTTGGTGATATAGTTTACTATCAGATCGCTGACAACGTACACCAGATAGCCAACGAGAACTATCGCGGCGTAACGCGAATATTTGCCGTCGATGATCACCATAAGCGCCAAAGCTATGTTGGCAAAGTGGAAACATGCGTACGCGGGACTGACCGTAGCTATCGCAACGTTCTGCTTGCCGTGGGTGCAATAGCCTACCGACGCGGCGATAAGCACCACCGCGCCCATGATCGCCCAGGCGTATCCGGGGAAGTTGTAGCTGAGCAAGCTTGTAAGATTGATGGCGTTGAGCGTGTGCGCCACGGCGAATACGGCTGCTCCCGTGATGAAATACTTGGGCGTTTTGTTGTTGATGAGCAACACGTCGCCCACCGCGGAGATCCAGCAGGATATGTACACCAACGGTTTATCGGGCGCCAAAAACGCCATAGCCGCGCCCAACATAATGAGACAGAATGGTTTGGTGAGCTTGCGCCAAAACGGTTTCATCAAAAAGCAAAATACAAGATGAACCGCCGAAACAACGGCAAACAACGAAATAAATATCCAAAAGCCCGTTTCGAAGCCGCTGTTTTTTCCGAATAAGCCCGCAGACGCCAATAAATTCATAAATTTACCTCTCTTTGCCAAACAAAAACGGCAGATCGCTATGTTGATTATAGCAAAATCTGCCGTAAAATGCAATAGTAATCCGACTAATTGACCGCTTTGTTGCGCGAAAGAAACGCTTTGGTGCGCTCTTCGCGCGGATCGTCGAATATTTGAGCGGGAGCGCCCTCTTCCACGATGACCCCGCCGTCCATAAACACAACGTGATTGGCTACGTCGCGGGCAAAGCTCATTTCGTGAGTGACTACTATCATTGTGAGACCGCCCTCCGCAAGAGTTTTCATCGCCGAAAGCACCTCTCCCACCATTTCCGGGTCGAGCGCGCTCGTCGGTTCGTCAAACAACAGCACTTCGGGATCCATGCACAGCGCACGCGCGATGGCGACGCGCTGCTTTTGTCCGCCCGACAGCTGCCTCGGTTTGGCGTTTACATACGCATCCATACCCACCGTTTTTAGATGTCGCAACGCCAACTGCTCCGCATCCGCCTTGCTCATTTTGAAAACCTTTCTCGGACCGAGAGTGCAGTTGTGCAAAACGTTGAGATTGTTGAACAGATTGAACGACTGAAACACCATGCCCACCTTTTGCCGCAAAAGATAGGGCTTGCGCGTTGCGGTTACGTCCTCGCCGTGAAAAAGTATGCGCCCGACGGTGGGCTTTTCAAACAGATTGATACATCTCAAAAGGGTGCTTTTGCCGCTGCCCGAAGGTCCTATCACGCAGGTAACGTCGCCCTTGTTTACCGCAAAGTCGATATCTTTGAGGACGGCGTGGTCGCCGAAGCTCTTGCCGAGATGTTCGATCTTTACGATAGGCTGACCGACGTCGGCTGCCGTGGAATCGTCGTTTTGCAAATATGGGGTAGTTTTTTCAGCCATTGCGTGCCTCCCGTGCAAAGGATTCGGCGTCCATATTTTGCGAGCCGAGTACTTTGTAGTTTTTACTGCCGTCCATTTTGCGTTCGATAAAACGCAGCAGCATGCTTATGCCGAAGGTGAGAATGAAGTACACTATCGCAACAAGCAGATAAGTGGGGAAGGTCTCGTAAGTTTGGGTGACGATGTCCTTTGCCACGAAAAACAGCTCGGTGAAACCTATCACGTTGAGTACGGACGTATCCTTGATGTTGATAACGAACTCGTTGCTGACGGAGGGAAGAATGTTTCTCAAAGCCTGCGGCAAAACGACGTTGAACATCGTCTGCGTGTGAGTGAGTCCCAACGCATGCGCGCCCTCGAATTGCCCCTTGTCGATGGATATTATGCCGCCGCGCACGATCTCCGCCATATACGCGCCCGTGTTTATGGACACGATGATAAGTCCGCTGACGGTAACGTCCAGCGTCATTCCGTCGTTGAGTTCGGCAAAGCCCCAAAATATGACCATCGCCTGCACCATCATCGGCGTGCCGCGGAATATCTCGACATACGCCGTAAGCAGCCAATCGCCTATTTTTTTGAATACGAGCGCAGTTTTGTTGCGCGGGTCGGGGATCGTGCGATATACGCCTATCAGTATGCCGATGACCAATCCCACCACCGTGCCAATAAGCGCCACAAGCATCGTGTAGCCTACGCCGATCAAAATGTCGACATAGTATTTGCTCAAAATTTCCCAAATTTTCAACAACATGACTCGTTTACTCCGAAGTCACGACGTTGTCGCCGCTTGAAAGCTCGATGGCGCGATTCATAAGCTCGCCGCGCTGCTGCTGCGTGACGGTGGCGAGTATCTCGTTGATCCGAGCCGTGAGGTCGCTGCCCTTTTTGACGCCTACCGCTATGGCAGTGTCCGCGTCCGTTGCGGTAAAGCCCGTGTCGTTATTTTGCAGACGCACATAGGTGAAATTCGGATTGGAAGCGCAGTTTTCGATAGCGCCCGGCTCTTCGGCGACGTAGGCGTCTATCGCTTTGGTGTTGAGCGCGTTGATGAGAGCGGGGAAATCGGCAAGCGGAGTTTGCGGAATAATGCCGTGACTCGGTCCTTGCGCCTGCAACGCGTCGTCGTGGAAGGTGCCCTTTTGCGCTGCCACCTTGGCGCCGCGGAAATCGTCAAGACTTTTCGCGTCGGCGTAATCGCCGTCACTGCGCACCACCAAAACCAGATTGCTTTGGTAATACGGTTCGGAAAAATCTATCTGTTCCTTGCGCTCGTCCGTGGGGGACATACCGGCGATTATCATATCGACGGTGCCCGCGTTCAGCGCGGGGATCAAAGAATCCCATTCCATTTTGACGACTACAAGCTCCTTGCCGAGGCTTTGGGCGATCTTTTGCGCGATCATAACGTCATAGCCGTTGGCGTAGCTGTTGCGCATAGCTTTGTAGTTGGTGTTGTAGATCTGCACCGCTCCGTTGCCGTCGTCCCGTTGAGTGTAGTTGAAGGGGGAGTAGGCGCACTCCAAACCTACGTACAGCTTGTTTTCGTCCTTTGACTCGGAGCAAGCCGCAAGTGCAAATGCGAAAGTCGCAACAATGGCGACAACTGTCAATATCAACAGCGCTTTGGTGATTTTTTTCATTTGAGTTTCTCCTGTTTTGGTGTATTTAATCGAAGGAGACTTGCAACTGCTTGCGCGATTTTGCAAATAAAAAACCGCAACAAGCGAGCGATTTCGCCGTTGCGGGATAATTTCGACTTAAAATCGTTTCGTCCTTTCGGCGCGATCGCCTCGCGCAGCCGAGACAAGACGTAAACGATTTTTTACAAAATAAAATCCGCAACAAGCGAAGCTATATTGCGGAAAGATTCGACAATATAAGATAGCGCTCCACTTGCGTGACAGTACGACGCATATTCTGCGCCGTCCCAGCACGACCGCCTTTCAGACCAAGCTGTCGTACTTCGGTTGCTTCCCCTTTGCCGCCGCCGCGTTTGTCTGACCGCGTCGGTTTGTCATGGAAGCCACAACCTCTATCAATTATGTAGATATTTTACCACTGTGCGCGGCGTATGTCAAATAAAATTAGGCTATATGTCAAATATTGCGGCATTTAATATTTTGCGTCGGAATGTCCTCGCGCCGAGCGCTACACGGTCGCCGACTGCCCACGCAAGGTCGCGACGGTTCGGTACGTCCGAATCTCGCGGCAATTAAATCAATTTTTTCTTGTCCACACGCGCTGCGGTATACAAAAAGTATACAAGCGCATTTCCGATACGATCTGCAAACAGCGCGTATCGACGCGTATCAAGAAAGATATTTGTCCAATGTGCGGACAAGTTTTCTCAGCTCCGCCTCATCCTTGGGACGCCATTTTACGTGGTCGTCGTTCCACACGCCGTACTCCGCCACGGTAGGATCGTCGCAGGAATTGCCCAGCCATTCGGCGCGGGCGGTCATAAGCCCCGGATCGGTCACGGTGGCAAGCGCGACTGCCGAAATGAGATATTTTTCCAGATAGGGAAGCGCCTTCAATTCGTTGACGGGCAAAAAAGCAACTTCGAGGTGCTTTTCGATGTAATCGGTGACCGCCGCCTCGGTAGCCGCGTCGCCCTTTTCCTTTTTGAGCAGCCATTTGCCGAGCTTTTTGCTGTTGCCGCTGAGCAACGAGCTGCCTATATGCTTGCGCAATATGCTGCGATTTTTGCTGCTGACAAGATGATTGAATACGCGGGGCAGCAAGCCGTTCGGACTCGTGACCTCGTGCGTACCAACCCGTACTATACGTACGGGATCGCAAGTTTTGTCCAACATCACGTATACGCCGTTTAGCGGCAATACGCTTTCGCCCGGAAACGTCAACGCCGCCTTGCCCTCGTCAAAACGGACAATGGGCGACTCCGCAAGCACCTTGTCGAGCAATTTGCGGTAAATATCCGTCGAGATTTCGGCGTATTTTACAAGTAAATCTTCGCGTTTCATAGTTCCTCCGAATTACCGACATTTTATCACAAAGGACGCCGATGCGCAATACATTGCGGAATAAATACCGCAAAAAGACAAAAAAACTCAAATATCCGCAACAAAAGCGCACATTTGAGTTCGATCGTCGGTCAGCTCTTGATTTTGTTTTTGGCGCGCCGATCGTTTTGTACGATCACTATCGACACGTAAGCCGCCAGCAGCAAAGCGCATGTGCCCAACAAAATCACGTACATACTCCACAGCGGCATTTGCGTCTTTCCGACGTAAATGTTGCCGTCAAAGCCGTCGAGAAGCGCCTGCTGCCCCTCGTAGGGAAGTCCCAACCTGCCCAGCTCTTCGACATAGCCGCTCATAAAGTGATTGCGCATTATACCGACGCTGTAAGTGCCCGGCAATACGCATATCACGTTGCGAACGCCGGAGGCAAATTGAGACAACGGCATGTAAGCTCCGCATATAAAACCGTACAGACTGCTTACAAGCGTGGACACTGCGGAAAGAGCGCCTTGCGTGCTTATGAAGCTTTCGATAACGCCCGCAAGCAGCGTGCCGAACAAAACGCAGCAAAGCGTGTCGACAAGTATCATTGCAACGTTTGCCGCGGGTATGTACCAACCGACCGCAGCCAGATAGACAAAGCCGACGACAAGCACAGACAACATCACCAGGAGAGTTACGAGAAAATTGGCGATAAAATAGCTCAACGACAGCGTAGTGCCCTTGACGGGGGACGTGCGCAGATCGTTGACGACGCCGTCGATCTTGTCCTGTATCATAACGGCATTGGAGCATATCGCCACCGTCACCGCGCACACCGACATAACGCTGGACAGCAGCCAACTGCCCGCAAGACCGTTGACGAGCTTTTCCTCCGCCTCGAAACCGAACATAGAAAATATGCCGTTGAAGCTGTCGATGTACACCGTGCGCAAAAAGGTGACGAACAGCACCAACAATATCATCGGCGTGATGAGGGACACAAAGAACAAAAATTTGTCCTTGAAATAGCATTTCATATTGCGCAAGGTCAATGCCCAAAGCTTTTTGAATTCCGTCATACTACACCTCCCGAATATCCTTGCCCGTTACGCGCAAAAATACGCTGTCCATATTGCCTTTCAGCACTTCGTAGTCGTCAAACAGATCGGGATATGCCGCAATAAGCTGCGTTGCGACGCGCGTGCCCTTTATCTCGACGTCGACATAACCGCGCTCGCGACATACGCCGTATCCCAAAGAAGCGAGCTGTTTTTCCGCTTCGTCAAGGTGGGAATACAACCGCACGATGTCGGTGGCATAGGCGGTTTTAAGCTCGTGAGGAGTGCCCTCGGCGACCTTTTTGCCCGCGTCCAAAATTACAACGTAGTCGGCGATAGCCGCTTCTTCCATATAGTGCGTGGTGAGAAACACCGTCAAGCCGCGCGTTTTGCGCAGTTCGTCGATAACTCTCCACACGGCGGCGCGCGTTTGCGGATCCAATCCCGTTGTCGGCTCGTCCAATATCAGCAGGTCGGGAGAATGTATCAGCGCGCGGGCGATATCCACTCGGCGGCGCTGTCCGCCCGAAAGCTTGTCGAGAGGACGCTTGACAATATCTTTGAGCCCCAAAAGCGCGTCCAGCTCCTCTATGCGACTACGAAAAGCCCCGCCGAAAATGCCGTAAAGCGCGGCTCGGCTTTTGAGATTGTCGTAAGCGGTCAGCCTCTTGTCCAGAACGGAGGACTGAAACACAATTCCCAGCCTCGACTTGACGGCGTCGGCGTGTTTGTCCACGTCCTCGCCGCACACCGTCACCTTGCCGCCGTCCTTGGGCAAAATGCCGCTGATAATATTGATGGTTGTGGATTTGCCCGCACCGTTGACGCCCAAAAACGCAAACAGCTCGCCCTCCTTGACGCAAAAGGACAGATTGTTTACCGCTTTGACGTTTTTGAATGATTTGTTAAGATTTTCTATCTCAATTATCATTTTTACCTCCGAAAACCTTGTCTTTTATTGCAAAAAATTGCTCCGTGAGCAGCATACTCACCGTTTCCCAATCCCAATCGAGATAGCCCGTGGCATACATAGTCGCGATGCCGTGTACGTACACCCACATATGAGTGTGTATCCGCTCCGCTTGATCCCGATCGAAACCGTACTTGACGACGCGCGTCGCTTCACGCTCGAATTGATACGCCTGCATTTCCGACAGGTCCTTTTCTTCGCGGCGGTCGCGCATAAACAAATATTTGAAAAAATTGGGCTGTTCCTTGGCAAAACGTATGTATGCCATACCGCTCGCCTTGTATTCGGGATATTTGCCGCTTGCAATCTCCTCCGCCATATAGCGGTCGTAACACGCTTGCATATTTGCCGCGACGCGCTTTTTGATCTGTTGCAGATTGTCGAAACGCAGGTAAATGGGCTGCGTAGAACAACCGCAGCGCGCAGCAAGATTGCGGGCATTCAACACTTCCATGCCGCGCTCCGCCGCAAGCTCCGTTGCCGCTTGCACTATTCGATCCTCCGAAAATTGTTTTTTTGTCATTGCCGCGCCCCTTAAATAACAGACGTTATTGATAACAATTGTTATTTTAACACGGAAAACGGGCAAAGTCAAGCGAAATTTTCGTTTTTCTGCAACTGCTTTTGCTTGCGGATACGATATACTTTTGGAGAAAGCGACATACAATATACAGCCGTATCGGCGAAAAATGTCAAAAGCGCGAACAATTCGGCGCTTTCTGTTGACGTAAAAATCAGACAATGATATAATTTAGTCGACAGTATTCGTTGGATAAAAGAGGTATGGTCATGAAAAGAATAGCGGAAAAAGTTGCGCTTACGGCGCTTATTTGCATAACGTTTGTGTTTGTGCTGTTGACGATATTGTACTCGACGGGCGCGATACCGCAAAAGGAAAACGTAGACAATACGGTGGCTGTCGTGCTGCTGTCGGTGCTTGCCGTGGCGTACGTAGGGCTTGCGGTCTATTTGCTTATCGCGACATTTTCCGAAATTTTCAACGTCAAAAGGATCGTGCTGTTTTACGACGCGAACAGCACCACTCGCGCCAACTACAAGGTGATAAACAATATCATAAAGGGCTGCGCGAAGGAATTTCCCCAACTGAAAATAAAACGCACTGTGTTTCGCGTAGACGAAAAGCTGGGGCTGGCGGCAACTATCACGCTGGAATCGATGATTGCGGAGGATATCGCGATATACATTCCGCAGCTTAAAGCATTGCTGACCGAAAGCTTCCGCGACGCGCTCGGACTGACGTTCAATTCCTTCAACTTCGACGTGGTGAAGCTTTCGCAGAAATTTACTCCCACCGACACGCAGTTGGAAACGACCAAACAAAACGCCGAAGAGGAGGACTCCGATGAGGACTACGGAGACTCGGAAACGGTCAACGTCGAGGACCTGACCGACGATCGCGATTACGAAACGAAACAGGACGATATCGCCGCGGGCGAAGAAAAACATCCCGCCGATATTTGGTAAAACGGAAAAATTTTATTGAAAAACAGCCTTCCGCTTGGATATATGCGGAAGGCATTTTTTGTTGCCGCAAGCAAGTAATAAATTGCCGATAAATGCACATTCTACCCACACAGGAGAAAATTATGATGACTGTGGCTCAACAAGTGGGAGAAAATTTGCGTACGGCGCGCAAGGCAAAGGGAATGACGCAGCAAAAGGTTGCAAAAGCTATGCACAAGTATCAATCCGATTACAGCGATTACGAGCGCGGGCTGATACAGCTGGACTACGACAAGATCATATTTTTGTGCGATCTGTTCGACATCACACCCAACGACTTGTTCTATATGGGCTGACGTTGCGGCAATATATCCGAAACCGCACCACACAACGCCGCGACGGTAAGCTGCGGTCAGATTTTCAGCAGCTGCTCCAACAATCCGTCGAGACGTACGCGCTGTTCGTTGTTTAGCAAGGGACGTACGCGATTGGCAAAAGCGATAAGTTGTTCGTTGCTGAGCTGACCGCGCGCTTTTTGCTCTATTACGTTGTTTACAATATCCTTGACAAGCTGTCCTTCGCCCTCGCGCTCGTATTTTGCCGCGAGGCGTTTCATTTCCTCCACCTTGCTTTTGTAGTCGTCGTCGGCGCTGCGCGTTTGTTGAGAAGAGGACTTTTTGGGTTGTTCGCGCGGAGACTGCCGCTCGTTGTACTCGTTGCGTTGATTTACAAATATGTTGCGGGGATCGTTATCGTAAGACATTCGGTTGCTCCTTAAAAATATGTGGTTACTATAAATTATATGTCGGCATATAATGTAATGATTACCGAAAAGGAGTGGCTGCATGAATTTGTCTACCGCGGCGCTGATATTGTTGGCGTGGCAACTGCTGAGCAACGGCAACAAACGGCAGCCCCAAGCCGCGCCGCAACTGAAAATAGCTGATATACTTTCGGACGACGTGAAAAACGTACTGTCAAGCGCGCAAAAGCTGTCGGACAAAAACTGCTCGCAAAGCGACAGGGCGGGAGCGATATTCGAAATAATATCCAACCCCGCGCTGCAAAATCTCGCAAGCAATATTTTCGGCAATACGGGGTCGAACAACTCCGCCACGCCCCAAGAACAGCCGCAGCAAACCGATCCCAACGTCAACAGCGAGGGCTATCGCTTCGAAACGCCCTCCGTCGACTCTCAGGAGTTCTTTCGCCCGATAGACAACATCGCCGACGCGGAGATAAAGCACAAGCTTTACTGGTTTTACGACAATTGGTACAACAAATAAACGGCTGCCGCACGAGCGACGAAGTTTCAAACAATGCCCCGACCTAATTTTACCGAGAGCGAGTGCGTCGCGACTCAAAATAATCTGCAACGATGGCACCGCTTAAAAACTTCAAACCCCTCAGTCTCACTTCGTTCGACAGCTCCCCTTCCGCTTGAAGGGGCGCCTTTTATTAGTGCCCGAAGCGAAGCCTTTTTGAGCGCGACCGCACGAGCGACCCCTTTTTGCGTGAAATACCCGATGGAACGTGTGGTCGAGTAAATGTTTCAACTCAGTTCCCGCAACTACGGACCTGCGCCGAAGTTGCGGTCCACCCCGGAGGTGCCGAGGGTATGGGAGACCTCGGCGAAAGTTTACAACAATTCGCGCAGGTGTCCTGCGCAACTCCCAAGTCCGACTGCGGCGGCGCGTAAGCGCATTGGTTCAGGGAATATGCAGTATAAAAAGAAATCGACTTTCGCCGAGGAAGTCGATTTCCTTAATGTTGTTTACTTGACCGTCGATTGCGCATGCGTTGCGCAGCAGCAAGCAATCGACCGCCGCACGTGTGGTCGGTGGGCTTAAATGGAACGGATCACTGACCCCAATAGTCGTTGACGGCGGCGACAAGCGCGTCGTAGGTTTCCAGACCGTTGTATTCCGCGTCGGGGGTGTAGCCTACTCCGTGTATGTTGACGCCGAGCGGCGAATAATAGTTTGCGCACGTGTAATAGAACGACCAGGAATATTTCATCTTCGAACCGCTGTTTGTCGTAACTTCGCCATCGAACGGCAGATCTATCATACTTTGCGCAATGCCCTTGCCGTATGTTTTTACGCCCATTTGCACCGCCGTACGGTAATCCCTCAGACAGCCCGTGACCAATTCGCTGGCGCTGGCGCTGTTGCCGTCCGTCCACACCGCTATGTCGCACCGCTCGCTCGGCGCGTCGCCGAAGTAGTAAGCGTACTCGCTCGAACGGTAGTGATACTGACGCTGTGAGGATGGTTTTGGTATGTCGAGATAGGTCAAAAGCACATCGTCGCCGCGCACCACGACGCTCTTTTGCTCATCGGAGAGCTTGGCGGGAGTTACCAGCTTTGCCAAGATATCCACGGCGTAATCCACGCGACCGCCCGGATTGCCTTTGAGATCGAGCACAAGATGTTTGAGCCCCGATTGTCGGAACAGCTCCATTACTTGCGTAAATTCGTCCGCGCAGGACACCACTTGGTCGTCTACGGTGTAATACATAAACTCCTTTATGCGCACGTAACCCGTATCCGCGGGCAACTCGTCGAGATGACGTTGCTCCTCCGTAGAGGTTGCGGCTCCGAAGGGTTTATTTGTCGATGTGGACACGTTGGTGAGATCCTTGTCGAAGTAGAACTCCACAAATTGAAAATCGTACGTCGAATCCATAACGGGAATGACGGCACGCTGCAACGGGATCGCCAACGTGACGTAGCCCGAATCGGCGGAGCTGTCCTCTCTCAAAACGTGAAAAGTAGCGGAATCTGTGGCTGCCAATACCATCGTAACGGAATCGGAGCTCCACTTGCCCAGATCGATCTCGGAAAACTCCGTACCGCCGACAACGGGCGCAGTTCCGTCATCGGAAAGCATATTGCTGAGTTTGAGTACTATGTCGCCGTCGAACAGTTTGCCGAACGCGGCGGAATCGGCGGATACGGAAGATACGTATAGCCCGATACCCTCTTCCACAAGGAAGGATACGCCGAACACTTTGCCGTTTGCCGCGTCGCTTGTTACGGGAAAATCAAGGTCGTAGTGAGACTGCGGACTGAGCAAACGCGAATATTGATCGCCCGCCGTCTGCATAAGCGCCGTGCCCGACATTTCTATCGCGTCGATCCAGGCGTCGTCGTCTATGTCCTTGTAGTAGTACTTTTTCATATAGTCTACCACCGCGCCCAAAACGTCGTCGGCTGAATCGGACACGTTGTTGCTGTCGACGGACTGTACTATCCAACAAAGCAGCCAGCCGAAGCCTATGCACATTACCAACGCAACGCATATCAACACGATGTACAGCGGCTTGCCGCTACGTTTTGTGCTTTCGGGAGCGGGATGACTGTACCACTCGTTTACAAATTCGTTGCGTTCGTTTGCTTTATCCTTTTGTTCCTGCTTTTCGTATTCCTCGTCAAAAAAATCCTTTGCCATCATTTACTCCTTAGCGCGTCGAACAGCCAACCGAGCCGAGACGCTTGTTGTTGCGCGGACAGCGCGTCCCCCTGATACGCCGTTACGCCGCCGTCCAGCACCACCGTGTTGCCGACGGCTTGCCGCGCGTCGCTCGTGACGATGATATTGCACGCATTGCCGAACAAGGCGAGCGTTTGCATCATATCGTCTGCGTCTTCGCCATCGAAAAAGTCGTCCCACAGCACGTATTTGCGCAAAACGGTGCTGCCCCTGACCAATGAACAGCGCTTGCGTTCTTCTGCGGAAAGCGTGCGCATTTTGCGTTTAAGCTCCGTCACACCCAATCTGTTTGCCGCTTCCGACGCGATCTTGCGGCGTTCCTCCTTGCCGACACGGCGCACTTTAAGCGGATATTCGATATTATACAATATGCTGCGCCTATCGAAAAAAGAGGGTTTGTCGGATAAATAAAGTATATCCAAGTTGGCGTTTGTGATACCGTCCAGCGACTTTCCGTCCACGGTTATTTGCCCGCTTGTGGGCGCAACGTCCTTGACGAGCAGTCTGCACAGCGAGGTTTTGCCGCTTTGCACATCGCACAGCACGGTGTTGAGCCCGTCGCAGAGCGTAAAGCTAACGCCCTTGAACAGCGCATACTCTTCGTAAGGGTATTGCAGCGTTACGTTGTCGAACCGTATCATTCTTCCAACTCGTCCAACGTGAGCTTGTAAGCGGCGATGAAGTTGTCAACAAAGTAGTCCACTTCGGGACTGTTGTAGGCGCGGATCTCGTCCAAAATGGTCTTTTCCGCCTTGGAAAACTCCGAATTGCTCATCTTGACCTCGTCCAGACACTTGATGTAGGCGCACAGCTTGTCCGCATACTTGACAAAACGGTGCTCGACGCTGTCCGTATCGTTGATTATCACAGAGTACTCGTCGGCAAGCTCCTTGGGCAGATGAGTGAGCAAACGTTCGTTGCTGTACCGTTCAAGCTTTTTGTAAGCGTCGCGGATCTCCGGGTTGAAGTACTTGATCGGCGTGGGAAGATCGCCCGTAAGCACCTCGCTGGTCTCGTGAAACAACGCTTTGACGGCAATGCTGTTTGCGTCCAGCTTTCCGCCGAAATACACGTTGGAAATCGTCGCCAAAGCATGCGCGATAACCGCCACCTGCTGGCTGTGTTCCATAATGTTTTCCGTCATATTGGAGTGCATAAGTCCCCAACGGTTGATGTACTTCATTCTGTTGAGATAAGCGAAAAATTTATACAAAAGCCAATGTCTCCTTTGAATATAAAATGATGTTTCTCGTATTATTTTAGCACATATTGAGACAAATAACAACAAAAAGCAGCCGCATTAAAAGCGGCTGCCCGTTGCATTTGTATTACTTTGCCTGTTCCGCAGTTTCGCTCGAAGCGGGGACGTCCTCCGGATGTACATACTTGATGCACTTGCGGGGGCAGCCCTCCAAGCATTTGTAGCAGTGGATACACTTGCTGTAATCGATCATCGGAACGTTGTTGACAAGGTGAATGGCTCCCGTGGGACAATTGCGCTCGCACTTGCCGCAAGCGATACAGCCCGCCTCGCACTTGGTCGTCACGTCTTTGCCGCGGCACTGCGTGGAACACGCCACATACACCTTGGCGGAAACGGGAACGCGCTTGATTAGGCTCTTGGGGCAAGTTTGAATGCACAGTCCGCAGCTGCGGCACAGATCGGGATCGATGTGCGCATAGCCCTCGCGACACTCTATCACGTGATAGGGACAAGCATCAACGCAGCTTCCCGCGCCCATACAACCCACTTCGCAAGCTTTTCTGCCGCCTGCAAGCAGATTTTGACTGACGCAATCGCCGTAGCCTTGGTAGTCGTACTTGTCACGACACTTTACGCCGCCGCTGCAACTCACCACCGCAATGGTAGGCTCGGCGTTGCCGCCGACTTCTATGCCGAGAATGTTGCTTATTTCGATACGCTTGTCTACGGGAGTTTGTCCGCAGCTGTCCAACTTGGCTGTGCCTTCCACAAGAGCCTTGGCAAAGCCCGCGCAGCCGGGATAACCGCATGCGCCGCAGTTGGCGCCCGCAAGACAATCCTGCACTTCCTTGATACGGGGATCTTCCTTGACCTGCGTAAACTTGTTGATAACCAAGATCAACACGCCCAAAAGCAACGAAACGCCAAAGGCTATCGCAAGCGCTATAAGTACCGTCGTCCATTGAAACGATTCGTGTCCTATCCTCAAAAGTAAATCTATCATAGCGCCCTCCTTAAACAATAGTAGTGAACAGATAGAATGCCATTGCCATAAAGCATGCAAGAAGCATTGTTATGGGGAAGCCTTTGAGCGGCTTGGGAACGTGCAGTTTGTCGGCTTTTTGACGAAGTCCCGCAAGCAACACTATCGCAAGCGTGAAGCCCAAGCCGTAGAACAAACCGGAAAGCACCGCTTCGCCGTAGCCCTTTGCCATATTTACATTTACAAGATTACCGAAGAAAACGTCGCTGAACACATATCCCGCTTTGGATGCGTCTTTGACAGTTTCCGTGACGATATTTGCGATACCGAGGATAGCGCAGTTTGTGGTGACAAGGGGCAGATAGATACCCATTGCGGAATACAAACCGGGGCTGAAACGTTTGAGTACCATTTCGAGTATCTGCACCAACGAGGCAATAACCAAAATGAATACCAATATCCTCAAATACTGCAAGCCCATCGGCGCGAGTAAAAATGTGTATATTGGATAGCATACCACGCATGTAATAACCATTACCGCGGTCACGGCGATACCCATACCCAATGCCGAATTTACCTTTTTGGACACTCCCAAAAACGGGCAAATACCCAAAAATTGCGAAAGTACAAAGTTGTCTACAAAAAGCGCAGATATTATAATTGCAAATACGTCCATGGTTATGCCTCCTTAGCTTCGGTCGAAGCAGCTGCCTCAGCCTCGCGCTCGATAGCAACGGCGTTGCGTGCCGCCTTGTGCTTCAATTTGCGCTCGACTGCGTTGTAGCACACGTTGAAAATCGCAATGAACAGCGCATAGGTAAGGAACGCGCCCGCTTTTTCCGCAAAGAACGCGATTTTGAAGTTCCACAGCTGTACGCCGAACAACGCGCCCTTGCCGAGGATCTCGCGAACGATGCCCATAAGAGTAAGAGACAATGTGAAACCGATACCCATAAACAGACCGTCGCACACGGAATCCAACACGGGGTTGTGGCTGGCAAAGCTTTCGGCACGTCCCAAAATAATGCAGTTGACGACTATCAAGTCGAGGAATATGCCCAAAGTTGCGAAAAGCTTTTCCATATACGCTTCCATAAACATCGAAACGATCGTGACGAATGTCGCGATGATCATAATGAAGCAAGGGATACGCACCTTGTCGGGAATGACGTTGCGAAGCAGCGAGATAATCAGGTTGCTGAACACCAACACGAATATCACCGCGGCGCCCATGCCGAGACAGGATATTGCGCCCATGCCCGTCACCGCAAGCGTCGGGCAAGTGCCGAGTACAAGGCGGAGAGTGGGATTTTGACGGACGGTTCCGTCAAGAGCTATTTCCTTAAATCTTTTTAATTTCATTGTTGTATCCTCCTCAGTCGGCGGACGCTTGGCTTGCGTCAAATGCCGTCAAAGCGGCTTGCACCGCCGCGCGGATAAGGTCTGCCGATTGCGTTGCACCGCTAACTTTGTTGTCGGTGTAGAGCGAATCGATGTTGTCGAGTCTTGCGCCTTTGAGCGATGTAACCAACTTGTTGGCGTTGTCCTGAGGCACGCCCTGCTCCCAACCGTCGCCGTCGGTAGTAAGTTCGATTTTCTCCACCTTACCTTTGCCGTCGGTATCGGCAACAATCGTCACTTTGAGCACGTAGGTGTTGGGCACTGTGCCGACTTTGAGTCCGGCAACGGTATACACGCCTTCCGCTGCGTTTGTTATTATCGCATAGGCGTTGTAGCTGCCGAAAGTGAATGTGTAAATACGGTTGGCAAGAATGTTGGCAACGATCGCGTCAGTATCCTCTACGCCCTCGCTCTTGGAGAGTATCTCGCCATCCTTGACGGCAACTATCTTCAACGTTTCTTCGCCATAGACGTAAGCGAACAAAACGTCGCCGTCCTTGGACACGCGGAACAAATAGCTGAGCTTGTCGGCGTCGTCGGACAGAGCGTCGGCAACGCTCTTGGTGCCGTCAACCGTTGCGGAGGACACATTGACGGGCGCGAAATCGTAGTCGGCGTAACCGTCGCCGAGCAGTTGCTTGACGGCGTCGCGAGCCAAACCTTCCTTGTCTATCAAGCCAAGCTCGTTTTTGACGCTCTCGGTGTTGAGACAGTACCAAGCTGCTGCTTTTACGGCGTTGTAAATGGCGTCGGTCGTTTTGATAACGGTAGCGCCGGTCATATCTTTGACAAATTCCTCATCGACGCGCTTGCCGACATACCATTTTGTGCCTGCGTCGGAGGGAACGCGCGCGATATAAGATTGCAACGTGTTTTCCTTGATAGCCCAGCTTTTTATCGTGGCGTCGGGGTTGATCAAAACGTACAAAGTAACCGTTCCGCCTTGATAGCCGTCGTTGCCCAAAGCTTCGATGATGTAAACGCCGTCAGTGGACTTGTAAACTTTTTCTATGCTGCCCGTGGGCGCGGAAGCGTGCGTAAGATCCGCTTCGAACCCGTCCGCGGGGACGTATCCGCTGTACACATCACGCATTGCGCGACTGAATCTTTCCTCGTCGTCGATATACAAAAATTCGTTGCAGACGGCGAGCAATGCCACGCATACAACGCAGATGCACACCAATACTGCAACGGCTTTGACTGCCGCAATAAGAGTGGGATTTGCGGACTTTTTTGTTTTTTCTGCCATATCACTCACCCTCCTTCATTGTTTTTTGGTCGGTGACGGGCTCTGCCGTCTTGACCTTCTTTTGACGGGGCTTCTTTTCCGGTTTTACATATCCGAAAGGCTTGCGGCGAACATAAAGATCCAACAGGGGAACAATGAGATTGCCCAACAGTATAGCAAAGGACACCGCTTCGCCGTGAGCGACGTATCTGCGCAATACGGCAGTGAGTACGCCGAGGAAAACAAAGTAGATGTAGTTGCCGAGCTTGGTGTTGGGAGTAGTGACGTAGTCCGTCGCCATAAATATTGCGCCGAGGATCAAGCCGCCGCTCAATATCGAGGGGAGGAACACGCCGAGCGCGTCCTTGAACGCCTCGCCGATCATTACGGAGTTGACGTTGTTGAGCGCGTTGACGTTGTCTATCCAAGCGATAAGCACCGCCACAACGCCCGTGGTCGCTATGTAAACAAGGGGCCAACGGAAGTTCAACACGCCGCGAACGACGAGATAAATGCCGCCCGCAATGAGCGCCAGCTTGCACGTTTCGCCGATGCAACCGGCAACGCCCGTGCCGAGGAACAGATCCAGATTGGTGAGAGTGCTTGTTCCTTCGCCGCCCATCAGTATCTGCAAGGGGGTCGCGCCCGCAGTCACGCTGCCGTGAGAAAGGGGAGACTCAATAGACCACGCCTCGCCGCTCGAACCCATATAGCCCATTACTCCGCCGAACGCGGCTCCGAACGCGATAAATGCAAATATTCTACCCGCAATAGCCGGGTTGACAAGATTTTTGCCCGTGCCGCCGAACAGCATCTTGACGATCACTATCGCAAAGATGCTTGCGAGGATACCCACATACCACTTGGAGGTGGGATACAGGTTCATGCCGAGCAGCAACCCCGTGACGAGAGACGTGAAGTCGAACTCGTTGAGTATCTGCTTGAAAGACTTTTTGCAACAGAGAGAGAATATCCACTCCGAAGCCACGCACGTAAGGCAGCAAATGGCGATGTGCATAAAGGACAGCCAGCCCAGCTCAGGTGTGGCGGGGCTTGCCGTGCCCATAAGAATGCAGCCCGCAATGCACGCGGGAAGCAACGCAATGCACACGTCGATCATTATGCGGCGGGTGGTACGCGGCGATTTGATATGCGGAGAACTTGAATATACGTAGTTAGCCATATTATTTTTTCTCCTTTGCTTTCATTTTGGTAAGACGGACGCTTTGCACTATCGGGCGCTTGGCGGGACACACATACGCGCACGTGCCGCACTCGAAGCAGTTGAGCGCGCCGTATTTGATCGCGCTGTCCGTGTCGCCAACGGTCGTGTAGAAGTCGATGTACATCGGCATAAGCTTCATCGGACAAACGCTTGCGCAACGTCCGCAGTTGATACACGGAGTGGGCAGCACCGTGGACGCCTCCGTGTCGGTGAGGGCGAGGAAACCGCTGTCCGTCTTGGTGGTGGTAACGTCGAGATCGATGAGGCTGAATCCCATCATCGGTCCGCCGGAAACAAGCTTGACCGTGTTGTCGGCAAGACCGCCGCACAGCTCCACTATCGACGAAAGGGGCGTGCCTATCGCGACTTCGAGATTTTTGGGGGCGGCAATGCCTCTGCCGCTGACCGTCATCAAACGCTTGTAAAGAGGCGCGCCGTTGACTACCGCGTCATAGACGGCATACGCAGTGCCGACGTTGTCGACAATGCAGCCCACCGCCGCGGGAAGCCCGCCTACGGGCACTTCGCGATTTACGCATGCCTTGATGATGGTCTTTTCCGCGCCTTGGGGATACTTCTTTTTGAGAAGGACCACCACTATGTCGCCGTCCTTTTTGGAAGCGAGCGCTTCCTTTGAGTCGGCAATAACGCCTTCCTGCGAAAGCAGTTTGTTGTACGCTTCCATTTTGTTGGCTTCGATACCGATGTAAATATCGGATACGCCGATAGCCTTGGCAATGAGACGTACGCCCGCAAGAAAACCTTCCGTGCGCTCTATCATAAGGCGATTGTCGCAGTTGAGATAGGGCTCGCACTCCGCGGCGTTGATGATGAGCGCGTCAACGGGATCTTTGGGCTGCAATTTGACAGCCGTGGGGAAACCCGCGCCGCCCATTCCGACGATACCCGCTTCCGCGATACGCTGCACTATCTGCTGCGGCATGGGGTCGCTGAGCGGCGGATAGGAAAATTTGTCCTGCTTGCCGTTGGCTTTGATGTGGATACATTCGATCGCGGCGCCCTGAGCGTTTTTGCGCTTGACGATTTCCACCACCTCTCCGCATACGGGCGAGTGAATGTTTGCCGAAACAAAAGAGGACGCTTGCGCGATAAGCTGCCCTTCGACAACTTCATCCCCCGCGTTTACGACAGGCTGTGCCGGTTTTCCTATGTGCTGCGACAACGATACGTAATAGTCGGTGACGGCAGGCATTTGCTCTATCGCCGCCTCCGCCGTCAACGCCTTGTTGTCCGGCACATGAAAACCACCTCTGAATGTTTTCATAATTTGCTCCTTGATTGGAATTTTCGGCGCTTTTGCACCATACCCATTCAGTATACCACATGGTTTTGTAATTGTAAATAAATAGAAATAAATTAACATATAAAAAAGCCGTAAATTTACGGCTTTGAAAGAATTTTGTTGTTTTTTGCAGTGAACGGACGTCGGTCGCGAAAAAGGGCGAAGTTACCAATCCTCACGATCGGAAAGTTTTACGTCCGTATAAAATTCCTTGTATTTTTCCTTGAATTTTTCCGCGTCGGGGCGGTCGTCGCGCGCAACGGCGTCGTCGAGATCCATTCCGTCGTCGTCCTGCAACTCGCTTTGGCGCATAAGTTCGTACATTGTGCTGTTTTTCATAGCTACTTAGCCTCGGAAGAGTCGGAGGACGCGGGTTGCTCGGCGGTCTGTTGAGAGGACGCGTCCGACCCGACCTCGGTCACCGTCGATCCGTCGGGACCCGCCGTTGCGAGAACGGGCTCGGCTTTGCGGCGACGACGAAGATTTTCGGGAGAGATCTCGCCCGCACGGGACAGCGCCCACTTGGTGAGTACCGGTCCGATAAGCTCGTAAATAAGCACCGCGCACATCGTGACCGTTACTATGTTGGCGCCTACTTCGCTCAACAACTCGGCTGCCGCTATGTTGCCGTTGGCAGTAGCTGCGGCGGCTTCCTTGGCAAACTCCGTTTTGCACATTGTCGCCATACCTATCGCCACGCCCGCCTGCGGGAAAAGCGTGATACCGAGGTAGTTGCGCACTTTTTTGTCGCTGCGGGTGACGGCTGCGCCCGCCATTGTGCCGAAGTACTTGCCCGCGCAACGCAAAACGACGTAAGCGATGATGCATACGATAAGCAAAGCGTTGTCGGCGAACATCATCACGTCCAACTCCGCGCCGGACAAAATGAAAAACAACATCAAAACGACAGGCGTCCAACGGTCGGTACCCTCCATCATTACGCCCGCTTCCTTACGCATATTGACAAAGGTCGCGCCCGCCATCATACATACGAGCAGATCGGAAAGAGCAAACGGCATCCAACCTTTTTCTTCGAACAATTCGAACAGCTGACAAATGCCGAGAGACAAAAATACGCATACGATGGTGGCTATCGTGCGGTTGTCGCGCGATTTGAAAAAGCGCGGCACAACGGACAGCAAGGCGCCGACTCCCAAGCCGATGACAAGCGAACAAACTATTTCGAGGATAGGCCACACCACGATGTCCAAAACGGAAATTCCGCCGCTGATACCCGCCGCGCTGTTGGCAAGAGAAAGGGCGATAGAGTTGGAAATGGCAAACACGATGAGACCCACCGCGTCGTCCAACGCCACAACGGGCAGCAATGTGCCCGTCACGACGCCCTTTGCCTTGTACTGTCGCACTACCATTAGCGTTGCGGCAGGCGCAGTTGCCGTGGCGATCGCGCCGAGGATCAACGCCTCGTAGGGAGTCATCACGTCGGGCCACGCGAAACTGAGCGCATACAAACCCAGGTCTACGCACAAGGTGGCAGCCAACGCCTGAAAGAAGGTTATCGTGATGGCGCTTTTGCCTATCTCCTTGATGTGAGAAAGCTTGAATTCCACGCCGATGCTGAAACCTATGAAGCCCAACGCCACCGTGCTGACGATCTGCAATCCGCCTCCCGAACTCGGCAAAACGTCCTCGCCGATGAGCCCCAGCGCGTGAGGTCCTATGATAAGACCCATAATAAGATAACCCGTAACGTTGGGCAGCCCGATGACCTTCATCAAGCGCGTTGAAAGCAAACCGAATATCAATGCGATGGCGATGGCAAGCAATGTGCCTATGTAACCGCTTGGAATGAGCGGAGCTTCCGCAAACATTCCGTTAAGTATCGTTGAAGTCATTTTTAACCTCTTTAAGAGCGGACGAATCCGCTTCGTGCAAAATTTATGTGAGGCAAGCACGAGTGTACCGCCTCACAAGCCTTGTATATTTTAGTACTTTTAACAGAAAATTGTCAAATGAATTTGCAAATCTTTTGACAAATCATCGAGGTTCGGACAAGGAACGTTTCAACGCCTCGCGCACCGACGCCTCCAATTCGGCAAGCGAGCCGTCGTTGACGATAGTATACGCAGCCGAATCGCACGGTTTTTGACGAAACAAGATCTCTTCTACGTTTTTTGCCGACACGCCGTCGCGTTTTTGCACGCGTTCGAGCAGATTGGATCTGTCGCTTACGACGCGCCACACCGAATGCCACGGAAAATCGAACGCGTCCCAAACGGAGACCTCGGCAAACAAAACGCCGTCGCTTTGCTCCGCCGTCTCTTGCAGGCGAGCGCGCACCTTGTCGAAAAACAGCGATTGGTACTTGCCGAGCAGATCGCTGTCGGCAAAGACGCGTCGGCGAATGAGCGGACGGTTGAGCTTGCCGTCGACGACATAACCCTCGCCCAACAATTCCGACGCCTGCCGCACCACGTCGGGATCGTCGGCGATCTCGCGCGCAAGCTCGTCGCAATCTACGGTTTTGTAACCCCATTGCCGCAAAATGGCGGCGACTTGACTTTTTCCGCTGCCTATGTAGCCGCAAATTGCAATGACCTCAGGCTTCATAGAGCGTTGCGCCCTCCTCTGTTTCGACGGTGAGCGGACACGCCAATTCGACGGCGTTTTCCATTTGCTCTTTGACTATGCGCTTGACCGCCTCCGCCTCTTCGGGATAGCAATCCACGATGAGTTCGTCGTGTATTTGCAGCACTATTTTGCTTTTGAGCTTTTGCTTGCGCATCGCCTCGTCCACTTTGAGCATGGCTATCTTCATTATGTCGGCGGCGCTGCCCTGCAACGGCATGTTCATAGCGGCGCGCTCGCCGAATGCGCGAAGATTGTAGTTGCCGCTTTTCAGTTCGGGGATCTGCCTGCGGCGACCCGTCAAGGTGGTGATATAACCGTCCTTTTTGGCTTGCTCGACGCAGCCGTCGAGATAAGCCTTGATAGTGGGAAACCGTTGGAAATACAGATCGATATATTCGTGCGCTTTGCGAACGCTCAAATGAACGTTTTGACTCAGTCCGAAGTCGGATATGCCGTAGATAATGCCGAAATTGACGGCTTTTGCCATGCGGCGCATATCGTGATTTACCATTTCGGGAGGAATGCCCAACAGCTCCGACGCGACGCGCAGGTGAATATCCTCGCCCTTGCGGAAGCAGTCCAGCAAATTTTCGTCCTTGCTGAACGCCGCAAGCAGTCGTAGTTCTATCTGCGAATAGTCCGCGCCCACAAATACGCCGTGCTTGGAAACAAACAATCGACGGATCTCTTTGCCCACGTCGGTGCGGACGGGTATGTTTTGCAAATTGGGGTCGCTGCTGCTGAGACGTCCCGTGGAGGTCAGCGTCTGGTTGAAGGTAGTGTGTACCAAGCCGTGTTTGATCAGCGGTTTCAAGCCGTCAAGATAGGTGCCGAGCAGCTTGGATGTTTGACGATAGGAAAGTATCTTTTCCACTATCGGGTGCCTGTCTATGAGCTTTTCCAGCACGTCGTTGCCCGTGGAGTAGCCGCGTTGGTTCTTTTTGCCGTGGGGAAGCCCCAATTTGTCGAAAAGTATCCGTTGCAGCTGCATTGGACTGTTGACGTTGAACGTCTCACCCGCCAGATCGTAAATTTCCGCGGCGACGGAATCCAATTGCGCGTGCAATTCCGCGGACATTTTGTCCAAAAGCTCTGCGTCAACCTTTACGCCCTCCGTTTCCATTCGGTACAGCAGATCGGAGAGGGGAAGCTCCACTTCGTAGTACAACTTCTCCAAGCCGAGCTGTTTTAGCTGCCGATCGAGCTTGTCCGCAAGGGCGAATATCGCCGCGCCCGACGCCTCGTAACCGTAAGCCGCCGCAAGACTCGCAATGTCCTTGTAGGCGCGATACTCCACCAGATACTGCATAAGGCATACGTCGTAACGTACGGATCTCAATTCCGCGCCATGCTCGGCAAGCAGATGTCTAAGCGATTTGACGTCGTAAACAGCCTTGGCGACGTCGCTTTGCAACAGCGGTTGGAGCGTTTGCCACACGACGTCCTGCGTAAGCTCGTCCAAAAAGCTGTCCGACGCAGCGACGGCGTATTGCACCTTGTCGTCCGCAGACAAATAGACGACCTTTCCGTCAAAATGAAACGCAAAGTAAGCCGCGTTTTGACAAATTGCGGATACTTCTTTGAGTTGAGCAAGGGTTTTGACGTCGACGGTCTCCACCGTTACCGCCGATACGGGAGCGCTGTCGTCGAAGTTGAGCCGCGCGACAACGGAACGGAATTGAAGCTGTTCCAAAACGCTCTTTGCTTCCGCGCCGTATACGGGCGGGTTTGCCGCGGCAAGATCGTAATCCACGTCGACGTTTGTGACGATAGTAGCCAATTGCTTGCTGACATACGCCATGTCGCGCCCTTCGACAAGCTTGTCATGCAAAGCACCCTTTTCCTCGTCGACGCGAGCGAAAAGCGTGTCGATGTCGCCGTACTTGGCAAGCAACGCCAAGGCGGTCTTTTCGCCGACGCCCTTGACCCCCGGAATGTTGTCGGAGGTGTCGCCGCGCAACGCTTTGAACTCGATTACCTGCGCGGGCGTCATTTGGTAGCGCTCTTTGAGTGCGTCGGGATCCACCGCCTCCACTTCCGTCACGCCCTTGATCGTGAGCAGCACAGTCGTCTTGTCGCTGACAAGCTGCAACATATCCCGGTCGCCCGAAACGATATAACAGTCGCCGTCGAAAGCGCGGGAAACGGTACCGATAATATCGTCCGCTTCCACCCCCGGCGCTTCCACTATCTGCACGCGCATTGCGCCGAGCAGTTCGTGCAAGATAGGCATCTGCGCCGCCAAGTCGTCGGGCATACCGTGACGGTTGGCTTTGTAGTCGGGATAAATATCCTTGCGGAAATTGTGCCCGCGCTCATCGAACGCCACGATGAGCTTGTCGGGAGACAGGTCGGCAAGCACTTTGAGCAAAATGTTGGTAAAGCCGTACACCGCGTTTACGTTGCGCCCCATACTGTCCGTCATGGTCCTTTGCAACGCAAAATAGGCGCGGTTAAGTATGCTGTTGCCGTCGATAAGCAGTAACTTTTGTCTGGTCATCCTTCACCTCGCGGCGTTTGTTGCCGCAGTCGTTGTTAATGATATTGTACACTAATTCGTTTTTTTTTACAAGCGGCGGACAAAAAGAAAAAGCCGACCGATTCGGTCTACTTCTGTTTGGCTTTTTCCAAAATAGGTCTCAGATATTCGCCCGTGTACCCCGCGTTGGACGCAACGACTTGTTCGGGCGTGCCCGTAATCACGACGGAACCGCCTTCGTCGCCGCCTTCGGGACCGAGATCCACGATATAATCCGCTACCTTGACTACGTCGAGATTGTGTTCGATGACGATAACGGTGTTGCCTCCCGCAACAAGGCGCTGCAAAATGCTTATCAGCTTTGCCACGTCGTGCGAATGCAGACCCGTCGTCGGCTCGTCCAAAATATACAACGTTTTGCCCGTACTGCGCTTGCTTAGCTCCGTTGCGAGCTTGACGCGCTGCGCCTCGCCGCCGGATAACGTCGTGGCGGGCTGTCCCAATTTCATATAGCCCAAGCCCACGTCGTAGAGCGTTTGTATTTTGTTTTTTATCGAAGCGATGTTTTCAAAAAAGCCCACCGCTTCCTCTATCGTCATATCCAGCACGTCGGCTATCGACTTGCCCTTGTACTTGACGGCAAGCGTTTCGCGATTGTACCGAGCGCCGTGACACACCTCGCACGGAACATACACGTCGGGCAGGAAATTCATAGAAATGCGCAATATGCCGTCGCCTTCGCAGTGATCGCAGCGACCGCCCTTGACGTTGAAGCTGAACCGTCCGCTGCCGTAGCCGCGCTCCTTGGCGTCGGGGGTGGCGGCAAACAGATCGCGTATCATTGTGAACACGCCCGTATAGGTGGCGGGATTGCTGCGAGGGGTGCGCCCTATCGCGCTTTGATCGATGGAAATGACCTTGTCGAGGTACTCCAAGCCTTCGATACCGTCGCAAAACACATCGCTGCGGCGCGCGCGGTTGAGACGCTGTTCCAGATAGGGCAACAGCACTTCGTTTACAAGGCTGCTTTTGCCGCTGCCCGACACTCCCGTGACAAGGTTGAGACAGCCAAGCTTAAAGCTGACGTCGATGTGTTTGAGATTGTTTTTGTAAGCCCCCTTGACGGTAAGCAAATGTCCGTTGCCCGCGCGCCTTTCGGCGGGAACGGGAATAGACAGCTCGCCGCTGAGGTACTTGCCCGTCACGGATTCCTTGCACTTGACAAGGTCGGGTACGGTGCCCGCAAACACTATCTCACCGCCGTGAACGCCCGCGCCCGGACCGACGTCCACCACGAAATCCGCCGAACGGATCGTGTCCTCGTCGTGTTCAACAACGATGAGCGTGTTGCCCAAGTCGCGCAAATGAGTGAGCGTGGCGATGAGCTTGCCGTTGTCGCGTTGGTGAAGTCCTATCGACGGTTCGTCGAGAATATACAGTACGCCCGTAAGTCCGCTGCCTATCTGCGTGGCAAGACGTATGCGCTGCGCTTCGCCTCCGCTGAGCGTTCCCGCGCTGCGGTTCAACGTAAGATAGCCCAAGCCCACGTCCACGAGAAATTTGAGACGGGCATTGACCTCGCGCAGCACCATATAGGCGATCTTGGCGCGCGTTTCGTCCAATTGAAGATTTCCGAAAAATTCCAACGCTTTGACGATAGACAGCTCGCCCGCCTCCCAAATGTTCAGTCCGCCCACTTTGACCGCAAGTATCTCCTCTTTGAGACGTTTGCCGTGACAGTGATGACAAGGCTTGTCCACCATAAATTTTTCGTATTCCTGACGCGTCCAATCGCTTTTGCAATCGTTGTGACGGCGCGTCATCATCGGAATGATACCCTCCCACGAGGCGTTGAAAGTGCGACCGTCTTTGATACGGCATACAAGCTGCTCGCCGCCGTTGCCGTACATTATCGTATTGTATACGGATTTCGGCAGATCCCGCACGGGAACGTCGCAGCTGAAACCGTATTTTTCCGCAAGAGCGTCGAAAAGCGTACGCATCCAGCTTGCTGCGCCGAGATTGAAGCCCAACAGCCTGACTGCGCCGCCGTGCAGCGACTTGCTGTCGTCGGGGATTATCAAATTTTCGTCGAACTCCTGCTTGAAGCCCAAGCCGAGACACTCCGGACAAGCCCCGAACGGACTGTTGAAGGAAAAGGAACGCGGTTCCAACTCCTCTATCGTAAAACCGCATTCGGGACAGGCAAATTTGTCGGAGTAGGTGGTCTCCTTGCCGTTTGCCGACACCACCACCAGACCGTCGGCAAGTTTAAGCGCCGTTTCGATACTGTCGGACAGACGAGTGTTCATCTCCGGCTTGACGGTAAGTCGGTCGACGACTACGCTGATGTTGTGTTTGACGTTTTTTTCCAGCTTGATCTCTTCGTCCAGCGTGTAGTTGTTGCCGTCCACGCTGACGCGCAGATACCCCTGACGTTTGAGCTGGTCGAAAAGCTTGGCGTACTCGCCCTTTCTGCCGCGAACAACGGGCGCAAGTATCATAAGCTTTGTGCCGTCGCCGAGAGCCGCGACTCTGTCGCATATCTGATCCACGGTGGTTTTGGAAATGGGCAAACCGCAGTGCGGACAATACGCGACGCCTATGCGCGCGTAAAGCAAACGCAGATAGTCGTAGATCTCCGTGACAGTGCCGACCGTCGAACGCGGATTGCCCGACGTCGTTTTTTGGTCGATGGATATGGCGGGAGACAGCCCCTCGATGCTCTCCACGTCGGGTTTGTCCATTTGTCCGAGAAATTGCCGCGCGTAACTGCTGAGGCTTTCCACATAGCGGCGCTGTCCCTCGGCAAAAATGGTGTCGAAAGCAAGCGACGACTTGCCGCTGCCCGACAAACCGGTAAACACCACCAATTTGTCCCGCGGAATGGTGAGACTTACGCTCTTTAAGTTGTTTTCTTTGGCATTTTTTATTACTATGTCTTTCATAGGTCTGTCGTTGCGCATAAAGTCGGTATGCGCCAAATAAATGTTTTTCGTTTTTTGCTGTCGGCATTTGCGCTGTTTTACCCGACTTTTTCAACAAGCGCGTAATGCGCAGTGATGTATCATTTCACAATTTACGAAGCAACTACCCTTTCTATTTCCAACTTGGTGTTGCCGCGAACGTAGCCGATAGACAGATAAAGGCGGTTACTGACGGGATTTGTCTTGTCCACGTGCAGATAGGGGATCCTTCCGCGTTTGAGTATATCCGCAGTAAAGGAAGTCACCGTTTGACGAGCAAAGCCATTGTTGCGGTACTCCGGCAAAGTGTAAACTCCACTTATACGCGTCAATCCATTGCTTTCGTCGCTGACGGCGGCAACAGATACGACTTTACCCTCCCGTTTGACGCACCGATAAGAGGAAATATCGGAGCGTATACGCGCCAACATCTCCTCAACACTTGTGTTTCGGTGCGTTACGTCACCCGTAAAACGCGCCCAAAGATGCGCTATCTGTTCGGCATCGTCTGTTGTTGCGTACGTCACATCGCTAACATCGCAAGGCGCGACGGAGCTGCATGTCATCACATCCATGGAAAAATTTATCTTGTGACTGCCTCCGACTATGTTTTCGTACTCTCTCCAAAAGGCAAGGGATACGTCCTCTACGCCCAGCGTGCGATCGAACCGCAAACCGTTTGCCGCCGCTTTCGCAAGCTCCTCGGCGCACCTCGCGCTGCCGAAAAGCACAGCCGGATAGTTGCCGGTATGTACGAACAGCAACAGATCGCCGTCCGCTTCCGCCTTGACGGCGAAATTTACGTCGTCGCAACGACTGATACTTTCGGCGTTTCCCTCAAAAAAGGTCGTTTCAAAAGGATATGCCCGAAGTATACTTGTATTTTCGCGCAAAAAATCCGCGCCGTTTTCGTAAAATTTTATCATAACGTATTGACTGTCGTCGCTTATGATCCCACATTTACCGTCACATATACGCTATCGAGCTATCCGAGAGCAACTTTACGGCGAAGTCGGCTTCAACTAGTTTTACCCGCATATTCGGTAGATAAAAATCGATAATGGGGTCGAAAAAACGTAACGCGAGCTTACTGCCGTTTGTTTTTTTGCTTTTTTGCCTTTTCCAGCTTTTTGGTCAATTGGGTAACTTGTTCGCGCAAAATGATCGCCTTTTCGAAGTCCAACATATCGGCGGCGCTCTTCATACGGGCGGTGACGTTGTCGATAGCGCGTTCCAACTCCTTGACGGACATAGAGTCGTCGCCCTTTTGGGTGATTTCGAGAGTGTTCTCCACCTCGTGTTCGACGGTTTTCGGAATGATGTTGTGCGCCACGTTGAATTCGTTTTGCACCTTTCTGCGGCGTTCGGTCTCGCCGATCGCGCGCTTCATGCTGTCCGTCAATACGTCCGCGTACATTATCACGCGACCCTCGACGTTGCGCGCGGCGCGTCCGATCGTCTGAATGAGCGCGGTGTCGCTGCGCAAAAAGCCCTCCTTGTCGGCGTCCAGGATCGCCACCAGCTTTACCTGCGGCATATCCAGACCTTCGCGCAGCAAATTTATTCCCACCAAAACGTCGAACTCGCCCTTTTTGAGCGCGGTCACTATCTCTACGCGTTCGAGAGTGTCTATCTCGCTGTGCATATACCGCACGCGCACGTCCTGCTTGGCAAGAAACTCGGTGAGGCTCTCCGCCATACGCTTGGTCAACGTCGTGACGAGTACTCTGCCGCCGCTTTCCACCGTTTTGCGTATCTCGCCCAACAGATCGTCGATCTGCCCTTCCACGGGGCGCACCTCCACGGCGGGATCGAGCAAGCCCGTGGGACGGATCAGCTGCTCCACGACGTTGTCGGCGCGCTTCAACTCGTACTCGGCGGGCGTTGCGGATACGCAGATAAGCTGTCCGAGACGGCTGTCGAATTCGTCGAAGGTCAAGGGGCGGTTGTCGTAAGCCGATTTGAGACGGAAACCGTACCCGACAAGGTTGACTTTGCGAGCGCGGTCGCCGTTGTACATACCACGTATTTGCGGTATGGTCATGTGACTTTCGTCGATGAAGGTGATGAAATCGTCGGGAAAGTAATCCAACAAGGTATAGGGCGGCTGTCCCGGACTGCGCCCGTCAAAGTAGCGGGAATAGTTTTCGATACCGCTGCAATAGCCCATTTCGCGCATCATCTCCATATCGTAGCCGACGCGCTGTCTTAGGCGCATGCTCTCCACCAATTTGTTGGCGTTTTGAAAGTCGTCCGCTTCCGTTTGCAGATCTTCCTTGATCTGTTCGAGCGCCTTTTCCATAGTAACGCCCTCCACCACGTATTGGCTTGCGGGAAAGACGATGGTATGCAGTAAATTGGCGACTACGTTGCCCGTCAAGGCGTCGATCTCCTGCACTTTTTCCACCTCATCCCCCCCAAACTGCACGCGGATCGCATGTTCGGAATAGGACGCGGGATATATCTCCAATATGTCTCCGCGAACGCGAAACGTTCCGCGCTTGAAATCCATATCGTTGCGGGTGTATTGAATGGAAATGAGCTTTTTTATCACCGCCTCGCGGCTCGTCTCGTCGCCCGGACGCAAGCTGAGGCTGAGTTTGTAGTACTCTCCGGGAGCGCCCAAGCCGTAAATGCAGCTGACGGACGCCACCACTATCGTGTCCCTACGCTCGAACAGACTGCAAGTGGCGCTGTGCCGCAGGCGGTCTATCTCGTCGTTGATATCGATCTCCTTTTCTATGTACAGATCGCGCGAGGGAATGTAGCTTTCCGGCATATAGTAGTCGTAATAGGAGACAAAAAACTCCACTCTGTTTTCGGGAAAGAACTCTCTGAATTCGTTGCACAGCTGCGCCGCAAGCGTTTTGTTGTGACAAATCACCAGCGCGGGACGGTTGACGTTGGCAATGACGTTTGCCATGGTAAAGGTTTTGCCGCTGCCCGTAACTCCCCTGAGTACTTGCGTTGCAAGTCCGTCCTTTATGCCTTGCGTCAACTCGGCAATTGCCTGCGGTTGATCGCCGCAGGGTTGAAATTTTGAGTGCAATCTGAATTCCATACTTGTTTATTTGTAGAACATTTGTTTGTATATATTGTAGAATGTTCGAAAATTTTTGTCAACAGGCTTTGCGCAACTATTGCGCGTTCAGGCTGTAAATTTCGTAAAGCCCTTTAAGCGACAATTCGCGGTCGATATGATCGAACAGCGGCTCAACGTCGGCGATAATGTTTGCCATTCCGCCCGTGGCGATGACGCTTGCGTCGGACAGACCCGTCTCCGCCTTGATACGCTCGATAATGTACTTGACCTGCCCCACCGCGCCGTAGATGACTCCGCTTTGAATTGCCTTGCGGGTGGACTGCGCCGTGACCTTGGAGGGCGTTTCCAACTCCACGTTGGGCAAACGCGCCGTGCAGCGGGCAAGCGACTCTATCGAGGCTTTTAGCCCCAACGCGATGGCTCCGCCCACAAACTCGTGCTTGTCGTTGACCACGTTGAACGTGGTAGCCGTGCCGAAATCCACCAATATAAAGGGCGCTCCGTACTGTTTTTCCGCCGCAACGCAGGTGATGATGCGGTCGCTGCCCAATTCTCTCGGAAAGTCGTAGCGAATGGCAAGCCCCGTCTTGACTCCCACGCCCACCACGAGCGGCTTGATGCCGAAAACATACTTGATAACGTTGGTGAACGTGTAGTCCAATTGCGGTATCACCGAGGACAAAATCGCGCCGCCGACTGTATGCACGTCGATGTTGTTGTACGTGAGCAATTGCAGCAGCAACGCTACGTACTCGTCGGACGTGCGCTTGACGTCGGTACTCATCTTGAACGAATTGCACAGCTTGCCCTTTTGGTCGAACAAGCCGATTTTTATATTAGTGTTGCCTATATCGATAGTAATTATCATTGTTTTTCCTCGTCCTTTTGTTCTTTTGTGACCGCCTCGTCGGACGTCAGAGCTGCCCTATCGTTTTCGTCGGTATCGGAAACCGCGCTTTCGCCGTCAAATGATTTCGACGGTTCGTTTGTCGTATCCCGTTCGTCCTCGCCCGATACTCGCCAATTGTTGCCGTCGATACCCAGCTTCAAACCGCGGCGCACACCGAGCACCACCGACGCGCACCCCAACAAAGACACAAGGTATTCGGGCAAAATGTTGAGTATCGCGACGCCTTTCAAAAGTGTGGCAAAGGAACCGTAACCCTCGCCGAAAACGGACAACGCTCCCAAGTACAAAACGGTGTTAGCCACAAGACCGCAAAACGCGGATACCGTGATAGCCGCAATTTGGCATACCGCCTTGTGTTTAGCTTTGCGCGTGGCGAGCAAGATCAACCGATATGCACAAAAGGCGATAATTCCCACAAAAACTCTCGGCAAAACGGATATGAGAGGGTTTTGCGAGGCTACATTGGAAAAAGGGAACGACCAGATAAATGAACTCAATCCCATAAAAACCGTAGACAAAAAGCCGTCCAACCACGAATTTAACAGGAAACAAAAAGAGAGCGTTACGAGTAATTCGAAGGTTGCGCCGGCTATGGGAAGTCCGAGAGTTATCGATTTGTCCAAAAGAACTGCGACAAGAATGGTCGCAAGCATGATCGCATAGCGCGCTATATAACTTGCTTTGCTATTGTTTACCATAAAAACTCCTATATCGCCCCGAAAGGGTACGACTATCTTTTTCGGTAAAAGATATAAAATGAAAGTATCGTTTCGAAGATACGACCCGAAATGTATTTTACCACATCGTCGGACAAAATACAAATATATTGTATGCATTTTGCGTATTTTGCGTAACAAAAGGACAGCCGCGGCTCTCCTTTCGATGTGTTTTTGATATTTTTTACAAGTTGTACCTTTCGGCACGGCGTAAACGCTTGAAACGGCGACGAGATTTTTCGCGGAAAAAGCGCGTCCGCCGCCACTTGAAAGCAATCAGATAATTTTATTCCGACGGCGGCTGCGTTTTGCAGGCAAGGAGCAATGTTTCCAGCTTGTCGAGAACTGCTTCTCCGCCCGTTTTGTCGACGGAGCTTATCGGCAGCACGTTGCCCTCGCCCAACTTGAAAAAGCTCGCGATCGCTCGGCACCTGTTTTTGACCTGACTTTTGGGAAGCTTGTCCGCCTTGGTCGCCACCACGGTAAAGGGAACGCCGTTTTGAAACAGATAGTTGTACATAGTGGCGTCGTCCTTGGTGGGGTCGTGACGAATATCCACCAAAAACAGCACTTGCACAAGCCGACGCTCGTTGGCGAGATACTTTTCCAACAGATCCGCCCATTTGAGTTTTTCCGCGTCCGACACTTTGGCAAAGCCGTAGCCCGGCAGGTCGGCAAGCAAAAATTCGCTTTCTTCGCCCTCGTTTATCAAAAAGTAGTTGATGAGCCGCGTACGTCCCGGCAGCTTGGAAGTGCGGGCAAGCTTGCCGTCGCCCGTAAGATAGTTGATAAAGCTGCTTTTGCCTACGTTGGATTTGCCCGCCACCGCGATCTGCGGCAATTCGGATACTATGCACTGCGCGTAGGTCGCCGCGCCCTTGACGTAGGCGGATCTTTTTATTTTCATTTTGCACCTACTTGCGCACGAGAGCGTTGGCAAATACCGTACGAATGTCCTCAGCCAACGTAAACTCCACGCTGTCCTTTACCTCTTGCGGGATCTCTTCCAGATCCTTGGCGTTGCCCGCGGGTATGATGACCTTTTTGACTCCGAGACGGTAAGCGGCAAGCGCCTTTTCGCGAAGTCCGCCTATCGGCAGCACTTTGCCGCGAAGAGTGATCTCTCCCGTCATCGCCACCTTGCCCGATACGGGTATGCCGGAAAAAGCCGACATAACCACCGTCGCCATGGTCACGCCCGCGCTGGGACCGTCTTTGGGAATGGCTCCCTCCGGCACGTGAATGTGAATGTCGGTATGCTCGAATTTGTCCTTGTCTATGCCGTAGTCGTCGGCGAGGCTCTTTACGAGGGATATTGCCGTACGAGCCGATTCCTTCATCACGTCGCCGAGATTGCCCGTCAATTGCACGTCGCCCTTGCCGGGGAAAAGCGTAGCGTCCACGTTGAGCGTAACGCCGCCGACGCGCGTCCAGGCAAGTCCCCTTGCGGTGCCCACGGTGTCGTCCACCAGCGCCATTTCGTCGCGATGCTTCTCCGCGCCCAAAAATTCGTGCAGATTGTCCGAAGTCACCGTGACCTTGACGGAGGGATCCTCCACCAGCTTCAACGCCACCTTGCGGCAAATGGCGGCGATCTCCCTTTCCAGACTGCGCACTCCCGATTCGCTTGTGTAACGCTCGATGATCTTGGCGTAGGTCTCGTCGGAAATGCTTATCGCGCCGTCGGGTATGCCGTGCAAGATCGTATTTTTTTGAAGAAGATATTTCTTTGCTATGGCGATCTTTTCCAACTCGGTGTAGCCGCTGAGTTCGATTGTCTCCATACGGTCGAGAAGCGGTTCGGGAATGTCGTCCGTCGCGTTTGCGGTGCATACGAACAGCACCTTGCTGAGATCGTAGGGCACTTCCAGATAGTGATCGGTAAAGCTGAAATTCTGTTCGGGGTCCAACACTTCCAGCATGGCGCTTGCGGGATCGCCGCGGTTGTCCATGCCCATTTTGTCTATTTCGTCCAAAAGCAGCACGGGGTTGACGCAGCCCGCTTGCTTCATCATATAAATGATCTTGCCCGGTATCGCGCCCACGTACGTTCTGCGGTGACCGCGGATCTCCGCCTCGTCCCGAACGCCGCCGAGACTTACTCTTAGATATTTGCGCCCCAATGCGCGCGCAATGCTCTTGACGATGGACGTTTTGCCCACTCCCGGAGGTCCCACAAAACAAAGTATGGGACCGTTGAGCTTGCCCGTCAATTGCATTACGGCAAGATACTCCACTATCCTGTCCTTTATCTTGGTGAGACCGTAGTGATCCTCGTCCAAGATCTCACGGGCGAGTTTCAGATCCTTGTTGTCCTCCGTTTCCGTTTTCCAAGGGACATCCACCAACCAATCGAGGTAGTTGCGTATGACCGCCGCGTCGGGGGACGTGGAGGACATTTTGGAAAGACGGTTGAGTTCCTTAGTGGCTTTTTCCGCCACCTCGCGGGGCATTCCGCTCGACTTGATCTTGTCAAGATAATCTTGCTTTTCGTTGGCGTCATCGCCCAATTCCGCCGAGATAGCCTTCATCTGCTCGCGCAGATAGTACTCCTTTTGACCGCTTGCAACTTGCTGCTTTACGCGGTTGGCGATACGCTTTTCCGCGTTGGCGAAGTCCATTTCGCCTATCACGTAGGCGCAAATAAGCTCCATACGCGTTTCCACGTCCGTTTCTTCCAAAACGCGCTGCCTTTCGGACAGCCGCTGCACCAATTCGTTGGCAACAACGTTGGTAAAAGCAAGATAGTCTATCTCGCCGTTTACGGTAAACAGCTTGACGTCCGGTTTGCTTACGCTTTTGTTGATCTCCGCAAGCCTGTTGATGTGGCTGACGGTCTGCTCAAACAGCGCCCGCGTCTCGTTGTCGCGCTTG
The DNA here is from genome assembly GCA_947589685.1 of uncultured Clostridia bacterium. Taxonomy (GTDB): domain Bacteria; phylum Bacillota; class Clostridia; order Christensenellales; family CAG-314; genus Fimimonas. Next base: position 42,099 of record CANQCN010000006.1, read on the forward strand.
CAGGTGAAGTCCAGCGTTTCGACGTCGGCGAAGATGATGCCGTTGCCGAACGTCCAATGGGTGACTTTCGCCGCGTCAAAGGTGTTTGCCATTACCGTCGTCGCTTCCACTGTCGCGCTTTCCACGGAGACGATCTCCGCCAGCACTCCCACCGAGTAGAAATCCGCCAAAGCGGACGGGGTGGACTTGGCGCCGTCGATCTGACTTACCATAAAAAATTTGCCGCCGTTTTCCAAGGCGTATTTGAGCGCGTTGCGGGAAATTTCCCGCGCCACCTCCACCTTGGCGCGTATGTTGGGAAAGAAGAAATTGCCCCTCATTGCCAATACGGGTAAATTGTTGTATTCTGTCACTTTGAGTACCTCTTGTGGTTTTTCGATAGTGTGTGTAATTCGATCGGGAATTAGTGACGCTTTTGCCGAAATGCGCCCGCGCGCCTTTCTTTTTACGCGCGTAGGGCGCGCGCTTTGCTTTTGCGACCGCGTTGCACGATCCCTCGAAAAGCTGCGTTTGCGCAGGTTTTGTAAAGCGCGTATCCCCGAACGAATAAATTACGTTAAAAATAATTATAGAATAAATTGCATTATTTTGCAACAAAAAAAGCCCGCTTGCTTAAAGCGGAGCTTTGCTCCGACCGATTTACGAAAACGAGACGAACGGAAGCGAGGCGGGGACAAACGCTTGCGTTGCAAAACGACCCGCGTCCATTGACGGAGCGGGTCGACAAATTTTCGAAGATTTCGATTTTTTCAAGCGATTCAGCCTGCTTTGCGCGTAACAAGCGGTTCTCCGCTGCCCTCGACGCTTTGGCGGGTAACTCTGACTCCCACCACGTCTCCGCGGCTGGGAGCTTCATACATACAATCCAGCATAAGATTTTCCAACACCGAACGCAAGCCGCGCGCGCCCGTTTTGAGACGCATGGACTTTTCCGCTATGGCTTTAAGCGCGTCGTCGTCGAATTCCAGATCGATGCCGTCCAGCCTGAACAGCTTTTTGTATTGCTTTACAAGGCAGTTTTTCGGTTCGGTCAGTATCTTGACCAACGCGGTCTCGTCCAACGGCGACAGACCCACGGTTATGGGCAATCTGCCCACAAACTCCGGGATAAGCCCGTACTTGATGAAGTCCTGCGGTTGCAGACTTTTTACCAATTCCGCATGGTCGATCTCCGCAGTACTCTTTATCTTGTTGCCGAAGCCCAATCCCGCGCCTTGCTGACGCTTTTCGGCGATTTTTTCCAAGCCGACAAAGGCTCCGCCGCAGATAAACAGAATGTTTGTGGTGTCAATGGCGATACTTTCCGCCTGCGGGTGCTTTCTGCCGCCCTGCGGAGGCACGTTGGCTACGGTGCTTTCGATGATTTTAAGCAAAGCCTGCTGTACGCCCTCGCCGCTGACGTCGCGGGTGATGGACACGTTTTCCGTCTTTTTGGCTATTTTGTCTATCTCGTCGATGTAAATTATTCCGTGTTCGGCGCGCGCTATATCGTAGTCCGCAGCCTGAATGAGTTTGAGCAAAATGTTTTCCACGTCCTCGCCCACGTAGCCCGCTTCGGTGAGGGTGGTAGCGTCGGCAACGGCAAAGGGCACGTCCAAAATACGCGCCAACGTCTTTGCCAAAAGCGTTTTGCCGCAGCCCGTGGGACCCAGCATCAGAATGTTGCTCTTTTCCAACTCGATCTCATCGCTGTTGTCGGCATAAAACACGCGTTTGTAATGATTGTAAACGGCGACCGCCAACGTTTTTTTGGCGTTGTCCTGACCAACGACGTATTTGTCCAACTCCGCCTTGATCTCCTCCGGCTTGGGCAGACGCACGGACTCATTTTCCGTTTCGCCGAAGCCTTCGCTGTCCAGAATATCCTGACAGGTAGCCACGCATGCGTCGCAAATGCACACGCCGTTGGGAGAGGAAAGCATACGCTTGACCTCGTTTTCTTTTTTTCCGCAAAAAGAACAGGTTTGCATTGTTACTCCTTTTACTTTTAGAGTGTGTTTTCGGCTACGACTTGCGAGTGTAGAAAACCTCGTCCACAATGCCGTAGTCCTTGGCTTCCTCCGCCGAAAGGTAGTTGTCGCGATCGGTGTCGCGCTCCACCGTTTCTATCGGTTTGCCGACGTTTTCGGCGAGAATAGAGTTGATCTTGTTTTTGATTTTGAGCAGCTGTCTGGTCTGTATTTCCACGTCGCTTGCCTGTCCCTGACTGCCGCCCAACACTTGATGGATCATTATTTCGCTGTTGGGCAACGCAAAACGTTTGCCTTTTGTGCCCGCAGCCAACAAAAACGCGCCCATGCTTGCCGCCATGCCTATACATATAGTGGACACGTCGCAACGAATGTAGCGCATAGTGTCGTAGATGGCAAGTCCCGCGGTAACTTCGCCGCCGGGGCTGTTGATGTAGAGGGAAATATCCTTGGTGGGATCCTTGCTTTCCAGATAGATCAGCTGCGCGACAACCAAATTGGCAAGCTCGCTTGTGATCTCGCCGCTGATAAATACCACGCGGTCTTCCAGCAGACGCGAATAAATATCGTAGCTTCTTTCTCCGCCTTCGGTGCGGTCGATAACCATTGGAATAAGTGTCATTGCGTTCTCCTATTGCGCCTCAGGCGATTGTGTTTTCCTTTTTGAGCAATTGCAAAAGCAATTCGGTGATGGCTTGATTTTCAAAATAATATCTGTCGGAGGGGTGCAGCTGTCTGCCGAACTCTTCGTAGGAAGTGCCGTTTTTCTCCGCGTAGTCCTTGATCTTGGCTTCCACCTGCTCGTCCGTGGCGGTGATATTTTCCGTTTTGACGATCTCTTCGAATACCAAACGGGTATGCACTGCTTTTTCGGCGCGTTCTCTGTGATCCTTGCGCAACTGCTCCATTGTCGAACCCGTGTATTTGAAGTAGTTTTCGATGCTGAGACCGCTGCTTGCCAATTGATATTTGAAATCTTCTACGTATTGGTCGATCTGCTCCTCGATCATCTCGTCGGGGATATCTATCGGAGTGTTGTTGACGACCGTTTCGTACAGCTTGTCCTCGTCGGCGCGCTCGGCGTCTTGGACGTAACGGTCGTTAATGGTCTTTTTGATGTCAGCTTTGTACTCTTTGAGCGTGGAAAACTCGCTTACGTCCTTGGCAAACTCGTCGTCCAACTCCGGCAGCTCTTTGACGGTTATGCCGTTGACCGTGACGGTGAACACGGCTTGCTTGCCTTTGAGGCTCTCCTCGTGATAGTCCTCCGGGAAAGTTACGGTTATGTCCTTGGTCTCGCCGATGTTGAAGCCGACAAGCTGCTCTTCGAAGCCCGGAATAAAGGTGTGCGAGCCTATCGTGAGAGTTTGCTTTTGCGCGGTGCCTCCCTCAAACGCAACGCCGTCCACCTTGCCGCAGTAATCGAGATCTATCCGATCGCCGTCTTGTACCGCGCGGTCGGTGATCTCTATGAAACGCGCGTTGCGCTCGCGCACCTTGGCAAGCTCGGCGTCCACGTCCGCGGCTTTTGCCTTTTGCGGAGCGGTCTTTTCTATCGTAAGCCCCTTGTATTGTCCGAGAGTTATTTCCGGACGAACGGTCACTACGACGGCAAACGACACGCCCTTGTCGTCCATTTTGACGGATTTGTCGTCGATGGCGGGACGGGCGACGGGAGTCGCTTCTTTATTTTTATCCAAAAACTCGTTGTAATATTCTTGCGCGCAGATATAAAGCGCGTCCTCCAAGAACAGACCCTTGCCGTAGCGGCTTTCCAAAACGCTCTTGGGTACGTGTCCCTTGCGAAATCCCGGCACGTTGTACTTGCCCTTGTTTTGCTCGTAGGCGCGCATGACGAAATTCGCCCACTCCTCGGCGTTGGCTTTGAAGCTGACGGTCAATGTGTTTTTTTCTCTTTTTTGCGTGTATTTCATATTAGTCCTCCGACATTGTTGTCACTTGGCGGATTGCTCCGACGGTTTTATATTTTATCATATATAATTGTTTTTAGCAATCAAATTGCGGGGCAAAAATTTGTTGTAAACTGCAATAAATTACTTGATTTGTGCAAATAGCTTGCGTTAGGCGCGACATCGGCGGCAAAACGAACGCAAAGCGTTTTTTGCACGGCGCAGTTGCAACGGGGCAAAAGCTATGATATAATTGTTGAAAACGGCAATCGAACGATAAAGGAGGAACGAAATGGCTTTCGACGCGCTGACGCTATCGGTGCTGAGGCGGGAATTTGCCGAAACTCTCGTGGGAGGCAAGATCACCAAACTGTACCAACCGGAAAAAGACGAATTGGTGCTTTTTGTGTTCAACAAGCAAACCTACAAGCTGCTTATTTCCGCCAACGCCAACGTGAACAGAATACACCTGACCGAAATGCCCACGGACAACCCGAAGGTCGCGCCCGCCTTTTGCATGCTGCTGCGCAAATACATCTCCAACGCCACCGTCACCGCCGTCAACCAGATGCCATACGAACGGGTGCTGGAATTTTGCTTGCAGGTAAGCGACGAACTCGGCTACAAAAAGGAAATGAAACTGCTGTTCGAGCTGACGGGCAAAACGTCCAACGTGATACTGACCGACGGCAACTACGTGATACTCGACAGCATAAAACACCTGCCGCAGGATCTGAACGCGTCGAGGATAATAATGGCGGGGGCAAAATACAGCTTTTTTGCGCCGCAAAACAAAATAGAACCCTTCGATCTGCCCCGCGTGAGAGAGTTTTTGACGGATTGCAGTCTGCCCCTGCGCAAAACTCTGCCCGAAACGCTGCTCGGCGTGTCGCAAACCACGGTAAACGAAATACTGTGCGGCATAGACGAAAACGACCACTCGCCCGACAACAACGAGCTTGTCGTGACAAGGCTTGCGCATTACCGCGACGAGCTGCAAAAGCCCCACCCCTGCGTCGTGCTGAACAACGGCACGCCCGTTGAGGTTTGTCCATTCGACTATCGCTCGCAAAAGGGCGAAAAAATGTTTTTTGCCACGCTTAACAAGGCGCACGACAACTACTTTTATCTGCTGGACAAAGCGCAACGCTTTCGCGACAAGGCGAAATCCGTCGCCGCCGTCGTCAAAAACGCCATATCCCGCACGGAAAAGAAGCTTGCGGCGCAACGGCAAACGCTTTTGGAAGCGCAGGACCGAGAAACGTACAAGCTGTACGGAGATCTGATACTGTCCAACCTGTGGAAAATACACGGCGACGACAGCCTGACCTGCGAAAACTACTGCGACGGCTCCACCGTCACCATACCTTTGGACAGACAGCTCACTCCGCAGCAAAACGCGCAAGCTTACTACCGCAAATACCGCAAGCTGAAATCGTCGTTCGAACACAATACGGTACTCGTAGAGGAAAATTCGAGACTGTCGGAATATTTGCAGACGATAAAGGAAAATCTGCGCTTCTGCACCGAGTCGGACGACCTGTTGCAAATACGCGATGAGTTGACGGCTTTGGGGCTCATCCGTGAAAAACACGATACCAAAAAGAAAACCGAAACGCCCGTAAAACCCCTTTGCTACGATCTGCACGGCTACACGGTGTACGTGGGCAAAAACAACGTTCAAAACAATTACGTTACGTTTCGTTTGGCAAAAGCGGACGACGTGTGGCTGCATACGCAAAAGATACATTCCTCTCACGTGGTCGTCGTGCGCAAAACGGGAGAAATACCAAACGAGGTGATCGAGGAAGCCGCGCAAATTTGCGCCTACTACTCGCAGGCAAAGGCGGGAAGCAAGATCCCCGTGGACTACACGCCGCGGCAAAACGTCAAAAAACCCAACAAGGCGCCCCTCGGTTTCGTCGTGTACAATACCTATCAAACGATACTCGTAGACCCCGACAGACACGTGAGCGACCTGCGCTGAAATACAAGCCGACGCGTACAAATAGTTAAGCTTGCTTTTGTCAACAGCGGGCGAAAAAAAAACAAAAACGGCAGCGGTTTTAACACCCGAAAAGCCGTTTTTTTTGTACCCATATCGCAATTTTGCCAAAAGATCACCGTACATTGGGGTGACTCAAAAGTGACGGGAAATGGGTGAAGTTTGACGCTGCGCGTCAAGTGAAGTTTCGGCTGTCGCCGAAGTGAAGTATTTCGACGTTCGTCGAAATGTGAAGTTTTGCGGCTACGCCGCAAAGTTGAGGTCGGGACATCAGTTAGACGAGCGGGCTTGCTACCGTTCGGGCTGTGATTGGTAATAAAAACAGATAAATTGAATTAAGATTTGCTTTTTATATCCCTCTTCCACCGCTTACGCGGTCCCCCTTCCCCGTAAATCTCATTTCACTCGATTGACGGGGACGGTTAAATGTTACTGTTATGAACTTTGTCACAGAAAAAAAAGACTTTCCCCGTCACGGGCAAGCCGTTACGGGGAAAGTGGCGCCCATCGGGCGACGATAGAGGGATATTTGAAACCAATTTGTCTTTGATACCACTCTTCCACCGCAAGCGGTCCCGACTGCGTTGGTGCATTAGAAAAGCACCAACTTGCCCGCGCTCACGGCGAAGTGTCCACAGGACACGTTCGCTTGTCGTGGCGCGCCCCTCAACTTGTTTCGCGCAATTGACGGGGAAGGTTCAAACCCCTCAGTCACCTTTACAGGTGACAGCTCCACCTTGCTCATCAAGGGGAGCCTTTTTATTACAGTTGCGGACTGTTTCCACGCAAATAGGGGTGGGCGGAGGGGCGTGGCGCGTTAAACCAATCACCACAGTGTGGTGTTGGTAGCTGCCACGTAAGGGCGCACTTGTTCTTTCCGTGCGCCCGTATTCCTTATATGGAACGGAGGCTAACGGGGTCCCCGTCAAGTCGACAAAGGAGACTTGATGGGGAGAGGAGCAGCCGCCCGACAGTGATACCGCTCGCGCTACTCGCGCGGGCGGTGATGTCAAGGGCGTGCTGCGACGACGGAGCGAGGGTGTTCGGTGCAAAACAATCTG
>CANQCN010000007.1 GCA_947589685.1 uncultured Clostridia bacterium
AAGTCAAACGGCTTGAGTGTTTTGAATAAATACTTGCAAATATGCAGAAGGGCCGCCGCTTAACGCGACAGCCCCCTCGTTTTTACTGTGGAAATTTTACGCGGCGCGTAATGTGAACACATCGGCGCACAAATCAATGTGTGATGAGCGATAACGTTAATCAAACCGACAAAAAAATTCAAGGCGCTCGGTATACCGAGCGCCCGAATAATTAAATAGAATTTGCCGTAAGGTTTATGCTCCTAAATTGGAGAACGTAATTGCTTTCAACGCCACAAACTTGTTACCTGTAGCTGTAACTTTAACATGGAAAGTAAATTTGAAGTAACAATTATCCCATGTTCCGTCAGCGTTAATAAACGAGTACGTTGTATTTGCAGAAATATCAACGGTCTTTGTATAAACAGCTGTTGCTCCTTCCTCAGTAGGAAGTTTTGTGAATACTTCGAACGTCACGGAAGCTGTAATAGATTCAGCTGCGCCTATTCCCAAGCCAACCGCTTTGACGCTACCTGTATATACGGTTGTACTGTAAACAACTCTGTCTGCTTCCAAAGGAGATGTAGTGCTTGACGCTTTGCCACCGATTCTCCAAGGATTCATCGATATATTACCTTGTCCACTCCATGTGACTCCGTTTACAGTAACTTCGCCACTCTTGTCATAATAGTTATTAGTACCTTTGTTTGCGGTCAAAGTTGTGTCCAACTTGTAGAGTTCCACAAGTCCTTCGAGCGTGACTGATACATTGACTGTGGCAACGCCTTTGCCGCTATCACCGGCAACGCCAACATATTTGCCTTCGCCGTTGGGTTCACATTCGACATCGCAAATAGTCACCGAAACAAGTTTGAAGTTCGGCTTCAACTCTACCGTCACGATAATTTGTTCGCCGTTTCGAATCGTTGTTTTGTCGGCTGTTACGGTTGCGCCCTCACAATCTATGTCTACTGTGTGTTCTGTCTCATCACGTTCAATCACTTTTACGATATGAGAGCCTGCACTACTTGAACTATCTTTGGCAGTTTCAATAGTTACGCCGTTGTTGTAAAAGTTTTCCAAAACTCCGTAAACCTTTACCTTGTCGCCGATGAAAGGATGTTCGTCACATGCAGCCCAAAATACCGTAATCGTGCTTGCGGGGTTACCCTTTACGTCTGTAATAAGAAATTGATAATCGCCTTTGGAAATTGATACAGAACCGATAACGTAACCTTCAATCCATACAGAGTAATCTGCATAAATTCCACCCCAAGAGGTGTTGCTTGCTTCACGGAGACCATTGCCCAATTCAATGGCTTGCGCCACAGTAAGGGGAGCATTTTCCGTTCCGTGGTTTTCCGGTGTGGGTTCCGGATCGGGTGTGGGATCAACATCACCGCCACCATCGCTTTCAGTCGACGCAAAGGTAATCGACTTGAGTTGAACGTATTGGTTGCTACTACTACCGCAAGTCACATTGACAGTAAGCTTGTAGAAACAATCTTTCCAAGTTCCGCTTTCGGGCGTTACTTCGATAGTTTGGTTTTTAACAACACTCAACGTCTTGGTTGCGATCGGAGCAGCCCCTGCTGCTGTCGGGTCGCTACTGTATACTTCTAACTTGGCACTATTGACCGTAGCTGTGATGCCGCCGATCTCAAAGATAACTTTTTTTACTTCACCGAAAATCGGAGAAATCGTTGCAAGAGATCTATCTACTCTATCCAAATTCTTTCCGCCGATACGCCACGGGTTGATGTTAAAGTTTCCTTTACCTTGCCAAGTGACCTCGTTTACCATCATTGTATGAGTGTCGGCATAGGCAGACGCGTATGAAATTTTGTTCTCGGCAAGAGTTGTATTGAGTTTGTAAATGACTCCTTCTGCCAATTCCGGCGCGGCTTTGAAAGTCACTTCGACCTTTTGCGGACCGGCATTTGCACTAAACTTGTAACTGCCGTCTGCCTGACGGAATGCAAGTTGCCCGTTTACGATGATGGACGAAACAATATAACCAGCCTTGGCTTGAATATTGATCGTTACCATTTCGCCATAGACAATGCCCGTTGTTTTTGAAAGTGTTGCAGTGCCGTTTTCGGCAGGCGTGCAAGTTACTGTGGCATCATATTTTATGTTTGAACCATCCTCAACTTTTTCGACAAAGTAGGACGCCCATTGCTTGTTGCTATAATTTGCACCTATATCGTAAGACACACCGAGCTTGATTTTGTCGCCGGCTTTGAATTTTGTTTTTAATTCTTGGAATTTCTTGGGATTGGTGAAGGAATATTTTCCATCATCCGAACTCCAAGTAAACGCCTCTTCGCTGTCAGCCATTCCGTAAATTTGTATGTACTTGCCGGTTGCGGGGTCGTAGAGATATCCGTTGCCGTATTCGTCATCGGCATCTCCCGTGGGAGACCAAATGCCTTCAACAATGTAGATCTGTTTTCCGGCTTCGGGAGCTGTTTGCAACTCCTCGATGGTTTTCTGTTCTGCTGTCGGTTTTTCAGTGCCGGGAGTTGTGCTTCCGCCGGGGGTCGTTCCACCGGGTTCTGTGCTGCCTTGCGATCCACCGGGGGTCGTGCCACCGGGGGTCGTACCACCAGGGGTCGTTCCACCGCTTGCTCCATAGAACTCTATCTTGTCGAGCATTGCACGTCCGTCAAAGCCTGTGCTTGTGGGTTCGTCAACGTCTATCGTGGAAAGAGTAACGGTCTTGTTGGTCGTTGTATCAACGGCTATAGCGTCATATTCTCCTTTGTCGGAGTCTTTGGTAAGATCGTAACGAATGCCGTTGATAACGATAACGGTGCTGTATGTTTTGTACTTAGCGATATAGATCTTTACATAATTTACGTCATTACCGACCTTGAAAGTTAAGGAAGCCGTAAGTTTGCTTGTTCCGAGTTTCAAACAGCTGTTGCCCATTTTGTCACGAGCATCTTTGTAAATCTTGGAACAATTTTCTATCGTAAGCGTGTAACTTCCGGATGTGAACGTTTCACTCTCGCCGTCTGTGATACCGGCACCGTCAAAATGCGCCGCTTCGCCCTTGTCGCCAAAATCGAACGTAGCCACAACAGGGGCGTCGCCCGTGTCAACAGTGGTCGTTGCCTTGTGATCCGTTGTGCACTTGTCTTTGCACACATCCTCGGTGCAGTCAGCATTTTTGCACTTTCCGCAGATGGGGCATGCGCTTTCACATTTGGCGCCGTGTTCCGGATCCACATCACCGCCTTGACCGGGATCGGGTGTGGTAGCTTCGCTTGCAGCAACGATCTCACCCAACAAAGCGGGATAGTTGTCGGCATCGAATCTGGCGAGTCCGGAAAGGTCTACATTTGCGCCGTAGTTGCCAAGGTAGAATTTGTACGTCTTTTGACTGCTGTCTACCAATTCTGTGGTAAAGCACTTGGTCGTTTCATCGTACGTCCAAACGGTTGTGGCTGTGTCCGTAATGGACAGACTGCTCTTGGAGGCGTCACCGTCGCGAGGACCGAGAGTCAAATACTGACCGCTGCTCTTGACCTTGATGTAGTAGCCGCCACCGTCGTGAGCTTCCAAAACCACTACCGCTGCGTCGTCCTTGTTGTCAGAGGTAGCATAATAGTAGTTGTTGAAACCGCCCATAACACCGGTAAAGAAGTACCAGGTGCTACCTTGAGTGTTGTACATACCAAGGTAGTAGTCGGTGTCGGTTTTGGGCTCTGTTACTTGCTTGATACCGTACTTGGAACCTTCGTCAACACTGCCGCCGCCACCTTGTTCGGTAGTTGCAACAAAATGAATGGGAAAGTTTTTGCCGTTGTCGATGAAGTCGATCTTGGAAGCGCCAATAGCCTCTCTGTAAAGCTCTGTGGTATCGTTCTTGTAGTTTACACCCAAGAAGTACGTTGTACCGTCAAGGTCAACATAGAACGTTTTGTGCTGCGTATCCCAGGTGAGGGTGAGCAGGTCATCAGATGTGGAGGGAGTGCTGACTAAGCGCATATCTACATAGGTGCCGCTCTTGTAGACTTCGAGATACTTGCCGTTGACTTGAATTGTGTAGCTACCGTTATCTACGGTAATTGTGAAAACATCAGCCTCGGCTTTGTCTTCGGTTATTGAAATGAAATAGCCGCCGTAAATTTCTCCTTTGGCATACCAGATCTTGTTGTTGGTTTCATCACGCATAAGGATCTTGTAGTTGCCCGTGGTGAGGGTGTCTACAAAATCAAGCTCGGAGCTGTACTTGGGCACGATACGCTGAAGTTCAACCGTGTAGGGTTTGCCTTCGGCGTCCTTGTACTCTTTACCATCGGCGTCAACCAAAGTGCCCGTGAGGGTGTAGCTGAGATCCTCGGTAAGAGTTGTGCGATCGGGGATAGTTACCTGATAGAAGCCATTGCTGCTCATTTCGGAGGCAATGACAACCTTGTCGGAACTGGACGTCCAGCGAACATATGCGTCCACCTCGCCGTCATCGGTGAGTGTGGTGATATGACCGATCAAGCTGAAGTTTTCTTCGGTGTTAGTCTTGTCGTTGCGGTGATACCTGCTCATTTCGGTATAAAGAGCTTGGATCGACTCGTCGGAAAGTCCCTTGTTGCAGGCAACAAGAACCAATCCGAACATTGCAACAGCCAGTACTACTGCAAGCAACAATGCAATTTTTTTCTTCATAATTTTCTCCTTTTTTTATTTTTTAGCATTTTACGCTTTTTATACTTTGTTACGCTTGAATGATCAAGTCGTTGTAGTCAACAACACGGAGCTGGTACTCGTTGTGACCGTCGTAGTTGTACCAATCCACAATGCCGATGACTGTTATCGTTTTGCCGGCAAATTCGGATGCGGTAACAAGCTCGCTACGTTGAGTTTCTTCGTTCCATTTGAACAACACTTCGGTGCGGACGGTGATATCTTTGCCACTGCTGTCCTTGCAGTAAAGCGTGAATGCGTCCTTGCTGGTGCCGGAGGCTGTTGTGTAGGAGCGATCTACAATGAGATCTACCATTTTGACTTGAGTGCCTACCAACAAGGTGTGCAGCGGGTAGGTCTTGGGAACAGACACCACATCGCCTTCCACCGAGTGATCGACAACATCTACCGTTTTGTTGCTAAAGAATTGGTCTATCGTCAGAAGTGTCGGTTCGATCGTGTGCTTTTCGTTGTCTAACAGCTTGGTGTTGCTCGGATCATCGAGATTGATGCTGTTGAAGGACAATCCGGAAACCTGCCACGTGCCGTTGAAATCTTGCGCGGTGCCTACCACGCGAACGTGGCTGCCCACGGCAATTGCCTTTTTGATATCCGAGGCGGAGCCGTTGTAGAACACGTTGATGCCGTACCAAATGCCGTCCTCTTCGTCCAATGCCTGGATGTAGCTGGTGATGCCGCCACTGGAGCTACCGTAGCTTGCGGTGACATATCCCTCGAAGGCGACCTTGACAAGATCGTACAGCTCAAAGTTGGTGCGGAGTTCCTTGATGGTGATCTCCTGCGCTTGACCGTAGTAGTAGTTTTCGTCCTTGACGCCGGAGTGGACAATGAGCTTTGCACGCATTGCCTGATCTACTGCCGCAAGGCAGACCTCACCATAGCGGTTTTCGCTGACGGAGGAGCCGAAGCCCAAGCCTACTTGGAGCAATTCCAGATTGAGGTTGCGCCAATCGGAATTGGCGTCGGGTTTGTACCACACCCAAGCGGTAGTTCTGCCGTAGCTGTCGTTGTCCCACTTGTCGGAGTCGGACTCGACAAGCACCTTGCCGCCGTTGTTGATGGCGTCCTGGAGGGTCTTTTTGGTAAAGTTGGACGCGACCTTGCCGTAAGGCTCTACCTGACCGGTGGATTCGGGCGTGTTGACCGCAAGGTAACGCGCTTTGAGCACGCCCTCTGGGTGAGTTTCGGTGACGGGCACGTTGAAGTGCGTTGTGTCGCCGTCGATGTACATACGTATAAGCTCATTGCCGCCGGGAGCTGTCTTTTTGGTGGTGGAATTTTCGTCCAGTTTGAGTTGAGAAACGTAGTCCACAATTTCGTACTCGGCGCCGCATTCGGTGCAAACGCCGTTTATCCATTTATGCTCGTGGTCGTCCTTTTGGCATGCCGCAAATATCCCGAAGCATACGCCGAATACCAACAAAATAACCAATAATTTTGCTGTTTTTTTCATTTTTTTAACCTCTGAATACTAATACTCGCATTTTGCAAGAGCGTCTTTGAACTTTTCAATGATGCCCTGTCTGATTTCGTCCGCGCTGTTGCCCTTGACGGTAACGCAGCTGTTGAGCAATGCGTCCATTTGGTCACGAGCCTCGGAAGAACCGTAGAAAGCGGGAGATACAAACAAAGCGTCCTTGTACTCCAAGCACAGCTTGGCAGCCATACCAGCCATATTGTCCTTGGTGTCGGCGGTGTCGAGTTTGTCTTTGTAGCCGGAGAGCTGTTGCACCGATTGAATTACGGGCAGATAGCCTGCCTCCAAGCCGTAGCGAGCCTCAAACTCCGCATTGGTGATAAGGTACTTGGCAAGCAGCCAGCTCGCCACCACTTCCTGGGGGTTGTCGGAGTTGAACAAGCATACGCTCGGTCCTTGGGAAATGACCTTGGACTCGGAAATGGGGGTATTTGCCGCTTTTTGGGGTATGAGGGATACGCCAACATCAAAGTTTGCACTTGCGGCAGGAACTTGTTTTGCAGCGCCTGCAGAGGAGCCGATGGAAATGTAGGACTTTTTGCCTTGGTCGCTACTTGCGGACGTAAAATACGAGCTGGTGTAGGTGCCGCTCAGCAACTGTCTGGTGGTGAACCAGTTGTTTTGATACCATCTTCTGAGCGTTGTCAGAATGTTGTAGTTTTCTTCGTTGTCAAACAAATAGTGAGGAGCCGTAGCCTTGGTGTAGCCCGTTTCGAATTGCTCGAACAAGGTGATGAGCCAGTTTGCGCCGGAGTCTACTCCCAACGGGGTGGATTTGGGATCCTTGTCCTTGATGAAGGCAAGCGCATACTCCATACTGGTGTGGTCGGAGGTTTCAAGACCTTCCTTGTCGTCGGACGCGAACCAGTGATCGGGCACGGGAAGCTGCCAAGAATCGAAGGACGTCTTGTTGTAGTACATCAATTCGGTGGACTTGGCAAAGGGGATCATATACATCTTGTCGTCGCCGAAGGATCTGCCCTCGTTGTAGTAGGTCTGGATAAAGTCGGCTTTTTGCTCGTCGGTCAAGCCCAGCCTTTCCGTTGTGCCGTCGGCGCGGGTAACTTCGATGTCGCTGTCGATCAGACTATCCAGCACCACCACCGCTTTGGAACGGTTGTACAGAGCCACGTGGTCGGAGTAGCAAAACGCAAGGTTGGGTGCTTGGTTGTTGCCCAATTGCGTCTTGATGACGTCACGGTTGCTGTCGTAGTCGCCGCCGCGTTGGTGATCGACGGTTATGTTGGGATACATTTCCTTGAATTTGGCAAGAAACTCATCCAAAATGTTGCCGTAGCTCTGGCCCATACTCGACATAAATGTGATGGTGACAGCGCTGCCGTCGTAACCCCCTTCGGGAATCACAAAATCGGCTTTGCGCTTTTTGGTGCAAGCGGCAAATACGAACAATGCCGATACGACCAAAAGCACAGCAAGAATAACTGCAATAAATTTTTTCATAAAATTTCTCCTTTTTTGTTTTTAGTTGCAAAAGTGTTACTATATAAAACCGTACAAGACAGTTTTATCCTTTTAAGCCGCTGCGGCTGACTCCCTTCATAATGTACTTGCGCAGGAATATGAACACAAGGAACAAGGGAATAGATACCAAGGTGACCGCCGCCATCTGAACGGGATAGTTGATCTTGTCCTGATCGACGGAGCCATCGGGCAAATGGACAAAGAAGTCAGTGTCACGCAAACCGTTGGTAATGAGTTGGTGCAAGGAATCGTTGGCAACAAGGCGGGGCCAGATGTAGCTGTTCCAAGAACCCATCATTTTGAGAATGGTAATCGAAATGATCGTGGGCAATGCCAAGGGGATCATTACCTTCCACAGATATTTGAGGTCGCTTGTGCCGTCCACCTTGGCGGCGTAGTACAATTCGTCCGGTATCTGCAAAAAGTTTTGCCTCAACAAATAGATGTAGAACACGCTTACCAAGAAGGGTACGATAAGAGCCGTGTAGGTGTTTGCCCAACCGAAAAAGTTGGTGACCGTGCCATAGTTGGTGATGGTGAACAACTCGCCGGGGATCATCATCGTGGCGAGCAATGCCGCAAACAGCGCGTTTTTGCCGCGGAATTGCATACGTGCAAAGGCGAACGCCGCAAGTACGGTAATTACCAAAGACAATATGGTAGAAACTATCCCAACGAACACGGTGTTGACAAACAGAGTGCCGAGATTTGCCGTTTTGAAGGCGTCGGCGTAGTTGCTCCACAAAATCGTTTGCGGAAAGAACGTGGGCGTGACGCGGCTGGCAAATTCGCCCTCCAAGGCGTACTCATCGTAGGACTTCAACGACGAAATGATCATCCAATAGAAGGGGAACAGAACGCTGATAGCTACCACTATCAAAAAGATGTAAATAAGCACCTTGACAACGATCTTGACGACCTTTTGCACCTTTTTGACCGTTTCGATGTTGCGTTCTTTCATTACGCCCTTGCCAAGAGCCTTGGTGTCGCCGAGGGACTCCGTAGTGAGGGCAAAGCCGTCGTCGGTTTGCGTTTCGCCTTGAGCTACCGTTTGCGTTTGACGATCACGGCGAAAAGAAAAGTGTTTGCGACCCGTTGCACGCAAATAGAACAGATATACGATGTAGCAGAGTTCCAATAGGATAACTACGCCTAATATTACTCCAAGGGCGATCGCTCCGCCTTGGGATATAGAAAGTAAGCTTGTCATATACTCACCTCCGAAAAGCTGTCGTTGCAGCTGCTAACAAGAAATTTGTCATAGTAACGCTCCTTAATAGTGAACTCTCTTTTTGCTGACGTACATATTGAGCATTGTTACGGCGAAAATTATTATAAACAACAATATCGCGCCTGCGCTTGCTATGCCTTCTCGCGGAGAACCGCTCATCAGATTGTGGTTGATAAATCCAACCATAGTGTTGAGCGCGCCCTGCTTGTCGGGAGGTCCCATATCTTCGGTAAACACACCTACGACGCTGCTGTACTCTTTGAAGCCGCCGATAAAGCCCGTGATCACTACATAGGCAAGCATCGGGCTGAGCATTGGGACGGTGATGCGGAAAAATGTGCGCACACGACCGGTGCCGTCTACCTTGGCTGCGTCGTAGTACTGCTTGTTGACGCTTTGCAGTCCGCCCAACAAAATGAGGATCTTGAAAGGCAACGCATTCCAAACAATGTACACTATCATTACGAACATATTTGCCCAATATGTAGACCCGGTGTTTACCCAGTTGACGGGTTCGATACCGAATATGCCGATGATGTTGTTGATGATACCGGCAGTGCTTATATAAGGATTTTCTCCCCCGAAACCGGTACCGACCATGCTGAACATCGTGGAGAACACGATACCTATCGCAATGGTGTTTGTTACATAGGG
Organism: uncultured Clostridia bacterium; assembly: GCA_947589685.1. Taxonomy (GTDB): domain Bacteria; phylum Bacillota; class Clostridia; order Christensenellales; family CAG-314; genus Fimimonas. Next base: position 9,534 of record CANQCN010000007.1, read on the forward strand.
CAAAAAGTAAATTGTTTGCAGCAATCTGTTGAGCGCCTTGATGGAGTTGAGGCATACCGCGATCAGCAACGCCAAAAACGTCGAAATGGGAACCGTGATGACCGTGAGCAACAGAGTGTTTTTGAGACAGGTGAGAAACTCCGGATTGTTGACTACCTTTTCGAAGTTATGCACTCCCACGGAAAATTCCATCCCGCCGACGTCATCCATCAACGTATAGTCATCCAAAAAAGCTATACGCACGGTGTTGATTATCGGCCAGACTGTAAATACCAACGTCAATATAATAACGGGCAACAAATACAGCCAAGCTTTCCATTGTTTTTTGCCATCTACCATGAATTACTCCTCCTTGCTTTCCGTTTTTGGAGCTTGCTCCGGGTCCTTTCCAAAGCGAATGCGCTCTTCCGTTTCCTTGTTGAAAATAAACACTTTGTGCGGTTTGAGCGAGAAAGAAACCTTTTCTGCCGAGACATCTATCTTGTTGTCGGCATCTACTATCGAACGAATGATGGGATTGAGCGACGACTCGTTGGTAGAAACAATAGACACATCGCGCCCCATTACTTCTACGTTGCGTAAAGAACAATGGAAAGGACCGCTTTCGTCATAGATAAATCCTTCCGGTCGAATGCCGATGAATACTTCCTGGTCTTCCACGCCGTCCACATCCAAAACGCAGTCTTCGCCGATGTACAATTTGCCTTCGGTGACATTGCCTTCGAATACGTTGATGGGCGGGGTGCCGAGAAACTTGGCAACAAACAAATTGACGGGATCGTCGTAGACATTTTGAGGTTTGTCGATCTGCTGCACGACGCCGAGCTTCATAACTACGATAATGTCGGAAATGCTCATCGCTTCTTCTTGGTCGTGGGTGACGAACACCGTGGTAATGCCCGTTTCGCGCTGAATACGCTTGATCTCCTCACGCGTTTGCAGCCTAAGACGCGCGTCCAGGTTGGAAAGGGGCTCGTCCAAAAGCAAAACTCTGGGCATCTTGACGAGAGCGCGGGCAATGGCGACGCGCTGCTGCTGTCCGCCGGACAGCTCGCTGGGCTTGCGATCCATCAAATCGTCTATTTGCACCAATTTTGCCACGTTGTAGGCGCGCTCCAACATTTCCGCTTTGGTAAGCCTGTCGGCTCCTTTGAAGTTTTGCAAAGGGAACAGAATGTTTTGCTTGACAGTCATATGCGGATACAATGCGTAGTTTTGGAAAACCAAGCCTACACCGCGATTTTCCGGCGAAAGATCGGTCACATCGTCCTCACCGAAAAATATCTTGCCGCTGCTGGGCTTTTGCAAGCCGCAGATCATATACAACGTGGTACTTTTGCCGCAACCCGACGGGCCCAATAGACCTACAAGCTTGCCGTCCGGAATTTCGAAATCAAATTTGTTGACAGCAATGACTTCCGGCGCTTTTTTTGTTCTGCCGGGAAAGATTTTGGTTAGTTCTTTCAAAACAACTTTCATGTTTTTTTCCGTCCTTATATTATTTTTACTTACTATATGTTTGCTTTTACTTTTCTTTAATTACCGCGACAAGCACCGTATTTGCCGCTTGCCCCAAAACGGCAATGTAACTCAGTACAAGAGTTACTATCATTGTTACTTGCGACATAAGCAATTCGGATTCGCCCGCAATGCCCTTTTTGCGAAAAACTTCCAAAATTGCGTCGTATGTATCGGATCGTTGGAAAATGTGCAAGTACAGCACAAAACCTATGCCTAATGCCAAGCCCAACCCTTTGAATATCCACATCACAACAGGCTTTTCGGAAAAATTGAAGGACAAAAAGAACAATATCGCACTGCCAAATGCCAATATTACCGAAATTATAAGCCTATCTGCCGTGTTTTTGAAAGATAGATCGGACATCAACATATAGAATACAGCCGCAACAAACATCGTCAACGAACCGATGAGGTAGGTCGTTTTTTGAGGAGCGTCGTTTTGCACTTTTTCTATCACGGAAACAACACCCGTAAGCGCGCAAAATCCTTCGACATAAAATGCGCCTTCGGGTAAATCTCTCAATGCGTCAACGACGCTTTGGTCGGCAGCTTGCCCTTCGGCATCCTTTACAAAGGAACATCCGTTGCCGAATTCCAGCTTGCTGTCGCGACGCTTCAGTTCTCCGCGAACGGTGATCTGTTCGCCTGTTTCAAGTTTTTCGTCACCTTTCAACCGGATACAATGGATCGACACGCTGTCGTCATTGCTTCCAACCAATATGGTAACTTTTTTGTAAATAATTTTTTCCATTATTACCCCCGATACAGTGTGTTATCTTTTTTTCTTCGACTTTTTAGATCCTGCCGCCTTGGCAATGTCGGATCGTTCCTCGCCGACAGGCGAAGTATCGATATCTGCCGACTGATCTGCCCCATACGTTTTGCCCTCGTGCTCAGCCTGCTCTCTTCCGAGCTGCTCCTTGTAGGAAATCAGCTCTTGAGTGGATTCGAATATCATCTGCGAGGACATATCCACCACCACCGTGCTTGCCAATACGTCGTGGATGAAGGAGTGCGTCTTGGTGAAAATAAACAACCCAAATTGCAAAACTGCCAACGCCCCAATCAAAACCAAAACCGATATGGCGCCCATCCGTTGATACAGCATCAACATTATCAACATAAGAGGAAACATCGTGCCTATTGTATATTTGCCCAAGATAGTCCGCACAAACAATGCAAAGGTGGAAATCCGTACGCTATTGTTGAACACAACTCCCAAACTAAACACCTTTTTGCCGACAGTTTGACCGTTTTTTAAGCAGAGCGGAACAACAAATTCCAAAATAATGTACGAAAGCAAAATACTTATCGTTGTGATGAGTATCGGCAACATTATCGACATCCTGTATGCTTTAAAAGCATCGTGATTTTCCATAAAGATCGCCGAATAGGCGTCTTGATACAATTGTTTTTGCTCATCAGTGAGCTTGTTGTAGTCCTCGGCGGAAATTTCAAAATTTACTCCGTACTTTTGCCCATACTGCTCATAGTAGCCATGCAAAGTATCGGTGTACTTGTCCACTTGCGTTATCCATGCCAACAAAAACGCAAAACCAGCCGCCAATACGCAAAGCAAAATAAAATCCAACAAGAAAGCTGAAAATCTTTTTAGCACTCCGGCTTTTTGCACGTCGTAGATCATGCTATTGTTTATGCTCGGACAGCGTTCGATACCGCTGAATTTGTTTTGTACGACCGATCCCGCGCTGACAAACCGAGCATTAGTTCCTCCAAAACCAAAAGTTGCTAACACGCGCAAGGCATCCGCTTAGTATAATTATACTAATAAATCCTTAACTCCACAAATTATACCATTTTGCAGCAGTCAAGTCAATACCCAATTTTTTTCAAATTGTTATCAAAAGGTATCAAATCGGACAAATTCGGAAATATCATCCGACAAATACCGCGAGCGCACGCAACAAAAAAACAAGCACCCGATAAAGATGCTTGTCAAATGTGTAACATAACGGCAAAGGGGCACAACACAAAACCCGTGCCGAAAACAGTAGGCGTTTTTGCCTGCAAAAAGGGGCTTTTGCTGTTGATAAACTCGTTTTGTTTGGACATAATCACCCGTTGCCTTGCCGCAAACCTTTTTCTGCGCGCACAGCCGAAGCCGCGTTTGCAAGCGTAAAACGCTATTGCTGTTTATATGGTAATCCATTTGTCCTTTTTTGTCAAATGAAATAACGCACTTTTTGCTACTCGACCGTGACGGACTTGGCAAGGTGACGAGGTTTGTCCACGTCTCGCCCCAGGCTCTTGGCAGTGTAGTAGGCAAGCAGCTGCAACGGCACGACGGAAACGATACCGCTCGTTTCGGGAGAGAGACGGGGCAGCTTTACCGAAAGGGCGTTGTCGAACAAACGCGGCGAAACGGCTATCACCTTTGCCCCGCGCGAAGCGACTTCGATGACGGAGGACGCCGTTTTGTCGGCAAGCTCCGATTGAGTGGATATTGCCACCACCGCCACGGTGGGCTCCATAAGCGCCAACGTGCCGTGTTTAAGCTCGCCCGCGGGATACGCTTCGCTGTGTATGTAGCTTATCTCTTTCAGTTTGAGGCTGCCTTCGCACGCGATGGGATAATCCGCCGTGCGCCCGATGTAGAAAACGGCGCTGCAATTTTTTATCTGCTCGGCAACGCGCGCAAGCGACGAACAATCGTCGAGAATGCCTTGTACCGCGTCGGGCAAGGCGGCAAGCTCGTCGAGCAACTCGGAGCGTCGGCTTTGGGAAAGAACGCCGCGCGCAAAAGCAATGTCCGCAAGCAGCAGCGTAAGCACTTCCAGCTGACAGTTGTACGCCTTGGTGCTGGCCACGGCGTACTCGCTGCCCGCAAAAATATTGACGGTGTGTTCGCAAACAAAGGTAAGCGAGGAACTGCGCGTGTTGGTGACGGCATAGGTCTTTCCTCCCCGTTCCCGTACGCGTTCCGCCGCCCTTACCGTATCGGCGGTTTCGCCGCTTTGACTGATCAAAAACGCAAGCGTATTGTCGTCCACGGGATAGTTGTCGTACAAAAATTCGCTGGCTATCACGGGCAACACGTCCAGATCCAACCACTTTCGCGCCACCGCCGCCGCTTGCAAGCCGCTGTTGTACGCGGTGCCGCACCCGATAAGATAAATTCGTTTGAGCGCGTTGACGGTAAACCTTCCCAACTGCAAACCGTCGCTTTGCTTGTAACCGTCAAGCGCGCAAAGAAGCTTTTCGGGGATCTCGAAGATTTCTTTGAGCATAAAGTCGCCCTCGGCGTTTTCCGCCTCGTCGAAGCGATCGGCGGTAAAGAAATCCGTCTCCTTTTCCTTGCCGAAAAAGTCGTAGAACTTCGCTTCCCGCGCGGAAAGCTCCACCACGGTGTTGTCGGGAGCGACGGCTACGCGCTGCGCAAAGCGGGATATGCAACGCACGTCCGAGCATAAGTAAGCGCCGCTCTCCGAAAGTCCCACCACAAGAGGGCTTTTGTTTTTGACGGCGTAGATCGTGCGCGTTTCGACGCAAACGATCGCGATGGCGAAAGAACCTTTGAGCAGTCTTGCCACCGTCAGCACCGCTTGAAGCGCGTCGCCGCGATATTCGCGCGCAAGCAGGTGCGCGACCGTTTCGCTGTCCGTCTGCGAGCCGAAGTCGACGGACGGAAGCGTTTGCTTCAACTGCTTGTAATTTTCTATTATTCCGTTGTGGACGATGGCAAACCGTCCGTCCCGCGACAAAAACGGGTGAGCGTTTTGCGTGCAAACCGCTCCGTGCGTCGCCCAACGGGTGTGCCCTATCGCCATGTCCGTTTCTTCCGCGCCTTGCACGATCTTAGCAAGAGCGGCAATGCGTCCTTCCGTTTTGTACACGTCTATATGCCCGTTTCTTTTAGCCGCAATGCCCGCCGAATCGTATCCGCGATACTCCAAAAGTTTAAGCGCCGTCAAGGTGTTGCCAACGGCGTTTTTTCCTATCATTCCGAAAATTCCGCACATAACCCGCTCCGATATTTACAGGTTAGTATATGTGCGACGGCGCAAAAAAGTGCCCGCCTGCATTGCGAGCAAGCGGACACGCCGACGGCGAATATCGCAACTGTTGTCGATGACTTGTTTGGACGATTGAACAAACGCTTTTGCCGAACAAATATATTTCGCGCAAAACGCTTACTCGACGACCGACGAAGCTGTCGCCTTGGCAGAGTCGGGACCGCTTGGTCAATAAACGACGCTACCCAACGCCGCCGCGATCACGATCACGTAGATCAAAATAACAATGAAATATAATACAATTTCAACAATGGAAATTATCAATCCCGCAGTTGCAAGCCCCATTCCCTTTTCGCCGCTTTCGCGAATTTGCTTGCGAGCAATTATCGAACAGATAAGCCCCGCTATCGCGAAAATAAAAGACATCACGAGACCGACGATCGCCATTGTGTTTGTTTTGGGTTCGAGACCTTGCGACTTGCCCGACGTAAGCACACCGCATTTGGGACAAACGACGGCTTGGTCGTCGATCTCGCTTCCGCAATTTTTACAATACATAGTTTTTCCTCCGTATTTTTATTTTTGTACAGTATACTCCCATTATAATGGGAAGTCAAGTATTTTTCCCACTATTGTGGGAAAATATCCGTATGATGAAAGACATTATAAAAGGCGAGGCAATGCCGTACGCCGCAAAAAACGTGTTTCCCGAACGGTTGAAATCGCTCAGACAGGACAAAAACATAGGTCAGATACAATTGGCAAAGGACCTCGACGTGGGCAAATCGGTGATAAGTCTGTGGGAAAGGGGCGAATGTGAGCCGACACTGTCCAAGTTGGTAGCCATAGCAAACTATTTCGGCGTTTCGATAGACTATCTGGCGGGATTGGAAAACTGAGCCGTCGATTTTTTTGCGATAGGAGCATACAGCGCGACCGTATTTGTTTGACGGGGCGAAAACTTAGTTGTATAATCTTATATATTGAACATATACTTACGGTCGCACGAAAGCGGCTTGGGAGAAAAGATGATAAGACAAGATATACGAAACATCGCCATCATCGCGCACGTAGACCACGGCAAAACTACGCTTGTGGATCAACTGCTGAAACAAAGCGGCGTTTTTCGCGCCAATGAGGTAGTTGCCGAACGCGTGATGGACAGCAACGACATAGAGCGCGAGCGCGGCATCACGATACTTGCAAAAAACACCGCAGTGCATTACAAGGGAGTAAAGATAAACATCGTGGATACGCCGGGACACGCCGATTTCGGCGGGGAGGTGGAACGTATCCTCTCTATGGTGGACGGCGTACTGCTGCTTGTGGACGCGATAGAAGGCTGTATGCCGCAAACGCGATACGTACTCAAAAAGGCGCTCGGTCTGGGCAAAAAGGCGCTTGTGGTCATCAACAAGGTGGACAAGGGCGAATTTGACGAACACGAGCTGCGCGAACAAATAATGGAACTGTTTATGGAGCTGGGCGCAAACGACGAGCAGTTCGATTTCAAGGTGATATACGCTTCCGCCAAACAAGGCTGGGCAAGCGAAAGTCTCGACAAGCCCGGCACGGATATGAAACCGCTGTTGGACGCGATACTTGCCGAGATCCCCGCACCCGAAGGCGTGGACGACGACGGTCTGCAAATGCTAATTTGCAATATCGACTACGACGAATACGTGGGACGTATCGGCATAGGCAAGGTGAACAGAGGCAAAATAACCGTCGGTCAACCCGTGATACTCTGCCACCGCAACAACAGCTTCAACACCGCCAAGGTGACGCGGCTGTACCAATTCGAAGGGCTCAAACGCGTGGAATGCGAAAGCGGCTATATGGGGGACATCGTTGCGGTAAACGGAATTTCCGATATGAACATAGGCGAAACGCTGTGCGACATCGACAAGGTGGAGCCGCTGCCCTTTGTGAGCATAGACGAACCGACCGTCAGCATGCTGTTCAAGGTGAACGACAGCCCCTTTGCCGGACGCGAAGGCAAATATGTCACCAGCCGACATCTGCGCGCGCGCCTCTTCCGCGAGGTGGAGACGAACGTGTCTATGCGCGTGGAGGAAACGGACTCCGCCGATTGCTTCAAGGTGTACGGCAGGGGCGAACTGCACCTCTCCATATTGATAGAAAATATGCGCCGCGAAGGGTACGAATTTGCAGTATCGCGCCCCAAGGTAATAATGAAAGAAATAAACGGAGTGCTGTGCGAGCCTATCGAATACCTTGTGGTCGAGGTGCCCGAAGCGTATGTCGGCGCGGTGATGAACAAGCTGGGCATGCGCAAGGCGGAGCTTATCAATATGTCGCCCGACAACCAAGGCGGCACCAAGCTGGAATTCAAGATACCCAGCCGCGCCCTGTTCGGCTACCGCAGCGAACTGCTGACGGACACCAAGGGCTTCGGCGTGATGAGCAGCGTGTTGGACTGCTACGAGCCCTTCAAAGGGGACGTGCAGGAGCGCACGCGCGGCAGTCTCGTTTGCTGGGAGGACGGCGTCACCACCGCTTACGGCTTGTTCAACGCGCAGGAACGCTGCCGTCTGTTTGTGGGAGTGGGCTTGCCCGTTTACGCGGGAATGGTCGTCGGCGAAAACAGCCGAGAGGACGACATAACGGTAAACGTATGCAAAACCAAGCACCTTACCAACAACCGCGCCAGCGGCTCGGACGAGGCGTTGAAGCTTACGCCGCCCACCGTGCTTAGCCTGGAACAGTGTCTGGAATTTATCGGAGACGACGAGCTTGTGGAAGTTACGCCGCAGTCTATACGGTTGCGCAAACAAATACTCGATCACTCGGAACGTATGCGCATATGGGCAAGAAACAATAAAAAATAGGCTCTTTGTCAAATGTTGGGGTGCATATAGTAAAAAAGAATGCTAAAATTGTTTCTTTTGCACCCCAACATTTGTCAATTGAGCCTACCGACCACACGTGCGTCGGTCGATTGCTTGCTGCTGCGCTGACGCATGCGCAATCGACACGATGTGCGCAAAAGCGCCGCCGCAGTCGGACTTGTGGGTTGCGTGTGAACGCACGCGCGGTTGGATAGACTTTCGCCGGGGAGTCGCATGCCCCGGCATCCCCCGCAAGGACCGCAATCTCGGCGCAGGTCCGTGATTGCGGAGTTTGATTGGAAATTATGCGTTTGACTTCATCGTTGTATTTGTTAATACTGACGTTTTGTAGGCACACAAAAAAGCTCTTCGCTATTTATCGAGCGCATTGTCGCCGAAAGCCGAGATCACAAAAGAAATTTTACAAAATGGAAAGTCCCGACGGAATTTGATCGTCGGGACTTGTTTTGGAATAGGTACTTTGCCTGCGCATAAACTGCGATCGGCAGTCGAATCGTTTTGCGGTCGCGAAAGCGGCGCTGCGCCGATCAGCCGAGCTTGTCGTAATGCTCGTCGTCGACGGGTTCGCACCACTCGTTGCCGCCATGCTCGGAGGGGATCTCTATCGCTATATGCGTAAACCAACCGTCCTTTGCCGCGCCGTGCCAATGCTTGATCTCCGGCGCAATGTACACAACGTCGCCGGGACGCAGCGCGCGGGCTTCTTCGCCCCACTGTTGATACCAACCGTTGCCGTCTGTACACAAAAGGATCTGACCGCCGCCGTGATGAATGTGCCAATTGTTGCGGCAACGCGGCTCGAAACTGACGTTGAATACGCCGACGCCCGCCATATTGAGCGGTTTGAGATAGCTTTGTCCCGTGAAATATTTGCCGAAAGCCGTATTTGGCTCGCCCAAACCGAACAGCGGACGCTGAACGTCCTCGTCGGCGTACACTTCTTCTATCAAGGGAAACGTACTCCACGCTTTGGGCCAACCGCAATAGAAAGCGAGATGAGTGACAAGCTCTACCGCTTCGCGCTTGGTGACGCCGTGTTCTTTGCCCATTTGCAAGTGACTTTTCAGCTGCGGATACTGTCCCGCCGAGAAAAGCGCCGCAATGGTTATCATACTTCTGTCGCGAGCGGACAATTGCTCTTCGCGCGACCAGACCTCGCCGAACAGCACGTCGTCGTTGAGATGAGCAAATTGCGGAGCAAGTTTGCCGAGTTTGTCTCTGCCTGCCGTTTGTTTTTTCATATTTATCGCTCCTTATTTGTAATTTCGATCGTATCGAGGGCATAGAAACCTCGGCGAGAGTCTATCCGACTGCGCGTGCGACTAATTTGCAAACAATTCCCCCGAATGCACTCCAACATTTGCAACATTGGGCGTATGCACGAACATAGAGCCTCAAAAACGCAGCGGTCACCTGCGTTCCGAATACTCTTTTAACGTTCTTTGCAAGTCGCGCTCGGCGTCTTTTTTGGCAATGGTTTCTTTCTTGTCGTAGTCGCGCTTGCCCTTGCACAAAGAAACCTCCACCTTGACGAGGCTATCCTTGAAATACATTTTTGTGGGCACGAGGGCGTAGCCTTTTTCCTTGACCTTGCCGAGCATACGCATAATTTCCCTCTTGTGAGCAAGCAGCCGTCTGTCCCTGCGCGACGCCACGTTGCTGTAACTGCCCTTGTCGTAATTTTTTATGTGACAATTGACGAGCAGCAAATTTCCGTCCGATATGCGGCAATAGGAATCGGCGAGGTTCACTTCGCCTTTGCGCAGCGACTTTACCTCGCAGCCTATCAGATTTATGCCGCATTCCAACGACTCCACGATATTGTAGTCGTGATACGCTTTTTTGTTTGTGGAGATAGGTTTCATAATTCGATCGTTTATATCGCCGCCGCAAAAGTACGCGGCAAGGCGAATTTCGTCACTCGGATCGGTCGTTCGTCGATCCCGCCGAGGCGTCGTCGGACGGCTCGTCCCGTTTTTCGGCGACGGTTTTTGCGTTTTTGCGTTTGCGACGGGCAAGCCGTATGTCGCCCATCATTGTGATCGCGTCCAACAGCACGTATATCCAAAACAAAGCTATCCAGGCAAAGGACGCCAACGCGGGCCAACCGCTGCCGTCGGGAAATACCGCGGGCAGGATCAGATCGGTGACGGCGTAACCGATGACCGCCACGGAAAGCAATACCAATGCGATAATGTTTGTCTTGGTTTTGTCGCGCTTTTTGATAGTGACGATCACATCATAAAAAATCAGTATCAATCCCACTGCGGCGAACATTCCGCCGACCCAAGGGAGGATCTTTTCCAACATGTGTACGTTCCGCCTTTTTGAGCAATAAAGCCCTTTTATTCGGTTTACATATTATAACCCGAAAGTAAACTTTATGTCAACGGTCAGCGCAAAGCAGACCTATTTGCGAGAGTCTTTTGCCGACGAACTGCGCGATACAAGAGAAAAATCTATCCTGCATGCCTGTCTGTCGACGGACGCTATCGCTATCTTTATTTCGTCGCCCAGGCTGTAACGCGACGCTTGATTGCAAAGGCAGAAACGATCGGGATCGTAGACAAGGTCGTCGCCCAATTGCTCGATAGAAATAAATCCCTCGACGGTGTTGGGCAATTCGGCAAAAATGCCGCGTTCGGTTACGCCGGAAACAAGTGCGTCGAATTCCCTGCCTATCATTCGCGCGGCGTAGGCGCATTTTTTGACGTCTTGGGCTTTGCGCTCCGCCTCGTCGGCGATTTTTTCGCGTTCGCTTGCCCGACGCGCCGCTTCGCAGCACCTTTCGTCGTAGAAGTTGGCGGCTTTTTCCGTCATTTTGCCCGCAAGCGCCGTTTTGAGTACGCGATGTACCGTAAGATCGGCGTAACGCCTTATGGGCGAGGTGAAATGACAGTAACAGCGTGAAGCCAGCCCGAAGTGCCCCGTGTTTACGTCGCTGTACTTTGCCTTTTGCATAGTGCGCAGCATAACGTCGTTTACCAGATTGAAATACGGTGTCCGTTCCGCAGCCAAAAGAGCGGCTTGCAGTACGGAATTGTGCATTTCGCGGGTGCGGCGTACGTTTATCCCCAACCCGCTCATCAGAGCGAACAACACGTTGAGCTTGCTTTCGTCCGGCTTGGCATGCACGCGATACACAAAGGGCAGCTCGCAATTTTCGGCGTAACGGGCAACGCACTCGTTTGCCGCGATCATAAATTCTTCTATTATCCGATGAGAAAAACCGTTGTCGGCAAGCCGCACGTCCACCGTTTCGCCCCGTTCGTCGTACACGAATTCCACCTCGCGGGAGGCAAACTCGATGTTGCCGCGGCGAACGCGCGCGTCTTGCAAAATGCGAGCGAGCTTTTCCATTGCAAACAGACTGTCCGCAATGTCGGCATATTGGTCTTGCGCGGCTTTATCCCCGTCCAAAATCGCCTGCACCGCCGTGTAGGTCATTCGGTGACGGCTGTTTATAACGGACGGAAAAACGGAGTAGTCCGTCACCTTGCCCCTGCCGTCCACCTGCATCATGCAGCTGACGGTAAGCCTGTCTACGCCCTCGTAAAGGGAACAAATACCGTTGCTGAGTTCGCGCGGCAGCATTGGAAACACTCTGTCGGGAAAATAGACGCTCGTTCCGCGCTCGAATGCCTCCTTGTCGATGTCGCCGCCCGATACGACGTAGTGACTGACGTCCGCTATGTGTACGCCCAAGGAAAACGTGCCGTCGGGATTTTCGATCACGCTCACGGCGTCGTCCAGATCCTTTGCGTCCTCGCCGTCTATGGTAAAAATTATCTCGCCGCGCAGATCCGTCCTGCCTTGCAGATCCGCTTCGCTCGGTTGCTGCGAAACGGCTTGCGCTCGGCGCTGCACATTGTCGGGGAACCCCTCGTGAAGCCCGTAGCTTGCCGCAACGGACAACATATCCACATCGCGGTCGTCGGGAAAACCGAGAACTTCCTCTATTTCGCCTTCGGGACAGTTGCGGTTGTCATCGGGATAATGAGTCACGCGCGCCACCACCTTTTGCCCGTTTTTGGCGCCGAAATCTTTTTTCGGCAACACATAAATGTCGCTGATGAAGCGTCTGTCGTCGGGGATAACAAAGCGGGCGTTGTGCCCCTTTTCATAAGTGCCGACGATGTGCGACGACCCGCGTTGCAGGATACGCACTATTTCCGCTTCGTCTTTGGTGCTCGGTAGCCTGCGATACAACACCTCGTCCCGATGAAACGCGCCGTTGGTCTTGCTTGCGGGGACAAACAGATCCTCGCCGTCGTCGCGCAACAAAAAACCGAAGCCGCGGGCGTTGGCTTGAAATATCGCCTTGCCCGTTTCTCCGCGCAGCTTGCGATAGCGGTCGTTGCGGCGATCGTATACGAGCTTGCAGTCGTTTGCCAGCTCCGAAAGCGCCTCTTTGACAGCCATACGCTCCGCCGTCGATTTGGTTTGCAAAGTACCGTAAAGCTGTTTTGCGGTGAAATACTCGGCGTTTATGTTTTCGATGATTTCGTTTAGTCGTTCTTTGAAATTCATATACCGTTAGTTTGTTCCGTCACAATGTGATATAAGCGTCGCCGTCGACAAATAGTTTTTGCGAGGCACAACGCCACCGTTAGTGATCAAGCCTCAAAAAAACGGCGGCTAATACAACGATCAGCCGCCGAAAATTCATTTCCGATAGTGGTCAGGAAATCACTCCCGCCATGATCACGAGCGCAATACTGCAAACTGCGAAAACTATCGAACAAATATATGTCCACAATTTGAGACGCGCCTCGGTGCGAGAGCTTGCGTTCTTTCCGTAGTAGGACTCGTTGTCGTCGGATTTGGAGCCGCCCGTAAAGGCTTCGGTACCGTCGGAATTTCCCGACTGCTTCATAACAACGAAAATGATGAATCCCATGCAAATCAAAATGATCGCGGCAAGGGCGATACGTATGCCGGCTACTATGTCGGCTGTTGCAACTGCTAAGAAATTGAACACTTTTGTGACCTCCGTCTATGAAACAGGGCATAAATTGCCCTTATCGTCTTATCATACTTGTATATTGTAGCACACGGATAGAGTTTTGGCAACTATTTGACGCAAAAAACACGATTTAGTTGCAACAAAACCCATTACTTATGTTTTTGCGGCGATGTGGCGGCGCGTGTTACGCCTTTTTGCCGCGCGAACGTCCCTTTTGAATGAGTACTCTGCCCGTCATCTCCGCGGGGATCTGCTCGCCCATGGCAAACAACATCGTGGGAGCGATGTCGCAAAGAGCGCCCTCTACAAGCGTAGCCTTGCCCCGAAGCTCTTCATCAACGGCTATGAAAGGCACTTTGTTTGTGGTGTGCGCAGTGAAGGGCTGTCCGTTTTCGTCCAACATCTTTTCCGCGTTGCCGTGGTCTGCCGTTACGAAAGCTCTGCCTCCGTTGCTCAAAATGCTTTCCACCACGCGTCTGACGCATTCGTCCACGGTGGCGACCGCCTTTTCCGTGGCGGGTATCACTCCCGTGTGACCTACCATATCGCAGTTGGCATAGTTGAGGATCATCACGTCGTACTTGCCCTTTTCTATTTCCGCGACGGCGCGACTGCACACTTCTTCGGCGGACATTTCAGGCTGCAAATCGTAGGTAGCCACCTTGGGAGAGGGTACGAGGATACGCGTTTCGTTTTCGTTGGGCGCTTCTACGCCGCCGTTGAAAAAGAAGGTGACGTGGGCGTACTTTTCCGTTTCCGCAATGCGCAGCTGAGTTTTGCCCAGCTTGGCAAGATACTCGCCCAATGTGTTGACGTAGGTTTCGGGACGGTAGGCGATGTCGACGTTTTCGAATTTTTCGTCGTACTGCGTCATACATACCCAATGCACGTGACGTTGTTTGCCGTGCAGGCTAAACCCGTCGAAACCGCTTTGAGTAAACGCTCCCGTCATTTCGCGGGCGCGGTCGGGACGGAAATTGAAGAATATTACGCTGTCGCCGTTTTCGATGGCGGCTACGGGCGAGCCGTCCTCGCGCGTGATGACTGTGGGCAGCACAAATTCGTCCGTGACGCCCTTTTCGTAGCTGAGTTCCAACGCCTTGACGGGATCGGAGGCTTTGTTGTCGCACACGCCCAACAGCATGTCGTACGCCTTTTCCACGCGGTCCCAGCGTTTGTCGCGATCCATAGCGTAATATCTGCCGCACACCGTCGCTATCGCGCCGAAGTCAAGCTCGGCGAGCTTGTCGCGCAGCTGCGCCACAAAACCGACTCCGCTTGTGGGGGACACGTCGCGGCCGTCCATATAGCAGTGAATGTACACATTGTCCAGACCTTGGCGCTTGGCAAGCTCCACCAAAGCGAACAAATGGGTAAGATGAGAGTGTACGCCGCCGTTGCTGCACAAACCCATAAGGTGCAGCTTGCCGCCGTTCTTTTTAGCCGCTTCAATAGCGCTCAAAAAAGCGGGATTTTCAAAGAAATCGCCGTCTTGTATCGACTTGGTGATACGGGTGAGATCTTGATAAACGACTCTGCCCGCGCCGATGTTGAGGTGTCCCACTTCGCTGTTGCCCATTTGTCCTTCGGGCAAGCCGACAGCCAATCCGCTGGCTTTCAACGTCGTTGTGGGATAGGTGTGCATAAGATAACGGACGTAAGGCGAACACTCGACGCCTACCGCGTTGCCCTTTTCTTCCGCGGACAGACCGTAGCCGTCCATTATGATAAGAGCGGTTATACGTTTGTTTTCCATAAATTTGCTTCCTTTGCGTGACGATCACGCAGATATGACGGCTGCAAACGCGCAGCCGTCGATATTTATTGTTTTATTCGTGAGCGTGAACTATCGCGGCAAATTTCTTTGCGACGAGGCTGGCTCCGCCGATAAGACCGCCGTCCACATCGGACATCGAAAGCAATCCCGCCGCGTTTGCGTCGTTCATGCTGCCGCCGTATTGAATGTACAGCTCTTCCGCCGCCTTGCCGCCGAATTTGTCGGCAAATACTCCGCGCACGAACTTGATGGCGTCGTTTGCCTGTTCGTCGGTGGCGGTCACTCCCGTGCCTATCGCCCAAACGGGCTCGTAAGCGACGACGATATTTTTAAGCTCGTCGGGGGTGACGTCCTTGAAGCCCTCTTGCACCTGACGGGTGAGGACCTCTTCCATTCTTCCGCTTTGACGCTCGGCAAGCGTTTCGCCTATGCACACGATGGGTCTGAGCCCCGCGGCAAGCGCAGCCTTGGTACGGGCAAGCACGGTAGCGTCCGTCTCGCCGAAATAGGTGCGCCTTTCGCTGTGACCTATCACGACGTACTCTACGCCCATTTCTTTGAGCATAGAGGGCGCGATCTCTCCCGTATAAGCCCCCGATTCCTTCCAATGGCAATTTTGCGCGCCGACGCGTATGTTGCTGCCCGCGGTGAGGCTCAGCGCCGTATCGAGGTCGGTAAAGGGCACACAGATGATCACCGTGTTGGGCGTATCCGCAACGAGGGGCAGCAGCTCTTCGATAAGGGCGGCGGCCTCCGCGCGCGTTTTGTTCATTTTCCAATTTCCCGCAATGATTTTGTTTTTCATAGTACTCCGTCAAAATTTCATATTTTGGTCTTTGATCGCCACCACCTTGACGATCTGGCAGAGAGGAATTATTACGCTTTTGACGCAGCGGCGCATATTGATTTCCAACACAAGCACGCTGTCCGTCACTTGGCGCAATATACCGGCGGAATAACAGTCGCTGCCGTGGGTGTACACGGATATTTCTCTGTCAAGATATTCTTCGAGTGCGTTTTTCATATTATCTCTCGTTGAGGCAGGCGATGCCGGGAAGGACCTTGCCTTCGAACAATTCCAGGCTGGCTCCGCCGCCCGTGGATACGTGCGTCATTTTGTCCGCATAGCCGAGTTGAGTTACCGCCGCGGCGCTGTCGCCTCCGCCGATGATGGTCGTGGCGTTGCTCTCCGCCATCGCCTTTGCGACGGAATTGGTGCCTTGCGCGAGGATGGGATTTTCAAACACGCCCATAGGACCGTTCCATATGACCGTCTTGGCTTCTTTGATTATGCTTGCAAACAGCTCGCAGCTCTTGGGGCCGATGTCCGCGCCCTCGCGATCCGCGGGGATATGCTCCGCGTCCACGATCTCCGTTTCCACGGGAGCGTCGATGGGGTTGGGAAATTCGGGGATAGTCACTGCGTCTACGGGCAAGACGATACGTTTGCCCTCCGCCTTGGCTTTTGCCAACATCTCGCGGCAGTAATCGAGCTTTTCTTCGTCCAACAGAGATTTGCCTATCTCATAGCCCTGCGCTTTGAGGAAGGTGTAAGCCATGCCGCCGCCGATGATGAGCGTGTCGCATTTGCCGAGCAGATTGTTGATAACGTTGAGCTTGTCGCTTACCTTGGCTCCGCCGAGAATGGCGACAAACGGATGAACGGGATGCTCCAAAGCGTCCGCCATTACTGACAGCTCTTTTTCGATAAGGAAGCCGCAAACAGCGTCCTTTACAAAGCCGTACTCCACGATAGCCGCCGTGCTTGCGTGCGAACGGTGAGCCGTTCCGAAAGCGTCATTGACGTAAATGTCGGCAAACTGCGCAAGCTTTTTGCAAAATTCCTCGTCGCGAGCCTCTTCGCCCGCGTCGAAACGGGTGTTTTCCAACAGCACCGCTTCGCCCGGTTTCAAAGCGGCGACCTTTGCCTGCGCGTCCTCGCCCACTATGTCGGTGGCGAATGTTACCTTGCCGTCAAGCAACTGATTGAGTCTGTCCGCTACGGGTCTGAGCGTAAATTTCTTTGCGTCGCCTTTGAGCGCCTTTGCTATCATCTCTTCCTTTGCGGCGGGACGTTCCGCCTCCGGCAGAGCTTCGAGAGCCGCCTTTTCCTTTTTGTTGAGCTTGAAGCCGGGCGTAAAAATGTTGTGGGGTTTGCCCAAATGCGAGCAAAGTATGACCTTTGCGCCATGATCCAACAGATACTTGATGGTGGGCAACGCGCCTTGAATACGGTTTTCGTCGGTGATGACGCCGTCCTTCATAGGTACGTTGAAATCAACGCGTACCAAACATTTTTTGCCTTTGACGTTTACGTCTTTGATGCTTTTTTTGTTCATCTGTGTTTGCTCCTTGTATTGAATTAGATAGCCGCGCGTCTTTGGCGCAACTTTGTCCTTTACAATTATAGTTTTTTATGTCAAGCGTGTCAAGCGGAAACGAAGATTTGTGTTTATTGCTAAAATTTATAACGATATAGGTTTATTTTATCGGAAAAACGGTTCGTTTGCGATCACCGTCGGATGCAAAGGCGCAATGCGTTTTGCCGCGTTGTGAAAAGCCCGCGCCTCGGCAAGACAGCCCATTCGAAAAAGGCACACCGACAGCTGCACGTCGGGCAAAAAACCGTTGAAATACTCGTTGACGAAACCGCTTGCGGCGTGATCGACAAGCGCCATGCGGTACCACTCCGCCGCGGCGGACCAAAGCTCCCGCTCGAAATACGTCTGACCGAACAGACAGCACGCTTCGCCGTCGGGAGGAAGCAAACGCACAAAACGGCTCAAAAAGCGCAGCGCGGAGGCGTGATCGTGTCGGGAAAGGCTGAGTTTTGCAAGGATTTTGAGCGCTTCCGCCCTGTCGAAGGTATTTGCACGACGGTCGGAAGCGAATTTTCGCAATATCGGCTCGGCTTGCTCGGTCAGTCCGTTGTCTAAAAGAGTGCGCGCATAGTAATATCTGTCGCGCAGTCCCAATCGCTTGCCCGCGGCAATGGCTTTGCGATATATGCCGAGATTGCGCTCGGCGTGCGTTGCCGAGGGACGATGCTCGATGTCGCAGTCCAGATACTCCGTCCTGCCGAAAGGAGAAATAGCCTCGTGGATAAAGCCGCGAAATCGGCATTTGTCCGTGCGCCGCACCACTCGCTCGCGCCAAAACCAAAAGGGAAATTCGCCGTCCATAAGATAACGCATATAGTAAAAATCCGCTTTGGGAGAGGAATTTTTCCACCCCATTAGCATTTTTTGCGTTTTTTCGGGCAAAACGTCGTCGGCGTCCAACCACATAACGAAATCGCCCTCGGCATGCGCTATCGCATAGTTGCGCGCGGCGGAAAAGTCGTCCGTCCAATCGAAACAAAACAGCTTGGCTCCGTGAGACGCAGCCACCTCGCGCGTTTTGTCGTCGGAGCCCGTGTCCACCACCACGACCTCGTCGGCAAAGCCGAGCATGGGCAAAAGTCTCATAAGATTTTTTTCTTCGTTTCGCACAATGATAGTTACGGACAGCGTCATATCAACACTATATGAAATTTGTTTTTGCTTTGTCACATAACTCAATTGCGACATACATTGTACTTGGAGACGACAATGAAACCACTTGTACTCGACCTACCCTACCCCGACATAGCGGATCTTTCCGCAGACGCAAGGAGCGGCAACATAATTTCCTTCGGCTACGCCACGACGAGGGGCGAAGTCGCCGCCGTTTTGCAATACATTTATCACCGATTTTACTTCGGCTTGACGGACAAGGACTCCGCGGAAACATTGATGTCTATCGCACTTGCCGAAATGAAGCACGTGGATATATTGGGCAGCGCCATGCTTAAACTCGGCACATCGCCGCGCTATGTGCAATTTCCCAATTCCTGCGCGTACTTCAACACCTCGCTCGTGTCGCAAG
Source organism: uncultured Clostridia bacterium (assembly GCA_947589685.1). Lineage (GTDB taxonomy): Bacteria > Bacillota > Clostridia > Christensenellales > CAG-314 > Fimimonas. Next base: position 28,551 of record CANQCN010000007.1, read on the forward strand.
CGACCTCGCCCACGAAAATGTTGATGGACGACATTCAAGGCGAAATGAACGCGATCGCAGATTACAAAAAAATGCTGTTCGAACTTAAAAACGAAAAAGTTGCAGCCGTCATCCAAAGAATAATTCTGGATGAACAGCTGCATCTCGAAACTCTCAAAAATATGTTGGAAAAGTATTCGGGAAAATGACGACCGCGTTGTCGTAAACAACGCGCACTGCCCGAAAAACGCTATACGCGGGAACGAAGCAACGCGCAAGCCTCGACGGCTATTCCGTCGCCGTTGCCGAGCGCGCCGAGACGTTCGGTAGTTGTTGCGGATATCGCAATGCAACTCGGAGCGACCTTGCATATCCGAGCAAGCCGCGCTTTCATCGCGTCGATATGGGGCGCGATTTTCGGAGCTTGACAAATGACCGTCGCCGAAACGTTGACCACCTCGTAGCCGCAGGACTCCGCAACGGAAACGCAGTCGGCAAGCAAAAGCGCGCTGTCCGCGCCCTCGTACGCGGGATCGTCGTCGGGAAAGCGATGACCGATGTCTTTGTTGCCGCTTGCCGAAAGGATCGCGTCGCAAACGGCGTGGCACAAAGCGTCCGCGTCCGAATGACCTTGGAGCTTTTTGTCAAAGGGTATCTTTACCCCGCCGAGAACAACTCCGTCGCCCTCCGCAAAGGGATGTACGTCAAAGCCGTTGCCCACGCGGAAATCGGGCAGATCTCCCAAGTAAGTGAGCTTGACGTTGGAACGCAAGCCGTCGGTAAAATGCGGCTTGTTTCCGCCCTCCGAAAAAAGCGTGCTTTCGTCGGTGTAGCCGTTGCCCTCGAAACCGCGCACAAACGCCCCGTCAAAGGCGGCGCGCAGCTTTTGAATGTCGAACGCCTGCGGGGTCTGCACAGTAAAAATGGAATCGCGATCCACGGGCACGTCCTTGTCTCCGTCACGGCGATAGACGGTGTCGGTGACAAAAAGACGGGGCACGGCAGAGCCGTACCGCTCCGCCTCGGCAAAAAGTCTTTCGGCAAAAGCGCGCGTGATAAACGGACGCGCGCCGTCGTGTATCGCGACCGTACCGAGAGCGTTTTCGGGCAACGCTTTCAAGCCGTTGTACACTGAGAGAAAACGCGTAGCGCCTCCCTCGGCATAAAGAGCGCCCTCCGCGTGCCGTCCCACCACGACCGTAACGTCGACCACCGAGGACAAAACGTCGACGCTGTGCTGCAAAACGCTCTTGCCGAGCAACTGCTCGTCCAATTTGTTGGTTGTGCCGCCGTAACGGACGGATCCGCCCGCGGCGACGATTATCGCATATCTCATAGATCGGTGATCATCTCGTACATTTCGTCGGCTTCGTCCTTTTTGACGGTTTCTTTGAGCATTTTTACGCGAAAAGTAAGCGCGCCGCCCGCAAAATGCACGACGACGAGGTCGCCGACTTTCAGTTGACAGCCCGGTTTGGCGGGACGTCCGTTGACGTCCACCTTGCCTGCGCTGCAAGCCTCTTGCGCGACGGTGCGACGTTTGAGTATTCTCGAAACTTTCAAAAATTTGTCTAATCTCATACAATATCTCGGCTTAACGCTTTTGCCGAACGCGCGCAAGCGCAAATTCGGCTGTGTTTATCGACGGTAAAGAATATTCGACGGGTATGCCGCGATCGGTTTAGCGTTGCCGCGAAGCGAATTTTTCGCATAGCAGTGCCTCGCCCCGCCGAAAACGACAAAGCGCCGTCAAACTTCCTTTCTGTTGATAAACGCGCGCGACAAGGTGACCTCGTCGGCATATTGAAGCTCGCTTCCGATGGAAATACCCTGCGCAAGACGAGTGACCTTTATGCCGTACTGCTTGACGAAACGGGCGATATAGGTTGCCGTGGCTTCGCCCTCTGCGGACGTATCGGTGGCGAGGATTACTTCTTTGACGTCCCCCGTCAGCCGCTTGAACAGCTCCGCAAGGCGAATGTCGTCCCGACCTATCCCTTTCAACGGATTGAGTACGCCGCCAAGCACGTGGTACACGCCCTTGTATTCTCCGAGGCGCTCTATCGCTATCACGTCCTTTGCTTCCTGCACCACGCATATCGTGCTGCGGTCGCGTGTCGTGCAGATATGACAAGGGTCCGAGTCGGTGTAGTTGCCGCATACCGAACACACGCGCACCTTGCTCTTTGCCTCCGTAACGGCGTCGGCAAAGGCTTGCGCGTCCTCATCGGACATAGCAAGCACGGTCAGCGCGTAGCGTTGAGCCGTTTTGGAACCGACCCCCGGCAGACGCGAAAACTGCCTTATCAATTTTTCGATAGGTTCGACGTAGCTCGGCATATCAGAACATTCCTTTCATCGCGCCGAAAGGAGCCATTATGCGGTCCTCCTCTGCCTGCGCCTTTTGATAAGCGTCGTTGATGGCGGCGAGGATCAGATCCTCCAACATTTCCACGTCGTCGGGATCGCAAGCCTGTGGCTGTACCTTGACGGAAAGGACCGTCTTTTTGCCGTTGGCGGTCACTTCCACAAGTCCGCCCGCGGCAGTGCCCGTGACTTGCAATTCTTCCAACTCTTGCTGAGCTTCTTGCAGCTTTTGCTGCATTTGCTGAGCTTGCTTCATCAGGCTTTGCATATTGTTGCCGCCGAAACCGCCGTGTCCGCCGCCGCCCGCGCCGTTGTAACCGTATTTGTTTCCCATAGTTTTCTCCTAAAAAATATTTTTGTATCAGTCGAATTTGACGTTTTTGCCCAGCTCGCCGAGCTGTTTGTCTATGTCGCTGTCCGTCGGAGCGCCGTCCCTTTCCACAACAAGCTCTCCGTCCACGAATTTGGACACTTGCTCGCGCAAAATTTGCTTGTACTGCTTTTCTATAAGCCAATACGCGCCCTCCGAACAGGTCAGCACGAAATTGCGCCGTTCGTCAAAGCTCACCTTGACGTCGCCCCAAACGCCGGAAAGCAACGGCTCTTGCAGCTTGTCCAGCTCCAACTTTACGCCGCGCCAGACGGATCTCGGATCGCGCTTGTCCACAACGAACAACGTGCGATTTTCTCCCACAAGATTTTGCGGCAACTGTTCCAGACGCTTCAAGCGCATATCCAAGCCGTCGTAGTCCGTCTCGCCGCTCGAACAAGCCACCTTCAAGGCGGTCGCTTCGAACAACATCAAGGGCGAAAGGGCGTATTTCAATCCCGCTTCCGCACCCGTAAAACGGTCGATGGCGTAAAGCAATTTTTTTACGGAAACGCCGTCCGACAACTCTTTGAGACGCTCGTATACGTCCTGCGGCAACATCAGCAAAGCGTTGGCGTCGTCGCATACCTTTGCCGTGAGCAGATCGCGCATATACAGCGACAGATCCTTGTTAAGTCGCGAAACGTCCTTGCCCTCGGATACGAGCCTGTCAGTCTCGGTGAGTATCTCCGCGGGAGAATTGGTCAATATCGCTTTGGCAAGCGCGACGATACTGCTTTTGGAGGATACCCCCAACACGCCCAACACGTCGTCGTATTCCAGCTTGCCCGACGATACCGAATAGCACCTGTCCGCAATGGAGACCGCGTCGCGAACGCTGCCCTCGCCCGCCTGAGCGATAGCCGCGACGGCTTCTTTGGAATATTTTTTGCCCTCGGCGTCGTAGATATGCGCGATGTGTTCGGCAAGCATATTCGTAGGCACCAACCTAAAATCGAAGCGCATGCAGCGAGACAGAATAGTCGCGGGGATCTTGTGCACCTCGGTCGTACACAAAATGAACAACGCGTGTTCGGGCGGTTCTTCCAACGTTTTGAGCAGGGCGTTGAACGCTCCCACGGAAAGCATATGGACTTCGTCGATGATGTACACCTTGTAACGACCGTTTACGGGGGGATACTGCACCTTTTCGCGAATGTCGCGGGCATAGTCCACGCCGTTGTTGCTGGCTGCGTCCATCTCTATTATGTCGAGATTGGCGTTGCCTACCGTCCGACACACTTCGCACTCGCCGCAGGGATTGCCGTTGTGTTCCAAGGCGTGCGGACAGTTGACGGCGCGCGCGAATATCTTTGCCGTGCTGGTCTTGCCCGTGCCGCGCGTTCCGCAAAACAGATAGGCGTGCGACACCTTGTTTTGCAATATCTGATTTCGCAGCGTGGTTATGATGTGATCCTGCCCTATCACCTGATCGAAGGTTTGAGGGCGGTATTTGCGATACAGCGCTACATAGCTCATTTGCGATGCACTCCTTTGTCAATCGATGTGTTCTAAAAGTTTTTTTCGGGCGCGCTGCAAAGCTCCGTCCACGGACTTGTGGCTCTTGCCCAGCTTCGCCGCGATATAGTCGTAGCTGTACCCGTCTGCAAACAGCGCCAGCACCCGACGCTCGGTGGGCGAAAGATTTTGCTCCGCCGCTTTGAGTACGCGCTCGAAGTTTTCCTTTTCGATAAGCTTTTCGAGGGGATTGTCCTCCCCGTCGGCGATGTGCGCGACCATGTCCAGATCGACGTAGTTGTTGAGCGCCTTTTGCTTTACGGCATTGTCGCGTTTGACGACGGCAACAAGCTGTCTGAATACGCACAGCTGCACAAAAGCGGGAAAAGAGCCCTTTTCCTCATCGTACTTGTTGATGGCGTAAAATACCCCCAACATACCTTCCTGCAAAAGATCGTCCTTGTCGCCGCCCACCAGATAAAATTTGTTGGACAGCGAACGGACAAGCCCCTTGTAGTCGGAAACCAACTGTTCTATCGCCTGTTCGTCGCCTTTTTTGGCGTCTGCAAGTAATCTGTCCAAGCCTAACCTCTCTGTCTTACCGCTTCGTAAAGGGCAATTCCGCAAGCGACCGACGCGTTGAGCGAATTGACCTTGCCTTTGAGTTTGAGCGACGCTACTTGGTCGCAGCACTTCTTTGTAAGTCGGGATATGCCGTCTCCCTCGCCGCCAACGACGATGGCGACGGGACCCGTCATATCCAGGGAGGTGATCTCCTGCCCGTCCATATCCAACGCGTAGACCCACACGCCCGCTTGCTGCAACTGTTTGATCGCGTTGTTGACGTTGCCCACGCGCGCTATGCGCATATGAGACGCGGCTCCCGCCGAAACGCGCACTACGGTGTCGTTGACGGCTACCTGACGGTTTTTGCCGATGATTATACCGTCGGCGCCAGCACATTCGCACACGCGTATGATACTGCCGAAGTTGTGCGGATCGTTTATGCCGTCCAGCACCACGATAAGCGGACTCTCGCTTGCGGAAAGGATATCCTCCGTATCGCAATATTGAAAGTCCGTCACCTCGGCGACGTACCCTTGATGTTTTTGTCCGGGGCACATCTTGTCCAAAACGACCTTGTCCACGTACGAGATCTTTACTCCGTTGCTTGCGGCGAGAGACGTTATTTCGTCCCTTTTGCCCTTTTCGCAAAAGAGCGTGTTGACGGTAACGACGTTCGATCTGAGCGCCTCCGAGACGCTGTTTTTGCCTGCTATTTTCATAAATCGGTATCCAAAATTTGTTGCAGTCTTTCCTGCTGTCCCGTAAGATACAAATAGCCGAGGACCGCCTCCAACCCCGTTGCCTTGCGGTAATCGGCGGCGGATTGATTTTTGGCTTTGTGATGCGGACTGCCGTTGCGACCGCGGCGGTAAACGTCAAGCTCCGTCTCCGTAAAACGCTCCGTCCACTTTTCCGCAAGAGCCGCCTGCGCCGAAGCCTTTACCCGCTCGGACGCAAGCGTGTGCAGTACGTGGGGCTTGACGTCCATTGCGACAGCCAACCTCCGTCGCACATACAGACTTTGCACCGCGTCGCCAATATAGGCAAGGGTAAGCGCGTTTAACAACAGCGCGTCCCGCTCGTTCATTGGAGAAAATGTCATATCGCCCTACTCGTCGTCTTCGGAAAAAAGCTTTTTGCCGTAGACAACGGCTCCCGTAAGATAGTCGATGTCCTCGTAACCCATTTTTTCGTAAAAGGCGCGCGTTTCTTTGTCTTTTTGCCCGACAATGACGTAAAGCCCCTCGACGAACATTTCTTTAAGCTTGTTTTCCAACGTGGTCAGCAACAGCTCGTCCAGCCCCTCCTGCGGAAGGTCCTTAATCACGCCCAAATACAAGTGCGCCGTGTAACCTTGCCGCACGTAACGCTCGCACACGCGCGTTTCAGCAACGAAACGAAAATAGTCTCCGCCGGAAACCTTGCGGACAAGGGGCAAATACAGCTCTTGCATACGATCCTGATAGTCGTCAAGATCCGCCGCGCTGAGAATGTATCCCACGGGAATATCCTGGTCGTCTACCGCCACAAAACAGTAATCGGACTGACAGTCGAGATAGTAATCGCAATACATCGCGCATTGCGCCGCGCGATTGAGCGGCGTATCCTCTTCGGCGTATTTGGAATTTGCCATGCAAATATCCTGCACATACCGAAAATCTTTTTTTTGATAGGGTCTTATTTTCATAAAAGTCTCCTTGCGGACATATTTATCCATTATGGAAAAATAGTATCACTTTTACGCTCTGTTGTCAAGTATAGGGTTTACTGTATAATTTAATTATTATCAACGCAAAGCGGGCGTAATGCGCTGCCTCTCGGCAAACACTTCGTTGAGTTTGAATTGTGCCGACATTGCGCCACCGTTATACGATGTGGGCACAAAATGCCCCTATCGGAGCGAAGATGAAGCTTGGCGGCGGCGTCGCCCGTAAAAAAGCAAACGCAATCGAAAGCGCAAAACAACGAGGTAAAAGAACGCGAAAAACAGCGCGAGGAAACAAATATACGAAAAAAACGGCTTCTGCGCGAAGTCGTTTTTTGTTGATTTTTATTTTGTCGTGCCTTATTCGAGACCGTCCAACAATTTGCGTATCTCCTCGATGAAATCTTCATCATCGCCCTTGCTGTTGTTGCGAATAGCCTCTATCCGCTTGATGAGGTCGCTGTCGTTGGCTCCCGCAACGGGCGCGCGAGGCGCAGATTGACCTATCTGCTCGGCTTGCTCGGAGGTTATCTCCGTAGCGGTCGGCTCGGATGCGGCGGACGGTTGCTCCGCAGTCTGCTCCGCTGCGGGCGCAGCGTCCTCCGTCGTCTGCGGCTCGATCTGTTGCTCCGCTTCGGGGTCGGATCCGCTCATTTCCTTTATCCGTTCGAGAAGCGATCTCGTTTCGTCAACGATGCTTGCTTGACGTTCCTCTTCGGTCGGCTCGTCGGATGGCTCCGCTTCGAACTGTTCGGAAACGTCCGCGGCAGTCTCCGTCGGGGTCTCCGCGCCGTCGGCTTCCTCCTGCGCGGAAGAACGCAAGCTCTCGATGACCTTCAAAAGCTCGTCCGTATGTTTCAAATCGGAGTCGCCGTTTTCGGGAACGGGCGCGGCTTCCGTCGCCGCGGCGGGTCTTTCGGGGATATGAGGCAGTTTGAGTTCGTAAACAATGCCGAGATCTATCACTTCGTCGATAAACGCGCAGCTTGCGTCGTCGGCGTTGTCAAGTGCGATAACCTTGATACCGCGACCGCGCAGATAACTGTACAGATACACAAGATCGGTCGGCTGCGCAATGACGCACACCGCGTCTATGGCGGGAGTACGCGCAACTGCGTCCACCACGTCCACGTAAATGCGCGGATCGAATTCCTTTCTGCCGCGACGTTTTACGCGCATAGTGCGCTCCACGCGATAACCGCGAAGCGTAGCGTCCGCAAAAATCTCCTTGTGTTTACGCTCGCCCGCGCCGTAGATCTTGCCGAAAAGAATGTTGCCCATGCTCTCCAACTGTTCCATAACGTTGGCGTAGTTTTCGCTGGTAAGCCCCACGTTGTCCACGTCGATAAAAAAGGCGATATTTCTGTCTCGAAGCATTGTTATATCCTCCAATGGTTACTTTTTATTGTACAGTATTCGGGGCGTTTTGTCTATACTTTCGTTGAAAATAAAACAAATATTGTTGACAAAGTCCCGCGTCCGCGCCGAACAAATTGCAGAAAAAAGTCGATATTTCACTGTCCTTGTGACCATGCTCGAAGTACGCGTGATACACCTTTTTGAGCCAGGTGTCCACGGGGAAAACGTCTCCGCGGCTCATACCGAACAGCAATATGCAATCCGCCACCTTCGGTCCCACTCCCATAAACGTCAACAGCTCCTTGCGCGCAGACGGAGTGTCCATCGAAAGCAGCGCGTCGAGATCGTAGTGAAGCAGCTTTTGCGCAGTCGCCACCAGATATTTGTCGCGATAACCCGCCCCCAGGTGTGCAAAAAGCTCCGCGGGGCTTGCCGCGATAGCCTCCGTCGACGGAAACGCTTTGCCGTACGGGGTGTCCTCGCCAAGACGGTTGCAGACGCGCTCGATGATGAGTTTGATACGCTTGATGTTGTTGTTTGCGGAGATGATAAAGCTGAAAATCATCTCCGTAAGGTCTTGATTGAGTATGCGTATACCCTTGCCGCAATCGGCTGCGGCGCGCATTATCGGAGACAAAGCGCCTATGCGCGCTGCTTTCGCGGCGTAGTCGGCGTCGAGGTCGAAAAATTTCCAAAAGTAATCGCCGTCATCGGTATACGCTTTCACCTTGCCGTCTGCCGTGACAAGCTCGGCGTATTTGTCCCGCGAATGTACGGCGTAACGGTCGTCGGACAGCTTTTGGTAACGGAATATCTGACCGCACTCCAAGGTGTCGCAGACATCGAAATACTCGCCGTCGTAATCGAATGCAAATGGTAGATCTGTTGTCATAAGTAAAATTTTCCGTTGTAGATCGCGTCGCACCGCCTAAAACTGCCCGCGCGATCTTGAAAAAAACGAGATTGCGTGTGTGCAATCTCGTTTGTCGGTTTGTTTTCGTTACTCCGCAACGGGATAGACGGAAACTTGTCTTCTTGTCTTGGTCTGCTCAAACTTGACCACGCCGTCGATCAATGCGAACAAGGTGTCGTCCTTGCCGATACCTACGTTGTTGCCGGGGTGGAAGTGAGTGCCGCGTTGTCTGACAAGAATGTTTCCCGCGTTGGCAAACTGACCGTCGGCACGCTTTGCGCCCAAACGTTTGCTTTCGCTGTCACGACCGTTTTTGGTGCTGCCCATACCTTTTTTGTGAGCAAACAACTGCAACTTTATGAACATCATTTCAAATTACCTCCAAATTGATAAAGTCGGAATATTCCGTGTAGAAGTCTTTGAGACCGCACAACATCGTGTTGAGGATCACGTCGGCGTCGTGTCGCTCCGCCGCGGTAAGTTTTTCGGGGAGAGTGAGCTTCAACGAGCCTTTTTCCTCGTCCACCTTGTACTTGACGTTTATCTGCGCCACCTGCAACAAGCCCAGCAATGCCGACTGTATCAAGGTGGATACGCCCGCGCACACTATGTCCTCGCCGCTTACGCCGTAGCCCGTGTGTCCGCTTGCCGTCACTTCCACAATGGAATTGTTTTTGCGTGTGATTGTAATATCCGTCATCAGCCGAGTGCGATACTGTCTACTTTGAGCTTGGTGTAGGGCTGTCTGTGACCTTGACGGCGACGGATATTCTTCTTGGCTTTGTAGGTGAAGATGTTTATCTTCTTGCCCTTGCCGTGTTCTACTACCGTTGCCAGAACTTTGCAGTTTGCCGCGTCGGCGCCCATAACGACCTTGTCGCCGTCCGCCGCAAGCACAACTTCAAGCTCTACTGCGGAATTGACCTCGGCGTCCAGAAGCTCCGTTTCGAAAACAAGACCTTCCGTCACCTTGTACTGCTTTCCGCCCGTTTTTACGATTGCGTACATAATTAACCTCCTGATAAGACTCGCTAATAGGGTGACCTTTCCCGCCGCGCCTTCGATCAGGCGGCGCTCGGTTTCGGCGCTTGACAAAATAACCCTTTTTATGCGGCTGAGATATATATTACATTAAACAAAATAAAAAGTCAATCAAAAGAGGGCACTTTCAACGCATTAAGTCTAAATTATTTTTGCGAAACTACCGTTCGGCGCGAGGGATAAAGCCGACAAAGCACTTGTCGCAATAGCTTGCCATTTGTTCGGGAGTCTCTTTCATTCCGCATTTGAGCCAATACACCGTGGCGTTGATTATCGCGCCCGTCCACAGCAACGCCAAATACTTTTCCTCATCAGACAAGGCGCTCAGCCGCAATACCGTCGAATTGACCATCTGCAAATATTTGTCGTGGTAGCCCGCGGCAAATATGGGTTCCAAAATGTCGGACTTCTCCTCCACGAAACGGAACATATCCTCGTACCAACACGCGGAAAAGGTCCTGCAAAAGGGACTGCCCACCTTTTGTATCAGTTCGCTGTGAATATCGGTGACTATGCGGCGAAAGATGTCGTCCTTGCATTGAAAGTTGCCGTAAAAAGCCATGCGCGACACTCCCGCCTTGCGGCAAAGCTCGGTGACCGTGATGTTTTCGTAAGGTTTTTGACCTATCAACAGCAACAGCGCGCCTTGCAGACTTTCCACCACCAGCTTGTTGACTTCCTCGCTGTGTCGGCGCAAACCCGCCAATCGTTCGTCGCTGTGCGCCATTTTTCTGTTTCCGCAATTTTCCTCAGTCATTTGTTTTTCCGTCAGAATAATGAAATTTTGCCAAGTTTACATTTGTAATTTTCGTAAGTATACCATTTTGCGAAAAAGTTGTCAAACATATTGCCGACTGCGAGGCAAAAATCACGACGGCGCGGCGACGTTCGACTTGACAAACGCGGGGATATACAGTAAATTATTTGTATGATTTGGCTCTATATCTCATTGGGAATCGTAGCTTTTGCGCTGCTGTTTACGCTTGCGGCGGCGCTTGTGTGCTATATAAAGGCGTTTTTTCAAGATCCTCGCAAGAAGCAGGACCACTACCGCTTGCCCGATGGCAAACACTTTGACGAGGGCAAAGAAAAAATGTACGCTTTGATAAAGGAAATGGAAGAAGTGCCCTACGAACAGGTGTACACCGACTCTTACGACGGAGTGAAGCTTGCTGCGCGTTACTATCACGTTGCCGACGGCGCGCCGCTGCAAATACAATTTCACGGCTATCGGGGCACCGCCATACGCGATTTTTGCGGAGGCAACAAATTGGCGCGTAAATGCGGCTTCAACACTCTGTTGGCGGATATGCGCGCGCACGGCAAAAGCGGCGGCCGCACCATCACGTTCGGCGTACGCGAAAGACACGACGTTTTGTCCTGGATCAAATACGCCTCGGAGCGCTTCGGACGGGAAACGGAAATATGGCTTGCAGGCGTTTCCATGGGCGCGGCGACGGTGCTTATGGCAAGCGAACTCGGTTTGCCCGACAACGTAAAAGGCGTGATAGCCGACAGTCCCTATGCCGTGCCGTCGGACATAATCGCCGACACGTGCCGCAAAATGCGAATTTCTCCCCGCCTTGCAATGCCCTTTATACGTTTGGGCGCGCGTATCTACGGCGGATTTCGGCTAAATTCGGCAAGCGCGCTACATGCGGTGGAAAATACCGATATTCCGATACTGATCATTCACGGCGAGGACGACGACATCGTGCCCTGCGATATGAGCCGTATGCTGTACGAGCATTGCAAGGGCTACGCCGAGCTGCACACCTTTCCCGACGCGGGACACGGGTTGAGCTATATGCGGGACAACGCGCGCTACGAACGGGTGATAAAAAATTTTTGGGAAAACGTAAAGAATAAGTAAAATTTTCGTTAAAGAACAACCATTGCCCCGTTTTTTCCGAAAGATACGCCCAAAATCGTACCGCTACATATTTAACGAACTTTCGCTCATACTATCTCCAAACACAGGAGGTAACTATGGCAAAAAGCAGACAGAACAATCACGAATATTACGCCAACTTCGAAACCTGTCGCAACCGTTTATTCGACACATTCGATCCCGATTGGCTGCAAATCGAGGACGCGCACCTCAGCTGGGAGGAGGCTTTCGAAGATGACGACGACTGACGCCAAAACCAAAAAGCCGCAATCGGAAGAGCCGACCGTTACGGAAAACAACTGCGACGTGGAACAGACGCGTCAGGCAATGAGCGATTTGTACAAAAACGTCACCATGGCGCAAAGCTGTATCAAAACGCTGCTGCCCTTTGTGGAAAAGCAGGAAGTGACCAAGGCGTTGCACAAACAAGTGGAACAGTACGATCACTACGTAGAGCAGCTTGACGAGATGTGCGAAAACCTCAACTTCGACCCGACGCCAGCGCCGAAATTTGCGATAACCATGGCTAATATGGGCATCAAAGCGAAAATGATGACGGACAAAAGCGTCACTCACGTTGCAAAAATAATGATGCAGGGAACGCTGAACGGCATAATCGACCTTTACCGTATGATACGCGAAAACGCCGACGTTCATCCCGACGTCATGCTGCTTCAAAAGCAGATACTTCGCTACGAAGAGGGCAAATTGGAAAGTCTGAAAGCCTATCTGTAACGAAAAAAAACAAGCAATGGGGTCAAAAAAACGCGCCGAAACGCTTCGGCGCGTTTTGCTTGCAAAAGGGGCTGTCTTTTGCAAGACAGCCGATTTTGTCATTTGTCGGCGCACATCCTTACCAACGCTTCGTTTATCGCATTGACACAGGTGTCGATACTTTCCTCGTCGATTATGCCGCCGAGCAATTTGGCAAGGGCGCAGCGCTTTGCATCCACGCTGTCATCACGCTTGTAGATCGCTTCGGCGTCGGAGGCGAGCAATTTGACCTTGCCGATGAAATCATCGAGAGTAAGCTCCTTTGCCGCGATCTGTTTGCGTATGTTGCCGAAGTACAGCAGCTGAGTGTAAAACACGCCGAATACGTCGTTCTTCATCAAATCGCCGAGGCTTTGCCCGGACAAGCTCTTGACGAAACGAAAACCCGTCGAAGCCAAAGCGCCTATCGCCAGGGCGGCAAATACGGTCTGCACCGCGGACGAAAAAGCAAACGCCTTTTTTTGAACGGCGAACACGTCCACCGCCGCAAACGCCAGCCCGAATATAAAGGGCAGCAACGGCGCCCAATCGAACTTGTGCAGAACGTTTACCTTTGCTTTGTCGAGAAAGAGCTTTTTTACCAACTGAGTGAGCAAGCAGGTCGCTATTGCGTACGCAATGAAGTACGCGAGGTCAACGTCGTCGAGTATGCGCGACATAAAAGTTGCAAAATCCATAAAACGTATTTCTCCTTGTAAATATTGGAAAAACACAGTCCCCCACGGATCTTTCCCGCGCGGCGCGTCCCCACGCCGCCACGCAATACCATATTACCACGCCGAAAACACGAAAATCAAATTTCGTGACGCACTTTTACAAAAAAAACGGGGTTCATAGCGCCCCGTTTTTTGTAATTACTGTTTCAGTCGTCGATCTCCGCCTCGAAGGTCACGCTGCCCGAAGCCGCATCCAACGTGCAGTCGAATTCGTACCGACCCCACTTGAACTCCGCTTCGTACACTTGCCTGCCGCGTTCCACGTCCATTTCGATCTCCCACTCGTAGGTCGTCGATAGCGTAACGGACGCAAACCTCCGATCCTTGACAACGGCTTCGAGAATTTTGCTTTGTATTTGCTCGCGCGTAAGCTCCGAGTTGTATTCGCCGCCGATCTCTTTTTGCGAGGCGGAACGCACGTTGCCGTAACCGTCTATTTCGAACTCGTAGTACTTGCCGTTGTAGGAAAATTTCAATTCGTATTCCGTAACGCCGTCGTCGCGCTCGCGCTTCACCGTTACGTCTATCGCGTCTCGATCCGCCGAAGGTACGCCCGCGGCGTTAAACGCCTTGTCCTTGATCTGTTCTTCGTCCAGCTCGGTTTGATCGGGACGGACGTTTTGCATTTCGCTCTCCACGCTCAGCACCGTGCCGTCTGCGGCGTTTATCTCCACCTCGTATTCGCGTTGATCGTAGACAAACTCCACCTCGTACACCATTCTGCCGTCGTCGAAATCCATTTTGCAGGTCAATCTCTGCACGTCGTTTTGCGTAAGTCCCGCCTTTACTATGTCGAGCGCAGCCGTTATCGCGGCGTCACGTCCCGCATACTTGCTGTCGCTGGCGGAACCGTTTTGCACAAGATCGTCTTGCGGCATATCCAGCCCGTCCAAAATGAGATTGAGATCGTTGATTTTGAGACTCACCAACTGTTCTACGGTGTACTTGCCCGCGGGAGCGCTTTGCATTATCTTGTTTATCAACTGCGCCTTGCCCGCGGATATGCCGTACTGCTCCGCAAGAGAAGACGTGTCGCTCGTATCGGAAAGCCATTGCGAAACCACGCCCGCTTGGATATTGCTTTCGTTCAATATCACCGCTATCTGGTCGGAAACCGCCTTGGACAGCTCTTCGTAAATATTTTGACTTGACGACTCCACCGATACCAACACGGAGTTGGCTTCCTCGCTGAGCTTGCCGTTGCGCAACATACTGCCTATGAGCGCGTTGACTGTAACCTCCAACTGCGCGCCGCCGAAATCCATATTGCCGATTATCTTTTTGCCGTCGAGATTCAAAGCGTCCACGCTAACCACGCGCATATTGTCGTTTAGACGTATCGCCACGCTCGGATTGACGTCCAACGTTACGCTTGCCGTCACCTTGCCGCCGCCGATACTCGCTTGCAGATCGTTGAGCGCGCCCTTGGTAGTCGAGTAACCGACGCCGCCCAACACTACCGCGATCACAAGCACCAGCGCAAGCGCGCAGGTGGCAAATTTCCAACCCGTAACATTGCTTTTGCGCGTTTTTGCGGGAACGCGATCGGGACACTGCGCCGCAACGTTGTCGAACACGTCCGGTCTCGCCGCGGCGAAGCTTTCGGCTATTTTATTTTCCGTTTGTTTTTTGTTCATTTCTGTTCTCCTTTAAGTATTTGCTGCAATTTCGCAAGCGCCCTCCTGTATTTGGAAAGCACGGTGTTGAGAGGAATGTTCAACTCTGCGGCGATCTCTCGATGCTTGACGCCGCCTACGGCGTGCATAACCACTATTTTCCGTTCGTCCTCGTCCAATTCGGTGAGACAGCTCATTATCACCAGCCTGTCCGTCGGATCGGCGTCGGTAGCGGAAAGCTGCTCGTTGAGCCGTTCGTCGGCGATCTCGACAAAACGCGACTGACGTCTGAATTTGTCGTAGCACAGGTTTTTGGCTATACGCAATATCCAACTCATAGGCTTGCCCGCGGATACATAGCTCGGAGCGGCTTCGTACGCTTTGATAAAAGTTTCCTGCATCACGTCCTGCGCGTCGTACACATTGCCCGTGAAGGTAAGCGCGTAAGCATAAACGGCGTTTGCGCTCAGATCGTAAAGCGCTTTGAGCGCGCCTTCCTCGCCGTTTGCCACGCCGTACAAGGCGTTGTCCAATTTTCGACGAGACGAAACATATGTAGACATCTTCCGTATTCCTCTTTTCGCAATATAAACGCGGAGAACGTGCGTTTTATTGCATTGTTTTTATTTTTTTTGCTAAATTTTTTTTGCCGCGGCTTGCGGAAAAGTTTTTACAAGGTTTGCTTGTAAATCTCGTTTTTGGAAACATTGCGGTCTTTTGCCACGGCTTTGACCGCTTCCGACTTGCTCATTCCGTCTTTGAGGTAGTAATCGATATGCTCCCTGACGGACAGCGCGCAGAGAGGGTTGTCCGCTTCGCCGCGATCCACCACCAACACAAACTCGCCGCGGTCGTCGTCTATTTCGTCGCCGAGGCGGCAAAAACGCACCGACTCGTGCGATTTGGTAAGCTCTTTTACGAGACAGCAGTTGCGATTGCCCAAACGCGAACAAAGATATGCCATATTTTCTTTGATGTCGTGTACGGACAGGTAAAATATCGCCGTGCCAACGCTGCCGTCCAACAGCTTGTCTCTGTCGGACTTTTTGTCGGGAAGAAATCCGTAATAGGTAAATGGCGGCTCGTATCCGCTGAGAACAAAGGCATTGACAAATGCGCTCGGACCGCTGATCACCGTGTAAGGATAGCCTTTTTCTTTGAGGGCGTCGATCAACACGCCGCCCGGATCGTTTATGCAGGGCATGCCAGCGTCGCTGATGACAGCCACGTCCTCGCCCCGCTCGCAAAAGGACAGCACAAATTCCAACTGCTTTGCTTCGTTGAACTTGTGATAGCTGTATAGTGGTTTGGATATGCCGTAGCGGTCAAGCAAGATCCTGCTGTGACGGGTATCCTCGCAAAATATCGCCGATACGCCTTTGAGCGTTTCCACCGCGCGAAAGGTGATCTCGCCGAGGTTGCCTATCGGAGTAGCAACAAAATAGACCATAATATATGTTTTGACGCTCCTTTGTTATTTTTCCGTGCCGTACCAGACGCGCGTCTGCTCGGTGTAGTTGCCCTTTTCGTCCGCGATGTACAGCGGAGAACGCAGCTTGCAATCCGCCGCGCCGCCCTTTACCGCGCGTATCAACACCAGATTGGGCTGTTTGTCGGGCGCGGGACACACGGGCAATATTTCCTTGACGGCAAGATAGTTGTGCGCGCACTCGGTAACTATCTCGCACAGTCGGTCCGCTTGATGGACCAGATACAGACTGCCCTTGTTGTTGAGAATCTTGGCGGAGACGGAAACAACGTCGGCGAGGGTAACGGCGATCTCGTGTCGGCAAAGAGCGATGTTGGGACTTAGCTGCCGCTCTCCGCTGCCCACGCGCCGATAGGGAGGATTGCACACCACCGCGTCGGCGTCGCGCACGATACCCGCCGCGTCTTTGAGATCGGCGTTGCGCACCTCTATCACATCATTCAAACCGTTGAGATCTACGCTGCGCTGCATCATATCGCACAATTGCGGCTGTATCTCTATCGCCACGATATGCTTGGGGTGCTTTTTGCGGGCGAGCAAAATGCTGATGACGCCGCTTCCCGCGCCCAACTCGACGCACAGCTTTCCGCGCATATCCTTGCAAAAGTTTGCCAACAGCACCGCGTCGGTGGTAAAACGGTACTCCGACGCCGACTGTATCAAGCGCAAGCCGTCGTATTGCAGATCTTCCAATGTTTCGTTCGGTTTCAATTCGATCATACGGCTATTGTACACCACCTCGGCAAAATAGTAAAGCAAAAACAATTTCGCCCATTGCGCAAACGGGCAAAAGGGTATTGAAAACGCCTCCGCAAAGCGAAGGCGTTCGATCGGACGTCGGTTATCAATACCAAGGATACTCCGGGCTTTGGAAGAGCCCAAGCTCGCTGTAAGTGCCGAGATCGGCGGGCAAAACGACTTTGTCTGCGGTGATGACCACATTTTCCGTCATTTTCATACCGATGCTGCCGCTTACCGATACGGGTATTTGCTGCGACTTTTCGATGTTTATGCTCGCGTCAAAATCCGCGCGACAAGAGATCTCGGCAAGCTTGTCGTCTTTGCCGAAGGAGATATACAACTCGAAAAGGCAAGCTTTGAAGGCGACGGACTTGTTGATAAGCTCGGCTACTTCTTCGGGAACGACGTCTCTATCCGCCAAAATCGCGTCAATGGTCTGCTCGCTGACGGTGAGGCGCAGCGTATAACCTTTGGTCTTGGACACTTCCACGCCCACCTTGTACTGTTTCAGTATGTTGAGCAGCTCCGCGATACTCGCCGACAGCTCGGCTTGCATTTCGACGCGGTCGACAACGGGTTCTTCGACATCTCCGACAAATCCCACGGAAGGATAGAAGTTGCCGATATCCGACAACGACATTTTGATCTTGCCGCTTGACAACTCGATGCCCAAGCTTTCGAAAAGGTTCACAAAGCCCTCGTTGAGGTCAAGATACGCCTCGTCGCCGTCGATATATGCTTTTGCACCGTAGTTGAAGTTTTTGAGAGACTCTTGCAGTTTGGCTGTCGCATCGCTCGGCAGACCCATAGATTCAAACAACACGCCGGGAATCGTAAAACCTCCCTTTACTTCGGCGCTTGCCGAGCCGGTAAGGGAAATGCCGTTCTTCTCGGAATAAGCAAAATTGATGAGAGAGCCTTGCTCCATGGTCAAATTGCCGTCAAATTCCATCTTGGCGTCCTCATAGTCTACGTCCAGATCGGCGTTGAAATCGAGGGAGCTGCTTATCTTTAAGCCCAACGTTGTCAGCCATTGAGACAACGCCTGCTCGTCGTCAACGTCATCGGGAACGTTTGCAACGATCTTTGCCGCCAACGTATCCGCCAATTCTTCCTGTTGTTCGGGAGTGTCCAACTCCACGTCGTCGTAGTCGCCCGGAACAACGCCGTCATTTTTGTCGCAGGCGGCGAGGGACAATACCATAGCCGCTACCGTCAGCAGCGCCAAAAACAATGTGACAAATTTCTTCATAATGTTTTCTCCTTAGATGTTATTTTGGATATATAATCATATCCTATGCACATAAAATATTATACTCTTAATATTTTTTTATGTACACCGTTGAACGGACACTTAATAGTGAAATTACCGTCATATTTTTCTCTTTTTGCCAAAATCCGAAAATTTCGGCAAAAAATAAAGGTTCAAAAATAAATATTGGGGTGTGACCAAACACGAAGAGGTCAAACGGATAGTTTTCATCAAAATTCCGCAATCACGGACCTGTGCCGAGATTGCGGTCCACCCCGGAGATGCCGAGGGTATGGGAGACCTCGGCGAAAGTCTATCCGACCGCGCGTGCGACTAAATTTCAAACAATGCCCTACCTTGTTCTACCCGGAGCGAGGGTGTTCCAACGTTCTACCCGGAGCGAGGGTGTTCCAACGCAAAACAATCTGCAACGAGGGCGTAGCCCGAAGCGAAGCCGTTTTGCGTGGAACACCCGATGCGACTTGTGGTCGGTAGGCTCAAATGGCAAATGTTGGGGTGCAAAAGAAACAAGTTTGGC
>CANQCN010000008.1 GCA_947589685.1 uncultured Clostridia bacterium
CCGAAATACCAATTGTTGAATTTGGCTATCTCCACGTCGTCGCCGTCCTCAACGTACATCATCAGCTTGAACTGCAATTGCTCGGTGCAGTTGCCGCCCATTTTCCAGGTGATGACGCCCGTGCCGTCGGCTTTGAACAGCGAGGAGACGAAATCCGCTTCGGCAAACGCCTCTTGGGCATATCCGTACAACTGCGTGCCCGTTGAATTGTTGGGGTTGTTCCAGATGTCGACGGAATTGGTATAAAGGGAATATGCCTCTTTTTCCTCGTCGGTCAGCTGCCAGCCGTAGTAATCGCCGTGTTCGAAGTCGCCGTTAGTCAATTGCGTCGGATACTTGGGGAGAACACCGAGCGTAATAACCGCCGACGCAACGCGTTGATCGCCTTCGAGCGCATACAAGGTTATATTTTTTTCTCCGAAGTCGGTACACTCTGCAATGATCTTGCCCGCGGACTCGGTAAAAGCGACGCCGTCGTCCAGACATTCCGCCGAATACGTTATCGACGCATCCGCATCGAAGTAGGCGGACGGATCGATTATGTAACGGACATATGTCGTCGCACCGGGGAACATGATCTCCTCGACCGAAACACTGTCGGTGGCTTTTTTGACGGTAACGCCGACATCACTGCCCGTAACGTTTACCGTAATGTCAAATTCCAATAACGTGTTACCCTTACTCGTACACTCTACGTGAACGGTGTAACTGCCCGCTGTTTGCGAACTGATGGTAAACTTGCCGTCCGCTACCGCCGAAAGCGTCAATTGCGCGTCGTCGGTAGAAACACGGTAGTCAATGTCGCTGATTTTTTCCTTGAAAAATGACGCGATGTCCACTTGAATACTGCCGTCGTCTAAATCAAGCCGAACAACGTTGTCTTCGTTCTTCAATTGAAGAACCGGTTGCTTGTCGCAAGCTGCCAACAGGGCAAAGCTCGCCACCAACAACAAGCACAAGATCAAAATCAAGCCAATTTGTATTGTGCGTTTCATGTTGTTTCCTCCTGAGAAAATTTACTAAAACAGTCTTTGCGACTGCTAAGTTTCGAATGTTTTGTGCAAAAATATGCTTATAAATCTGTCGGCATCGACAGTTTTGGCGCACCGAATACGTTTTTTTCCAGGCGTTTTGTGTTGCAAATATTTGAAGAAATGATCTATATTGACCGTGAGTCCGCGAGTATGCTCGCCCTTCAACTCCACCTCCGACCAAACCTGCTCGGTGGTACAAATACTGTCGTCGATGACGTAGTAAGCCGCGAGAGGATCGTGCAAAACGGGATTGAACCAACATTTGCTTTTCCACAAGCGCACAAGCTCCGCACAGTAACCCGTAAGTCCGTCGTTGTGAAGCGACAGCACCTTGCGCGTTTGCTCGTCGTTGAGCTGCGCTTGCCAGGTCACGTCGGCTCCGATAAACGTTGTCGACATATCCGACTTGAAAAGGATGTCGCACGCTTCGGGATCCATAGCGACGTTGTACTCCACAAATTGCTCGTAAAAGCAACCGCCCATGCAAACCGTATTGCAGCCGCTCATAGCTTTCGGATCGCGTTCGTAAGCTTTGGCTATGTTGGTGTAGGGACCTATCGCCAACACGGTGAGATCCTTGCCGTACCGTTTGGCGTTGTCTATTATAAAATCCACCGCTTCATCGCCGTTTCGTTCGTCGATGTTGTTCGGACGACAGCTGTCGCCGTCGATTTCCGGAGTGTACTGCACAAAGCCGTCGTCCAACTTCGGCTGCCCGACATACGGCTTGCCGTAGCCTGCATAGACGGGTATATCGCCGCGCCCGGCAAGCTGCAATATACGCTTGGCCAGACGCGCCCTCAACGGCGTGTTTTTGAACACCGTAGTTACGCCCAGCAATCGAACGTTGTCGAATTTGAGCAACAACAGCATCGCCAGAGCGTCGTCCGTATCGTCGCCGATGTCGGTATCCAAAATTATCAATTTTTCTTCACTCATTTGTTTCTCCCGCGTCGTATGAGGGGACTTCCCTCAGATTTTTACAGCAAACGATATGTTCATCGCTGTTTGTGTTGGCCAATTTCCAGGTTTTGCATTCTTCGTCCGCATACAGGCACCTATCGGCAAATGCGCAGCCGTCGCTTCTGTTGCGAATATCCGGTATTTCCATGCTTTTCAATCGAACTTCCGGTTTGCTGCGTTCGATGACGGGATCGGGAATGGGCACGGACAAAATCAACGCCTGCGTGTAAGGATGCTTGGGGTGAACGATCACATCCTTAGCCTTGCCGAACTCCACAATTTCTCCCAAATACATTACCGCCATGCGTCCTTCGCCCACAACGTATTTGACGGTGGACAAATCGTGGGTGATGTATACGATGGTTATGTTAAGCTTTTGATTGAGCGAGGCAAGCAATTTGAGAATGGAAAGTCTAAGCGACACGTCGATCATCGATATCGGCTCGTCCGCCACGATGATCTTCGGTTTAAGGGACAGCACTCTGGCGATGAGTACCCTTTGACGCTGTCCGCCGCTGAGTTGATGAGGATATTTGTTCAGATACAGCTCTACCGGCGTCAACCCCACCATTTCCATGTTGTCTCCGATCATTGCGTCTATTTCCTCGCGCGAAAGCTTTTTGTTGTTTGCCTTTATGGGCGCATAAAGCGATTGATAGATAGTCTTTACGGGATTGAGCGCGGCATAACTGTCCTGCTGAATAAATTGAACGCTTTTGCGATACAGCTTCTTTTCGGCATTGGAGGTCTTGGACAGATCTTTGCCCAAAAATTTGATCGTTCCGCCCGTGGGCGAGATCAACCCCGTGATAAGTCTGCCCAAAGTGGTTTTGCCGCAACCCGATTCGCCCACTATTGCAAGGATCTCGCCCTCGTCGATGTCGAGATCGACGTCGCGAAGCACGTGTACCCTTTCCACGCCGTTAAGCCCTCGCGAAGAAAAGGTCATATTCAGTTTTTCTATTTCCAAAATTTTCATAGTTTTTGCGTATTGTTCGCGTACAGATGACAACTGATGTAGTGTTCGTCGCCGATCTTTTGTAACGGCGGACGCTGCTCCGTGCAAATATCCATACAATATTTGCAACGCGGATGGAAGGGACAACCGGAAGGCAAATTGCGAATGTCGGGAGGATTGCCCTCAATGGGCTGAATTTCCTCAGGCGATTTGAGTATGGACGGAGTCGCCTCTATCAAGCCGCGCGTATACGGGTGTTTTTTCTCTTTGAACAACGTGTAGGCGTCCGCATACTCCATAACGCTGCCCGCATACATAACCGCAATGTTGTCGGCGACCTTTGCCACAATGCCGATGTCGTGAGTCAGCAGGATAAGCGTTTTGCCGAGATTTTTGTTTATGTCCGTCAATTGGTTGAAAATGTATTTTTGCGTGATGACGTCCAACGCCGTCGTAGGCTCGTCCAATATGATCAGATCGGGGTTGAGCAACAACGCAAACGCTATCATAACGCGTTGCTTCATTCCGCCCGACATCTGATGCGGATATGCCTTGAACACACGCTTTGCATCCAGCTTTACCAAATCGAACAAATAGTTTAAGCGTTCGTCGAATTTCTCCTTGGAGGCGATCGCATCGTGGTAATACGCCGTTTCGTAAAACTGATCGTAGATCGTCATCAGCGGGTTGAGCGTGCTTTGCGAGGCTTGAAATACCATCGAAACCTTTGACCAGCGAAATTTGCGCAGCTGCTCGTTTTTGAGAGCGGATACGTCTATTTTGTTGTCGCCGTCGAAAAAATAAACGTTGCCTTGCGTAAGCTTGCCCGGCGAAGATATAGCTTGCAGCAATGCGCTTACGACCGTCGTTTTGCCGCTGCCGCTTTCGCCCACAAAGGCGGTTATCTTGCCCTTTTCTATGTCCAACGAAAAGTCCCTTACCGCCCTGAGGCTTTGCTTTTTCATCACGTAATCTATGGTTACATTGTCAAAAGATACAAGAATGTCGTTCATATCAGTTTTTCCTGAGTCTTGGATTAAATGCCTCGTCCAAGCCGTTGGAGAAGAGTATCGCACCGATTTGGAACAGCATAATGGTTACTATCGGAGCAATTATACTCAATCGTGCCGCCGGTATTGCAAAGGCGCCGCTGTTGCGCGCGTTAACGATGATTCCGCCCCAATTGGTCGGTTCGAACAGCGCAAGTCCCAAAGTCATCATTCCCACGCTTGCCGTTATCGCATTTTTCATACTGCTGATAAAGTTGATTGCCACAAAGGACATTATGTTGGGGAGCAGTTCCGAAAATATGATGTGAGCCTTGCTTAACCCCATGACCTTGCAAATCTGTATAAAGTCCCGCTCTTTGAGAGAAATGATCTGCGCCCGCACCGCTCGCGCCAACCCCGGCCAACTGAAAATACTCAATATCACTGCCAGAGTGAAGTTGTCCTTGATGGTGATGAACATGGACATAATGAGCAAAATCGGGAAGGTAGGCAGCGACATCACGACATTGAGAACAACGCCGATCACCTTGTCCGTCCAACCGCCGGCATATCCTGCCACAATGCCCACCACGGCGCCCAAGCCGACGGTCATAAGCGCCGTCATAAACGCAATCGACATCACGTCTCTCGTGCCGTAAATGATCATATCGAACAGATCTCTGCCCATACCGTCGGTGCCGAGAATATGCTCTGCCGATGGGGATTGGTACATTTGACTGAACGACGTAGTTTCGTCGTAAGGAAAGATCAACCTGCCGAACAAAGCCAAAAACACGAATAGCATCAGGATTATGGCGCCGGCAAATGCCTTTTTGTTGCCGTAGATCATCGACGCAAAGGTGGCGACGCTTTTGCCCAAGCCCTTGAAGAAGGTCGCGAGTCCCTTGCCGAATTTTTTCAATGCTGCTTTCATTACGCTACCTCTCCCTTATACGCGGATCGAGCAAGCCGCAAACGGTGTCGGCAAGCAAATTGGCGATGATGATAAAAAAGCTCAGGAACACAAACAATCCTTGTACCACAAAGTAGTCGCGTTTGCCGATATAGATCGTGAATGCTCTGCCTATTCCCGGATAGGCAAATACGCTTTCCATAACCGCAGAGCCGCCGAAAAGATAGGCAAAATTGATCACCAACGAGGTAATAAGCGGCAACATCGCGTTGCGTTTGAGGTAACGTCTGTCGATAAGCCTCGGAGGCAAACCGCGAATGACCGCGGCATTGACGTAGTCGTCACCCAAAACCGATACAGCCGAACCCTTTGCCATAAGCGCCCAACCGCCGATTTGCGCAACGGTGCATGTGAATATCGGCAGGGCGGCATGATGCAATATGCTTGCAAGAAACTGCCAAAAGTTTCCCTTGCTGGACAGATCGTACGCACCGTAGGTGGGAAAAATTCCCGCCACCGATCCGAGATACATCAGCAAAATCACGCCTAACAAATAGTCGGGAATGGAGCTTGTGACCGTTATCGCGCCCGTCATAATAGTATCGGTCAAGCCATTGCGCTTGCGCGCCATGCGCACGCCCATGCCCGTACCGATGATAAAGCTCAAAAACAGCGAAGTACTTGACACAAGCAATGTCCAAGGAAGGTAATCGCGTATCAATGTGTTGGCGGTCACGTCCTCCAAAAACATGCTTTGACCGAGATTGCCGCGCATCAAGCCGCCCAAATAGCTTACAAACGCCGAAAAGATGTTTTGTTCGGGATCGTAGTTGAGCAAACGAGTCGCCGTTTCGTAAGCCTCTTCGTAGGGCACCTTCATTGTGTTTTGCAAATTGAGCGCATATTGATGCACTACGTCGCCGGGCAGACTCTTTATCAATACGAAGGACAGCACCGTCACTATCAACATCGTGAGCAACGTCAGCAACAGCTTCGTCCAAAAGTATTTGGTTTTGTAAAAGAAAGCTTTGAGCTTTCGTCCGAAATTGCTCATTGACAGCTCCTTGCAGAATCAGGCTTTGCTTGCGGGATACAATCTGCCGTTGTACAGCGCCGCACCGTGGTCGTAAAACAGAATCGTGTACAGAAGCTCGATGTGATCTTCGGAACCGTTTTCGGGCACATACTGAATGTCGTGATTTTCGGCGATCTTGTCGGGGAAGGGCAAACCCGCTATCTTTGACGAATTGTACAAGCCGCCGGAGCTTTCCTGAAACATATTGATACCGACATTGAGGCGCGCAATACCCAAAACCAAATTGTCCACGGCATTTGTCAGCTGCTCGCCCGAATAGGTCAGCAATGCGTCAATGCAATCCGCGGGAGTAAAGCGTTGATCGTTGTAGCCCGTCAGCACCTCGTCTTTCAAATATTTGAGATTGGCTGTGGCGCCGATACCGGAGTTGTAAAACTCATTGAAGCATGCCGAAGGATAGTTGTAAGAAGCGTTGTAGGAAGTGTTGTCGCACACCATGTCATACGGGCTGTTTTCCTGCGTTGCCAAGGCGTAAAACTCCGCATAACCGGAGGCGCGTTTGAGACTTGCCGTGATACCGAAGTTTACAAGCTGAGCTTGCACCGCCTCCGCCACCGTTGACGGTACCGTGTTGGAGCCGTCGTATCCGATAACTATCTCGACAAGCTTGCCGCTGTTGTCATACCATTTGCCGCTGCGACGTTGCCAACCCGCTTCCGTAAGCAGTTGCTCCGCTTTGCTCCAATCGTAGCTGTAAGTGAATTGTTCCTCCAACTGACCGTGCGCGCCCGCAGACATCCAGGTAGCCATGTCTGTATCCGTCATTCCCGTCATCGTCGTGTAGGACGTCTGAGCATAGTAGCACGCAAGCGAACGTATTTCGTCACGATCGAAGATGTACTGAAATGCCTCGCGTACCTTGGGCGTCCACAACGTGCTTTGCTTTTGCATATTGAACTTGGCGCCGTGCGCATAGGGGGAAGGTACTTTGTAAAAGACAATGTCCTTATTGGCGGAAAGTATGCTTTCCACTATGGGCTTGGCGGGAGTGTTCAACCACAGATCGATATCGCCGGAAATCAGCATGCTGGCAAACAAGGACGCGTCGCCGACGCTGTTTATCAGCTTGATGCGCTCGAAGCCGACCTTGTCCTTGTCGTACCAATTTTCGTTTTTGACAAGTATCATCTCGTTGGCGTCGTAGTTGGCTATGCAGTAAGGTCCGGTCGCGGGGAAATACTCCGGGACATACGCTTGATAACGTCCGTAGTTGTCGGCAAGCGCTGCCGATTCGTCCGCAGTCAACTCCTTGCCGAAGGTCGCCATCGCTTCCGACGCTGCCGACGCGGCATTGTCATAGATGGAGATAGCCGTATCCGCAAAGGTTTTGAATACCGAATAAGGAACGCATGCCACGCGGTCTGTGACCAACAACAAAGTTTTGATCTTGTCCGCAAGCCGATACTCTTTGTTCCAATAAATTTTTACGTCGAGTTTGTCGGACGCTTCTATCTTTGTCGCATATTTTGTAAGCGACGTGTTGTTGAGGTAATAGAATGCAACTACGTCCTGCGCCGTAAATTGCTCCTCCGTGCCCTGCCAATAGACATCGCCGCGCAGCTTTACGGTGCTTGTGCCGTCCTCGCTGTGAGAAATGCTCTCTGCCGTCGTGTAATACACTTCGTCTACCGTACGCAAAAAGTCTCCTAAGCCTTCCACAACGTACCAGGAAACAGGTCCCATCGAAGCGCCGGAATAGAAATGTCCGCCCAAGCCTTCTTCCGTCCAGGAATGGACGTACACAAGCTCGTCGGCATTGTTCGGCTTGCAAGCAGCCAAACCGATGACCGTCGAAACGATCAACAATATACCCAGCAAAATACCCAATAATTTTTTCATAACTCCTCCTTAGTTCCAATAGGCGTCGACATCGTTTCCGTGCGACGATGAAAGCGAGTAAACCTTTAAGCTTACGATTTGCGTTGTGCTTTTGTTGGAATAAAACATCAGACCGTCGGCGCTTTGAGAGCTGTTGTAACCGAATGCCGTGACTTGATTTTTGTCATTCAGATACGCCTCTACCATTGCGCGGTCGACATAGACGGTAAATTTGACAATGTCTCCCGACACCTCGACTCTGCCTCCGCCCGATCCGTTGTTGCGCATTGCAATACTGCTTTTGGACGTATCGATGTGCAGCATAGAGGTGCTTTTGTCAAAGCTGACGTCGACCCGTTCCGCTCCGTCGGCATCGTACTTGACGTAGATGTCTAATCGAGCGTCGTCATCCAACCTTGCCTCTACTTCGATTTTCAGCATATCCCCCTTGACAGAGGAGGCAAGCGCGTTGATCTGACTTGTTCCGTAGGCGCCCGTGACATCCAACAAGACGTCCTTTTCGAGAGAGTCGTACTCCTCGATGGGACGGAAAATCGGCATGCCGTTGTCGTCGAGCGATATCTCCTTGATGAGCGTCATTACGGTACACCAACCGCTGTCGTGCATTTCCTGCGAATCCATGCCCGTTCTGCTCATTGTTATCAGCAGATTGCGCCCGGTGTGAGCGTCGTAAAAACCGCTCGGACACAGCACCTGCGACACGGGTCCGAGATCGTAACGGTAAGGTTCATCTCTGTCGGGCACAAATTTACCCGTTGCCTTGTCAAAGCTGCCCAACAAATAATACACGCCGTTGTTGGTGCCGTTGATGGGAGAAAACATCAGCATATATTTGGTAATAGTCTTGTCCGCATTTGTGAGCTTGAACAAATTGGGCAATTCGTAACAATTTCCCAAGTAGGGATATGTCGATTTGTCTCCGGAATAGGTCAAGCCGACGTACTTCCAATCGGACAAAGCGTCGTCGGTACACTTATAGCAATAGATCGCGCCGTTTTCCGTGCTGTTTTCCGTTGCGCCTATCAACATATAGTACACGCCGTCCTCAACGTAAATAAACGGATCGCGGAAATTGCTTCGATTGCTGAGACTGCCTTGCTCGACCTCTATCTTGCCCGATTTGTTCCATTCGGTCAGATACATATCCGACTTGTCCGCGGGACGTGCGGACGTTATCATATTGACATGCGTCGGATCGGAATAATTGACGCCCGTGTAGAACAAAACGGGATCTCCGTGCTTGTCCAAAGTCGCTCCGCCCGAAAACACCATACTGCAATCTATCGCATTGTTTTCGGGGATCAGCGCCGGCACAAGCTCCTCCCAATGCACAAGATCTACGCTGACAAAATGTCCCCACCGCTGACCGTCCGTATAATAGGGAGCAAGCGCGTTTTGCTGACAAAAAGCATGATACAGTCCGTTGTAGTAGAAAAAGCCGTATGTCTCGTTTTGCCAATTTTGCGAGGTACGCATATGATACTGCGGCGCATATCTGTCATCGGCAAGAATGTCCGATTTGAGCCACAGATCCTTGTAGACGTCCAATGTCAGATCCTTGCTCAACTCGCCGTACGTATCCGATATGGTCTTGTCGGATAGCGCCGATGAGTAAATTTCCAATTCGTCGATAAGCCCGCTGAAAACGTTGGTGGTAAACACGTCGTTTTTGGTACCCGCTTCTACAATTGCGCCTATTCGCAGCTTGGATTGCGAGGCGAGGAGCTTGTCGCCGAGTACGTTGCTCTGCGCGACCTGCTGTCCGTTTTTGTACAAGTACATCTTGCGTTGACTGCCGTCGAACACCGCCGTGAGATAGTTCCATCGGTACAAATCCACGATCTGCTCCTCACTCCATATCTGGAACGTTCCTTTGTTTGTTTTGACGCGAAAGCTCCAACTGCCGTAGTTGTACATACCAAGCTCGAAGCCGCCGTTTTCGTCCAAACAAGACACGATGCCCAACAGCTTGCGGTCAAAGCGCGTGTCATAAGCGCGGGGCGCAACCCATACGCTTACCGTCAGCATATCGTCAAAGCCGACAACCGCGGTATCCGAATAGGTGCTGTATCCGTCAAAAAGCATACTCTTGCCCCGAACGCCCTTTGCGCTCGGCACGCTCTTATCGGAGGCGTACTTGGCGTCGGCAAACACGTAGTTGACGGCATACCGTCTGTCGTGTACGGACTCGGTAATGACGCCCTCGTCGTCAAATGAAAAATAATAATCTGCTTTGGAAATGTATTTATCTTTTCCCATATCTTCTTGTGGAGTGCAAGCGGCACTTAACGCTAAAACCATTACAAGTACTAAAAGGACAACCGCGATATATCTAACTTTCACGCTTCACCTCCTCATACAATCGAATGTCGCTGAATTTGACCTTGGTATTCATGGTATACAATCCCCATTTACCTTTGAAATCAAACATTCTGCCTCCCATTGCGATCTTGTCGTTTATGTAAACCTCTATCACGCTGCCGTCGATGATCACGGTTACGCTGTTTTCGGCACCTGCCGTTATCGGAAAATATCTTTCCGTATCCGTGGAGGTGTGTTTGGCGATATCCGATCTGGGCCATCTGTCCAAAGAAGCTCTGTTGTACATCGGTTCGAACCGTAAGGTGTAAAAAGTGTTGTCCGCAAAATTGCAGTTGAGCAACAATCCGAAGTCGCCCACATCGTCGCTTGCAGTAAAATCGAAACGGATCTTGCAGCTTTCGGGCATTGCTTCGAACAAAACAAAGCTACGACCGCAGCTGTCACCGATCTCGTAACCGTCATTCGTTTGAAAAACGCTTCCCATTTGCTCGGTAAGAGCAAAATCCTTTTGCCGTGAATATGCCTCGCAAATTTCGTTCGGACACTTGACATACAATGTGCCGTCCTCGGCTTGCACCAGCTGGTGCGCAACAATGCTGCCGCCCCATTGCCATATGCCGTCGTCGCGCTCGTCGCACTTGATGGGATTCCAGCCGAACATAATGCGTCGATTGCCGTCGGAAACACTTTTTGCCGCATAAAATGCGTGTCCGTCAAAGGTGTTTACCTTGGGCGCGATCCACGGTCCGTCGGGGCTTTTGCTCATTCGATAGGTAGTTATATATCTGTCTGTAAACTCGCTAAAAACAAGATACCACCAATCTCCCATTTGAAATAGATCGGGACACTCCAACGCGAAATATGCACGAGGAGAATAAAACGGTTTGTCGGAAAATTTCCAATGCAACAGATCGTCGCTGTACGCCACCAATGTGACGCCCTTGAAATTTGCGGGAGCGTCGTTTTGCTCTCTCGCCGCCACAAGCATTGCAAACTGTCCGCGCGCGTCGTCATAGTACACAAAGGGATCGCGAAAATCGTGGATTTCCGAATTGCGGGGCGCACAGAGACAAAAATCCCTCTCCTTGTGCCAATGCAGCAGATCGTCGCTTGTCGCCAGCAAAATTTTTTGCTCAGCCAAGCCGCGTTCGCGCTTGTGCGGGTTGTGCCCCGTGTAAAAAATGTAGTACTTGCCGCAATGCTTGTAACAACATCCCGTAAATACGTACAGATCCTGCTCTTCCTCCGTGCCTCGTTGCAGCACGGTGCCGTGATCGACAAAATGCACCAGATCGCTCGTAGTCAACAAATTCCAATCGCAGCCCTCTCCGTAATTGTCGGTATCTCGGTAGTCTTTGAGATAGAAAAGTACGAATTGACCGTTTTCGTAATACGGTATCACGTCTGCACATACGGCTTTTCCATTAGGCTTGTAAAACATAAATCTCCTCGAATGCAATATGAAAACCTTTTCATAATGTGTTAAACCTTTATTGTTTCGGTTTTTTTGGGGTAATACTTTTGTTGCGACACAATGTGAAAACGTTTTTACATCACGTTATAAACGTTTTGCATTTAATTCTGATTCTATTGTAACACAGAAAAATCGTTTGTCAATAGGTTTGGTAAAAAAACGTTTTCATATTTTTTTGTTTTTCCTTGTAAAAACCGAAGCTTTATGTTACAATATTACAAACATAGTAAAAAGGAGCCGAACGGGTCATGCCCTCCATCAAAGATGTAGCCGCCAAAGCAAAAGTATCCATAGGCACGGCGTCGAGAGCCTTGCGTAACGTCGGATATATAAGTCCCGATGTGCGTCAACGCGTAAAAGACGCCGTAGAAGAGCTTGGATACATTGCAAGCTACAATGCACAAAGATTGAAATCGGTAGAACAGGAAAAAACCATCGGAGTAGTCATTTCGGAATCCACCAACGACTACTTTTACAAGGTCGTTGCGCAAATCAACAAACAGCTGACGTCCAAAGATATACGCGTATTGGTAACATACAGTTTGTCCGATCCGCACGAAGAAGAAAAAAATATAAGGTATCTGATAAGCAACAAGGTTTCCGCTATATTGTTTGTTCCAAGCTCCCGAAGAGACAACAATTTGTTTTCTCTTGCGCAAAAAAACAACATCACCGTGATACAATTGTTTGTAAAAGCTTACGACGGCTTGCATACGGTGATCAATGATGACGAGTTGGGCGCAAGACTTGCCGCCGAACATCTTGCGTCACAAGGCTGCAAGAGGATATTGTTGCTGGACGCCCCTTACAAATACATCGATCCCACCACTATCATTCCCAGCAGACGCGCGGGCATACAAAACATTGCGACTAATGTCGTGACATTTGCGGTCAGTTTCGATCCCTACACCGATTATGTGTCGGAGCAATTGAAAACGCTCATAGACAAGTATCGACCGGACGGGATAATAGCAGGAATAGGAAAAACGGGTCAACAGCTCATCGATTTGAAACTTCACGGGCAATACGACTTCAAAATGGTCACCTTCGACGACAACAGTTGGTTTGATTGCTACGGGATCTCCGCCATAAAGCAAAATACCGCGCAATTGGTGGACAGTATTTGCGATATAGTACTCAATCCGCCCGAACAACCGAAATTTTGCCGCATACCCGAACAGTTGATAACGAGAAACGACTGAGCGACGCAAGTAAAATCAACTTAAACAGAATCAATATTACCGAAAAAATACATCTCCGAAATTCGACCCAAGAGGCGGCTTCGGAGATGCGTTTTTTATTGGATAAAGAAAGCGACAGAAAATTTCAGCCGTTCCACTGCTCCGCTTCCATCAAAGAGGGTATCGACTGTTGCGCGCCCTTTCGCGTACATGCAAGCGACGCGCACCTTGCGGCAAAGCTCAACGCCTTTTCGATACGCTGCCCCTGCGACAAACCTACCGCCAGCGCTCCGCAAAACGTGTCGCCCGCCGCAGTCGTGTCCACCGCGTCTACCTTCGGACAATCGCCCGCAAAGCTTTTTGTATGCGACCAATACATATATCCGTCGCCGCCAAGCGTTGTGATCACCTCGGCAACACCGAGCATTGCGCTTGCACGAAGTACGTCCGCCTCGCCTGTAAGCAGCTGACTTTCGCTTTTGTTGGGGACGATAATATCCACGCTGTTTAGGTATCGTAAAATGCGTTTGTCGGCAGGCGCGGGATTGAGAATGGTAAGCATGCCCTTTTGCTTTGCAATGCCGAGAGCATAACCGACAATATCTATGTCGTTTTCCAACTGAGTCAAAAAAATGTCGCCTTGGCTGACGTCGTTCAAAAAAGCGTCCACGTCTGCCGCTGTCAGACAGACGTTGGCTCCACGATCCAAAACAATGCGATTGTCGCCCTCAGCCAAAATTATGAGCGCAACGCCGCCCGATCGATCGCGAACGATTTTGATCGCAGAAATATCCACTCCGAATGAGGCAAGATTGTCGATCATTTCCGCACTGCTGCCGTCATCGCCCACCGCGCCGAGCATAATCGTCTTGCCGCCGAGCTTTGCACAAGCGACCGCTTGATTTGCCCCCTTTCCGCCGAAATTGGTAAAGAAATCGCTGCCAATCAAAGTTTCTCCGACTTTGGGCATGTACGGAGCGGAGATCACGTAATCTCTGTTTAGACTGCCTAAAATATATATTTTTTTCATAAATTCTCCTGTGAAAACGTTTTTATCGACACGATCAGTATAATACGTTCTTTGAATATTGTCAATACGTTTTCTTGCGGCTCGGCTTCGCATCACTATGCTCGCCTTACTTTATAAGGATAATAATTACTTTTATTTTATTAAAATAAAACGAATTATTCGGGGCGGAGGGGGCGGCGAGCAGTAACAAAAATTTTGTGAAATAAATAGTATGCAGTATGCAACCAATGGAGGATATAAATTTGAAAAAAACAGTAACCGTACTACTTTCGCTGCTGCTCGTGGCAACCTGCGCGATAGGCTTTGCCGCGTGTACGCGCGATGAAAATACCGTTCGCCTCAACGAGGTGACGCACAGTTTGTTTTACACGCCGCAGTACCTGGCAATGGCGCTCGGATACTTCGAAGAAGAGGGACTGACGGTGGAATTGACCAACGGCAGCGGAGCCGACAACGTGATGACCGCGCTGCTTACCAACGAGGCGGATATAGGTCTGATGGGCTGCGAAGCCAATATCTACGTGTATTTGCAGGGCAAAAAGGACTACCCGCACGTGATCGCCCAACTGACCAAGCGAGACGGAAGCTTTTTGGTGGCGCGCGACGAAATGCCCGACTTCGACTACAAGGGCATTGAGGGCAAAACGGTGCTGATGGGCAGAAAGGGCGGCACGCCTGCCATGATACTGCAATACGTACTCAACAACAAGGGGTACGCCGACGGGAAAAATATCACAATGGATTACTCCATCGAGTTCGGCGCGTTGGGTCCCGCGTTTCCGGGCGGAACGGGCGATTTTGTGCCGCTGTTCGACCCGGCGGCAAGCCAAGTCGTAAAGGAAGGGCGCGGATACATCGTGTCGGCAATCGGCATGGACAGCGGCGAGATACCCTACACCTGCTACTCGGTGACGGCAAGCTATCTGGAAAAACACCCCGACAAGGTGGAGAAATTTTTGCGCGCCGTGTGGAAGGGCACCGATTACGCTCTTTCGCACACGCCGGAAGAAATAGCAAAGCTTGTGGAGCCCTACTTCGAGGGTACGACGATGGATCTGCTTGTCGCCGCCGTCAAAAACTACAAGGAATTCGACGTGTGGATGACCACGCCCGTCACAAGCCGCGACGCCTTCAACCGCATGCAGGACATAATGGAAAACGCGGGAGAGCTTAGCAGCCGCGTGGACTACGACACTATCGTGGACAACAGCGTGGCGAACAAAATAAAGTAGCTTTTGCCGCGTACCAAACAAGAACAATGCCTAACGACTTTTGTTTGAGGCATATGACCGTCAAAAAGACAAAACAAGACAATTGCGAAGGAACAAATAGAATGAAAATACTCGAACTCAAAGACGTAAGTAAGGTATTCTACTCCAAAACGCAGGAAACGGATGCGGTAAGTCATTTGACATTTGACGTAAACGAGGGAGAGTTTGTGGCTATCATAGGACCGTCGGGCTGCGGCAAGACCACCATTCTGTCCCTTGTGTGCGGGCTTATCGCCCCGACAAGCGGGCAGGTGTGCCTTGCGCCGAACAGTCACGTGGGCTATATGCTGCAACGCGATCAACTGTTTGAGTGGCGCACGATAGAAAAAAACGTGCAGCTCGGTTTGGAGATAATGCGCAAGCTTACCCCCGAAAACAAGCAGTACGCCGACAGTCTGCTGAAAAAATACGGCTTGTGGGAATTTCGCAAGCATCATCCGAGCGAGCTGTCGGGCGGTATGCGGCAACGGGCGGCGTTGATACGCACGCTGGCGACAAATCCCGACCTGCTTTTGCTCGACGAACCGTTCAGCGCGCTGGACTTTCAGACGCGATTGGAGGTGTGCGACGACGTGTACGCCATAATACGCTCGGAGAAAAAAACGGCGCTGCTGGTAACGCACGACATATCCGAAGCTATCTCGCTTGCGGACAGGATCGTCGTACTGACGGCGCGCCCCGCTACCGTGCTTGCGATACACGAACCCAAACTGAACGCAAGCTCGCCCTTGAAAAGGAGAGAAAGCCCGGACTTTTCACAACAGTTTGAGCTGCTGCACAAATATCTACACGGAGAAAACCGATGAAGAACAATTTTACGCGAGAACATCTGCTGTACCTGAGAAAAAAGACCATACGAAAAACTCTCGTACACGTTGCGCAGATTGGAGTACTGCTGTTGCTGCTGGGTCTGTGGGAGCTTGCGGCGCGTTTGGGCTGGATAGACAGCTTTATCACCAGCAGTCCGTCGCGCATCTGGAACACGCTTGTGGAACTGATAGGCAACGGCACGCTGTGGCACCATATGGGCGTATCCACCGCGGAAACGCTTGCGGGCTTTGCAATAGGCACAGCTATCGGCTACACCGTCGCCGTGATACTGTGGTGGAACGCCTTTTTGAAGGATGTGTTCGAGCCGTACGTAGTGGTACTCAATTCACTGCCCAAAATAGCGCTCGGTCCGATAATAATAATCTGGGCGGGCACGGGCACCGCGTCCATAATAACGATGGCTGTGTTGATAAGTGTGGTGATAACCACCATTACCATACTGAACGGTTTTATCGAAACGGACAAGGAAAAGGCGCTGCTGCTGCGCTCGTTGGGCGCTAACCGCTTGCAGATATTTACCAAGCTGGTAGCACCCGCAAACGTACCTACGCTAATGGCAACTTTGAAAATAAACGTGGGAATGGCTTGGATCGGTTCCATTATGGGCGAATATCTTGTATCCAAAGAAGGTCTCGGATATTTGCTCGTATACGGAAGTCAGGTATTTCGCCTCGATCTCGTGATGACTTGCACCGTGGTGCTTTGCGCGCTTGCGGGCGTGATGTACGCATTGGTGGCAATACTTGAAAAAATAGTGATAAAAAGATACTGAACGATCAAAGCGCCCAAGCTTACCGTCCGTTTGCGACGGAAACATAGGGATCTTCCGCACTACGCGGCAGATCCTTTTTGTTGCAAAAAAAAACAGGCGTTTTTACTCGAAAACGACGGATTTATAACATTATTTCAATACTATGTCTAATATAGTATTCTGCAAAATGCGGAAAAATTTAATAATTCGATCGTATGATCGCTTGCCAAAATAACGGTCGACCTTGCATTGGGGTAAAAAACAAAAAATCAAGTACTAAGCCGCCGCCGTCGGAAATGTAATAATATTATGAAAAAAATCGGGAAAATGATAGGCGACGTGTCAGTGACGGTGGGTAGCTGCGTGGGAGTGGGTTTTTTGAGCGGCAAGGAAGCGCAGATTTTTTGGGGGAACGGCGCAAGTATCGCCGTTTTTGCCGTGATATTCGCCATTTGCACCTTTGCGATAAGAGAATTTTGCCGAGCGACGCGCACCGCTACCGTGGGAGAGATGAGCGCAATGTTTGCAAAAGGCGCTACTGTCTGGCAAGCCGCAATAGCGTTTTGTTCGTTCGTTTGCATCGTAACGGCGCTTGCGGGTACCGAGCAATGCCTCGGCGCGTTGCTTGGCGCACCGCCGCTGCCCGCATACGCTTTTGTCGCGGCTCTTTTTGCCGCGCTGCTTTCACGGGCGGGGATAAAAGCGTTGAAAATTGCCGATACGCTGTCGCTGCTGCTTGCGGGCGCGATGTTGGCGGCGCTTTTTGCAAAGGGCGGAGGCAATTCCGCAGAGATCGCGATCCCCGTTTGGCAGCCCGCCGTTTACGCAGTGTTTTCCGTCACGATGACTCTGGGGACATCGGCAAAACTCGGCGCGGAGTGTTCGCAAAGAGACAACGCTACGGCGTCATTGCTGTCGGCATTGGTGATCGCGGCATTGATGTGCGCGGCTCTGCCGCTGTGCAACTTCAACGCGGAGCTTCCCGCTCTCGGCGGACTCGACTTGCCTATGCGGGCGTTTGTCTCGATCACACTGCTGCTTTCGGCGGTGACGGGACTTGCCGCAAACGTACTGCCCGTAACCGAGCTGCTCGGCGACGTTATTCCCGACGGAACGTTGCGCATAATTGTGATTTTCGGCTTTGCGCTTGCGCTGTCGGTATTCGGATTCGACTTTGCCCTGCGCGCGGGATACTCGGCTGTTGCAGCAGTGGGAGTAATAACCGTGATCGCGGCAATTAGGGGCGGGCGGAGGGGCGTGGAACATCCGACGCGACTTACTCAGATCAATCGAAAAGGGCGCGATAGTTTAGATAAAGCTTGGCGTCCTCGTCGATAAAAAATTCGCTTTGACGGCTTTCGGGAAAGGTCTTGTAGGCGATGGCGAGCATGGCGTATGCCACCGAACGCTCCGAATACCCCGAAATATCCACTTTGCAGCGCAACGAAACGTAGGCTTTTTCCACGCGACGAACGTCCACCTTGCGCAACGCGGCGCAATAGGCGAAGGCGCTGCAAAAACGTTTGTCGTTTCGGAAAGACACTTTGCCCAAATCGAGCGCGTATAAACCGTCCATATACGCCACGAATACCTTGTCGGCGCAGCCGAGATCCAACAGCTTGGCGATAAACGCCTTGCTCAAACCCACGTCGGGAAACACGTTTAGCAGACATTCTTTGAGAAAGGTCACGAAAGGCGCTTCTTCTTCCGGCACGGATGCGGCGATCATAGCGTGGAGCGACGCGCTGTGCTTGATGAAATCGTCGGATTTGCCCGTGACTATACACAGATCGCACATTTTGAGCTGAACTTCCATCTTGTACAGATCCTCTGCGCGCAGTTTGCCGCCGTTTTGCAGCTGCTGCAACAGTCGGAGACTGCACGCCAACGCCGTTTCCTCCGGCATATCGAAGCAACCGACGATATCGTTGAGCAATATCGGGTCGGAAAAACGCATAGAAATACCTTCGTTGATGTAGTTCAACATTGCTCGTCCTGCGCTGTCCCACGGAGCCGCCTGCAAAAGAGTAAGCACCGCCTCGCGGGCGTCGTCGATCTCGTTGCAGTTGAAATAGACGCGCGCGCACAGTTTAAGCCCCGAACAGCCCGTATCGCGATAGTGAGAATACAGCACGTCCGTCAATCGCAGCGTGGTTTCGCCGTAGCCCAGATCGCGCGAGGAAATTTTTACCAACATCGCCATATCCGCGTCGGGCACTTCTTCGCCCATATCCGACAGCCTGTCCAGCAACAGCTTTGTCGCTTCCTTGTCGCCGTCGGCGTTGTGAAGCACCTCCGCCGCCATGCTGAGACCGCGCCAGCTTGCGTCGCTGCAACGGGATATGCGTTGAGCGAATTTTACGCCCGCAGCCCAATCCTCCTTGTAGTAACAAAGCATAAGCTGCAACTCCAACGTCATTGGGTCGTCCGATTCCATTTCCAACAGCTCGCGGCCTTGACGGCGAAAAACGTTGGCGTTTGCCGTCATCATCGCGTCGAGAACGCGCTCGCGCACGGCTTCCTCGTACGCCTTTGTGCCCACTTCCGCAAATTTGCTCTCGTGGGAGGCGTTTGAACGCATACTGTCGAAAAGCTCTTGTATTTCGCCGAACTCGTCGTCCGCAGACATATCGTCGTCCCAGGAATAGTAGCCGAGCAGATCCGCGTCGGCGGATACCTTGGCGGGATCGCGCTCGCAATACGCTCTGCCGAGATCGTTGTAAAAATAGTCCAGCAAGACGGTAACGCCCTTGCCCATTTCCATCAGATCGGCTACGCAGTTGTGAGTGAATACGTACCGCGCAAGCAGCTTGCGATACAGCTCGTTGGCATAGCCGAGATAGTCGAGCATTGCGTGACAAGCTACCTGGTTGAGCATGCTTTCGTAGCTGTCTACCTGCGAAAACAGGCACAGCGCGTCGAAATATTCCTCTTCCGACACCTTTTTCAACGCGGCTTTCATTATCGTTTTGGCGTTAATGGCTATATTCATTTGAAAAGCTTCTCCACCGCTTGGCGGTCATATGTGTATTTTTTGCCGCAAAAGTGACAGCAAACCTCGACAAAGCCCATTTCGTCCGCGATCTGCAACGCCTCGTCCTTGCCGAGACTGCGCACTATCGCGTCTATCTTGCGCTTGCCGCAGTTGCATTTGTAGCTTACTTCGGCGCTTTCGGTAATTACGAGATCGAACTCGCCGAAAAATCTGCGTATAACTTGCTCTGCCGTGCTACCGTCAAATTGGTAGCTCATCTCGTCCATTGCGTACATCACCGTTTCGACGCGGTCGATGATCTCTTGCGGGCAATCGGGCATTACCCGCACCCATACGCCGCCCGCGGACTTGCACCGCAGTTTGTTAAGACCTACGCCGAGCGTAACTCCGCAGGGCTGCTGTTCGCTGTCGGCAAAATAGTAGGCAAAATCCTGCGCGATCTCGCCGCTGACCAAGCGCGACGTGCCCACATAAGGATGTCCGAGACCGATATTTTTGATGACGGTAAGCGTTCCGTCGCATCCAACTGCTCCGCCAACGTCCAGATGACCGTTCGACTTTATCGCGGTTTCCACGGCGGGGTTTTCTATATCGCCCTTGACGTGTCCGTCGCCGTCGGCGCAAACGGTGATTTTTCCCAACGGTCCCTTGCCGTCTATCACCGCAGTAAGGTAGTCGTCCTTGTTTTTGAATTCCTTGCCCATAAGCGCCGCCATCGTGAGCGCTCTGCCCATAGCCGCAGCCGCAACGGGAGAAAGATCGTGGATCTTTATCGCGCGATTGACTATGTCTTTGCTTTCTATCGCCGAAACCACAACGGAATTTTCCACTATCGCTTTTGTGAGAATTGCCATAATTTTTTTTACCTCTTTATCGCGTAAAAGGCGAGGCGCAAAGCCTGTTCGGTAAGCTTGCCGCCGTAGCTGTCCGACTGTTCGACGACATCGAAGCCCGCCTGCGCAAGCGCCGCGACCACCGCCGCCGCTTCGTGAACGTACTGCACGTGCCGCTCGTCGGATCGGCAGTAGACGTCGCCCCGTCGTTCGAACAAAACGAGATCCATTTCCACGCGATCGCCGCGAAAAGCGTTGCTCCAAAGCAACGTTTGAAGCTCGTCGTCCCAATAGAAAACGTTGTCGCCCACCTTGTTCGTCAGTTTGAACGGCGACGAAACGTCGAAAACAAAGGGCGCGCCGACTTTAAGCCCGTCCGCGGCCCGCGCAAAAAAAGGCGCAAGCTCTGTCGGTTTGAGATAGTTGACCCCGTCGTTGACGCACACAGCCATATCCGCGCGATGAGCCAGCGACAGCTTGCGCATATCCTGACAAATAAACGCAGCCTTGCACTTTTGCCGCGCAATGTTGAGCATTTCCGAGCTTGCGTCCACGCCTACGACGTCGTAACCGCGCCGAAGCAAAAGCTCGCTCATCTTGCCCGTGCCGCATGCGAGATCGACTATCTCGCGTACGCCGTGCCGCGCAGCCACCTCACACAAATATTGCGACCACCTAACGTAGTCGCAATCGTTGCGTGTAAATTTGTCGTAATATTTCGCTAAAATCGTGTAAGAATTCATTTTACGACCGAATTGTAAAGCCCTTTGCCGCGCACGTCCGCAGTCGGGGCGGACTGTACCGACGGGCACAAACTCCTTTGTACAAATATTTTGCCGCAAAAACGTCTCGAAAATCCGTCTCCGTCGAAAAAGCGCGATGCGAATAGGGGACGAATTTGCACGGCAAAGAAAAAGCTTTGTCGAATTGCGGACTTACTCCACGTCGTCTTGCCCCTCCGAGGAGTCCGCTTCCGCGGGCTGTTCGGCATCGTCCCGATCGGGATCGGCTTGGGCGACGTATTGAGCCTTTTTGACCTTGGGCGTTCTCGACTTGGGTTGACGGGGCGCGTTTGTAGGCTGTTCCGACGGGGACGGCTCGGACTCGGCGGCGCGCGTTTCTTCGGCGCGCTCGGCTTTAAGCTGCTTTTTCTTTTTTACCTCTACGGGGTGGAACAGCGCGAAAGTCTTCATCATATGCGTTTGCCACACCAACGGGAAATAAAGTCCGCCGAACATCAGCATAAGTATCATCAACAGCTGTCCCAACATATTTCCCGTCAACAGCAAGTAAAACGCGATGGGTATCACCGCAAGGATAAGGTGAACGATATTGGGCAGCACGTTGAGCCAAAGCAAACGCCAGGCGTCGTCGATGTTGTCCTTGACGGATTGCTTGTAGGTGACGGAAACGGAGCAAAGTATCATCAGATACATCGCCACGAACAGCGCGACTATCGAAAGCAGCACCGCCGCCACTATCGCCAGCCACAGCATGCCCGCAACTTCGTTGAGATATACAAAAAGCTCGTAGATACCGTACACGGAGCCGCTGACGATGACGGACGAGACAAACGCATACAAAATGTTGGACTTTATGCCCAGCCACATGCTTTTGAACACACCCACGGCGGACAGCTTGCCCGTCCAGAAAGCGTCGCGTATAACGGCGAAACCGCCGGAAAAGATGAGAGTGAGCAAAACTCCCGCCACAGCCATCATACCGCCGTAAAACGTGTGATTTTGACGAGTCTGCGCCGCAAGATACATATTGACGGTGCCCATATCGCCGCTGCCCGCAAACCAAGCGCCCGTGGAAAAGCCTATTCCGTTGTTCATCGGCAGGTTGTGCTGAATTTGCGACAAGTTGAAGTTGCCGATCGTCATTACCAAAAATATCGGCACGATAAATAGCAGCATCAAAAAGTTGAAACCGAACATTCGCCAAATATTTTCGCGATAGATCACCTTGAAAAATTTCCAGGTAGTCAGTCGGTTGAGTCGCTTGGTGACATGTTCGTTACGCTCGTTGGCAAGCTTGATTTTGCTGTAATCCATAAGATCGATTCCTTTATGCGGCGACGCACGATTTGCCGCGATAAAATTTTATATTTATTAGTATAGCAAATACGCGGGATTTTTTCAAGTAAATTTTACAAACAAAAAATACCCGCGACGTTTCGCCTTTTTAGGGCAAATTTCGTCAAGCTTTTTTGCCGCGCGTCATATTGTATACGGTAAAGGAGTTTTATGAAAAATATCGCGATCGTAGGCGCGACGGGACTTGTGGGCGAAAGGCTGGTCGCCTTGACAGACGCTCTGCCCCGCGTGCGACTGAGACTGTTCGGCAACGCCGCCGTCGGACAAACCGTGCGCCTGAAACACGGCGACGTTACCGTTGAGGACTGCGAAAATCTGCTGTTTTCCAAGCCGGACTACGCTATGTTTATGGCTCCGAACGAGGTAGCCGCGCGCTATATCCCGAAATTGGTGAGAGAAGGCACGGTCTGCATAGACAACAGCTCGCAATTCAGGCTCAAAAAGGACGTGCCGCTCGTAGTAAGCTGTATCAACGGCGTAGAATCGCGCGGGCGCAGACTTATCGCCAACCCCAACTGCTCCACCATCCAGACGGTTGTGGCGCTCAATCCGCTTAAACGTCTGCACCCCGTAAAGCTTACGGCGGTTACCTTTCAGTCGGTAAGCGGCGCGGGCAGGGCTGCGCTCGGAGATTGGTCGGAGCAACGCGGCTACGGCAAATTGCAAGCCTTTCGTCACCCTATCTACGACAATATCATCCCGTTGATAGGCGAACCGCTGCCCGACGGCTTCACCACCGAGGAACGCAAGCTGCTGTCGGAAAGCCGCAAAATACTGTCCCTGCCCCGCCTGAAAGTAAACGCGATGTGCGTAAGAGTGCCCGTGAGCGTGGGACACGGCGTATTCGTCAACGTGGCGTTTCGCGAAAAGTTTACTCTCGACGACGTGCGGGCGCTGCTCAAAAACGCGCCCAACGTGCTGCTGCTCGACGACGCGGAATGCGGCTTGTATCCCATGCCGCTGACGCTTCGCAACACGAAATACGTGGGTGTGGGACGGTTGACGAAGGACCCGACGGCAAACGCCGTAAACTTTTTTTGCGTGGCGGACAATCTGCTGCGCGGCGCCGCTTACAACGCCTACGAAATATTGCTCGACAAGTTGAAGGAGAACAAATCATGCTTGTGACCGCTCTCGCAACGCCCTACAAGGAGGGCAAAATAGACTGCTATCGCTACGAAAGCTCGGTGGCGCGACAGGCGGAGGGCGGCGCGGACGCGTTGCTTTGCGTCGGCACCACCGCCGAGGCTTTGCTCCTTTCGGAATGCGAAAAAAAGCTGTTGGTGAAGCTGGCAAAGGGAGTAGCGCCGCATTTGCCCGTTTGGGTGGGTGTGGAAGATCCCGACACAGCAAAGGCGGCGACTCGCGCGCAGATTGCCGAACAATGGGGCGCGGACGGAATACTCGTGGCTCCGCCCGCCTTCGTGAAGTGTACGCCGCGGGGGTATGCTTTGCATATCGGAGCCGTTGCGGAGAGGGTAAAGATGCCCATAATGCTCTACAACGCGCCGGGAAGGTGCGGCTACGTTTTGGACGAACAAACGCTCAGCGAGCTGTCGAGCAGGGTGCGCTATCTGAAAGACGCGGGAGACGACGCGGGCTTTACCGAACGAACGTCAAAAAAAATGACTGT
Source organism: uncultured Clostridia bacterium (assembly GCA_947589685.1). Classification (GTDB taxonomy): domain Bacteria; phylum Bacillota; class Clostridia; order Christensenellales; family CAG-314; genus Fimimonas. The sequence goes on from CANQCN010000008.1 coordinate 24,213, forward strand.
GCTGTGCGGCAACGACAAGCTGCTTTTGCAAATGCTTGCGCACGGAGCGGTCGGGGTCGTTTCCGTGGTGAGCAACGTTGCGCCGCGGCTCGTCAAAGCAATGCTCCGTTCGCCTACCGAGGAGCAAAAAAAGCTTTTCGGACGGCTTGCTGAGCTGTCGATGGCGGAGATAAACCCCATTGCCGTCAAATACATGCTTGTAAAAGCGGGCGTGTTCGACAACTGCGAGGTGCGACTGCCGCTGACAAGCGCGTCGGAAGCCACAAGAAAAAAAATCGACGAGATAGATTGGGAGCAGGTGAAATGAATATCGCCGTTTTCGGGGCGGAGGGCCGCACGGGCAGCGCCGCGGTACGTATCGCCAAAGGGCGGGGACACTACGTCGTTCCGATAGAAAAAGAAACGCGAACGGAGCAAATCGCCGATCGCGTGGACGTTGTGATAGATTTTTCCGCGGCAAACGCTACAAAAGACGTTTGCGAATTTTGCTTGGCGCGCAACGCTCCGTTGGTAACGGGGGTGACGGGACGAAACGAACAGGAACAAGCGGAGCTGCAAGCGTTGCGGGAACGTCTGCCGACAGTGGAAAGATCAAATTTTTCCGAGGGCGTGCAAACGCTTGCGGAATTGGTCAAATATGCCGCCGAAACGCTTGCCGATTGGGATTGCGAGATAGTTGAGATCCATCGCAAAGGCAAACGGGATTCGCCCAGCGGAACGGCAAAAATGCTCGCGGCGGTTGCCGCAAAACGAAAAAGTTTCAGCAAAGTCACCGTACATTCGCTGCGTTGCGGCGGCAATTTCGGTCGACACAGCGTAATTTTCGCCACGGAAGGAGAAAGCCTGACGCTTACGCATCAGGCGGAAAATGCGGATATATTCGCTCGCGGAGCGGTGATATGCGCGGAAAAACTATTCCTTTCGACGCAAAATGTCGCCGACGGAAAGGGAATAGGGACAGTTGACGGTAACTAACTGCTGTACCTTGTTGCATACGTCCAGCTCGTTGCCGTCGCCGTCGCAAATTTTTTCGACGGTGAAGCTTTTGCCGCAGTCCTCTCCGAGAGTGAGCGCTTCCAAAACGTCGCCCACGGCGAATTTGTTGCGCTGTTCCACTACAAGACTGCCGCCGCGCGCCTCGCGCACCACGGCGATGAATTTGTACTCTTCAACCGCTTTGCTGCTGTCGTAGTACTGACGGCTTTCCTCCTCGTCGAAATAAAAGCCCGTTGTGTAGTCGCGATGAGAGGCTTTGTCCAGCTCGCGATCGAGTTCGGCGACAAGCTCGTCGGTAAACGAATCGGAATAAATTGCGTCAAGCGCCCTGCGATATGCCGCAACGACCGTCGCGACGTAAAAGGCGGATTTCATTCTGCCCTCGATTTTGAGACTGACGACTCCCGCGTCGATAAGCTGCGGCAGATAAGCGAGCATATTCATATCCTTGCTGTTGAATATGTAACTGCCCCTTTCGTCCTCGTAGACGGGTAGCCAATCGTCGCGGCTGACTTCGCGGACCTGCCATTCCCAACGGCATGCCTGAACGCACTCGCCGCGATTGCTGTTGCGATTGACGAGATAGTTGGACATAAGACACCTGCCGGAATAGCTTACGCACATTGCGCCGTGTACAAACGCTTCGAGCTGAACGTCGGGACAAAACCGAGCCGTTTCCGCTATTTCGCAAAGAGGCATTTCGCGCGCAAGCACTACGCGCTCCGCGCCCAGCTTTTTCCAATGAGCGACGGCGTACTTGTTGGTGGTGTTTGCCTGAGTGGAAACGTGTATCGGTAAACGACTGTGCGACTTGACAAAATCGAATACGCCCGCATCCGACACAAGCACCGCGTCTACCGCCGCGTCCTCCAACACTTTGAGATAATCGGCAAGCTTGTCGAAGTCGGAGTTGCTTGCAAAGATGTTGAGAGTGACGTACGCTTTGGCGTCGGCGGCGTGAGCCAAACGCACCGCTTCGGCGATCTCGTCGTCGGAAAAATTGCCCGCAAACGCCCGCAGACCGAAGCTTTTGCCCGCAAAATACACCGCGTCCGCGCCGAAGTGCAACGCGGTAACAAGCTTTTCCATATTGCCCGCAGGCGCCAAAAGCTCTGCTTTCGGGTACTTTTTTGCGTTTTTTGAGTTTTTATCGGTTATTATGTTTGTCATAGTAGTATATAAATCGGCGATTTTCTGTATAGTCGCACCGCTTTGTCGCAACTTCGAATAATCGGCTTTTCACTGTCGGCGACAAGATTACGAAAAATGGCGAATGATGAAGGACCCGAAAGCCTTCTCCGCTTGCTTAGAGACGGCGAGGCAAAATAACGTTGAGAGCTTGCGAACAAAGAGTTTCGCGCGCGACAAAAAGCGCGTCAAAATTTCTTTGTGGATACGGTCACGCCGTCGCCGACGCGGTGAAGCACGGTGTCGAAGCGCGGATCTGCGGTTATATCCTGCAAAAACGCGCGCATATTGCGAGCGACGGTTATATGCTTGTGACGCTTGTCGTCGGGCACATGCTCCACCAATCCTTTGTACAGCACGTTGTCGCACACGAGAGCGCCGCCCACCGTGAGCAGCTCCGTAAGATAGGGAAAAAACGTTTCGTACTGTCCCTTAGGTCCGTCCATAAAGATAAAGTCGTAGCTTCCCGTAAGCTGAGGAACTATTTCGCGCGCGTCGCCTATAAAAATGTTTACGCGGTCGAGCATGCCCCGCTCTCGGAAATTTTCGCGCGCCAACGCCGCGGATCTTTCGGACAATTCCACCGTGTTGAGCGTCGCTTCGGGGCTGGCGGACAGCATCACTATGCCGCTGTAACCGATAGCCGTGCCTATCTCCAATATGCGACGGGGCAAGCGTTGCCGCACTTCATCGAACAGCAGCTGCTTTGTATCGTCCAGCATTACGGGTATGTAGCGCTCGCGCGCGTATTTTTTCAGCTCGTCGAGAGTATGCATTTTTGTCGCGCGAAGTTTACAATTCCATTATTATGGGCAGGACTATCGGGTTGCGCTTCAACGTCACGCGGAAATAGTGACGCACCGTGCGCTGTACGAGCGATTTGAGCGCTTCGTCGCTGCTTTTGCCCGCTTTGGAAAGCTCCGCCCTTATCAGTTTGGTAAGCTCTTCTATGATATTGGTTGCGCCGTCCTCTTCGAAAAAGCACCCGCGGCTGACGATTTTCGGTCCGACCACCGCTCTGCCCTTTTCCACGCCCAACACGCACACGAGTATGCCGTCCTCGGCAAGACTGAGACGGTCTTTGAGCACCTCGTTGCCCACGTCGCCCACGCCCAAGCCGTCCACCATCACGCTGCCGCTGACCACCTGTCCCGCGACGCGGAAGGTGTTGCTGCCGTCCAACTCGACGACGTCGCCTATCTCCGGAATGATGACGTTGCTCTCCTTGTGTTTGAGTCCCTCCACAAGCATAGCGTGCTGTTTGAGATGACGATACTCGCCGTGAATGGGTATAAAGTACTTGGGCTTGATGAGCGTGTAGATGAGTTTAAGCTCTTCCTGACAGGCGTGCCCCGAAACGTGTACGGCGGAAAGCGCCGAATACTCCACGTTTGCGCCCAAACGGTACAGCTTGTTGATGACCGAATAGACGTCTCGCTCGTTGCCGGGAATGGGATTGGCGGAAATGACGATCGTGTCGTTGGGTCCTATGTGTACTTTGTTGAACTCGCCCGAAGCCATACGCGTAAGCGACGACATCGGTTCGCCCTGACTGCCCGTGGCAAGTATCACCAGCTTGCCGTCGTCGTAGTTGCCTATCTCGTCCAGATCTACTATCATATCCTTTGGGAAGCTAAGCGCGCCCACGCGCACCGCCGTCTCGATATACTTTACTATGGACTTGCCGGAAAGCACGATCTTGCGACGATATACGGTAGCAAGCTCTATTATCATACCCAAACGGTCCACGTTGGACGCAAAGGTGGCGATGATTATCCGCCTGCCCTTGGCGTTGCGGAATATTCTGTTCATCGTTTCCTGCACGACGGATTCGCTCAAAGTGTAACCGGGTTTTTCCACGTTGGTGGATTCGCTCATCAGCAGCAGCACGCCCTCTCTGCCTATCTCGGCAAAGCGATTGAGGTTCATTATTTCGTTGCCCAACGGCGTGTAATCCACCTTGAAATCGCCCGTGTGCATAACCGTTCCTACGGGGGTGCGCAGACATATCGCCGTGCTGCCCGCAACGGAATGGGACACGTGGATGAATTCCGCGGTGAATGCGCCGAGACTGACGACGCTGCGGTCGGAAACGGGCACAAAATTCACCTTGTCGAGGGCGTTGCGCTCCGCAAGCTTGTTTTCGCACAGCGCCAACGTCAGCTTGGTGCCGTACACGTCCACCTTGCCGCCCAATTTTTCCACCACGAAGGGCAGCGCGCCGATGTGGTCCTCGTGTCCGTGCGTGAGCAGTATGCCCTTGATCTTGTCGCGGTGTTCGCAAAGATAGCTCACGTCGGGTATAACCACGTCTACGCCCGGCATGTCGCTCCCCGGAAAAGACATTCCCACATCAACTACGACGATGCTGTCGCCGTACTCGAACGCGGTCATATTTTTGCCGATCTCGCCTACTCCGCCCAAAAATATCACTTTGAGCTTGCCGCGCGGCTTGCTGTGCTGCGGCGCGCGTATACCCGCGCCCTCCGATCTGCCGTTGCGCGCGGGCGTTGCGCTCGCAGAACGTTTGGAGTATTGTTTATCCTTTTTTTGATTTTTTGTTTTGCCCTGCGCGGATCTGTTGTCCGATTTTTTTGCGGGCGAATTTTTTTGTTTATTCATCTGATCCTCTGACTCGGCGAAAAAAAACTCCGCCGTCGATTTGTTTTTTGTAAATTGTTGCCCTATACGAGCATAAAAAGTCCGTTTACGTGCAAAAAGCGACATAGTTGTCCCCACTTGTCGCCCATGAATTGCTTATTGCTTTACTTCGCCTTGCTGCGGCGCGCCATTTTGCGATTGTAACGGTCGGTGCCCTCGATCTCCACCCTTTTGTAAAAGAACGGTCGGTTGTCAAAGCGGAAGTACTCTACCATGTTGATGCACTTGATGTAGAAAAACAACACGAAGTTTACAAGGGAGGAAACCGCCGTCTTGACTATCGCGTTGCCGATGAACATCATACACAGAACGCTTGTAGCCAACATAAGACACACCACGACGAGCGTCTGCCAGAATACGCTCCAAAATCTAAGCATAGAACGCGCCAAGCCTTGCTTGAACGCCCTGCGCACCGACCCCTCGTTGCACACAACGCTGGGCAACGTAAAGGAAAACGCCGTCAGTCTGAACACATACAGCGCCACGGCGATAATGACGACGGGTATCACCGTCCACCAATTGAACGCCAACAGAAACAGCACGTAAAAGCCCATACAGCCCACGACTATCAGTATGTCCACGGGCAGTACGAATACCGTTTGCAGCAGCACAAACTTCCAGGTTACGCCTTGCTTTTTTATCACGAACCAACTGAACGGACGTTCGGCGTTGCTGGTCATAAACTCTTCGAGCTGACAAGCCGCGGCGACGTCGGTGAGCGATACGAACAGACGATACACCACGAAAATTACGCAAAACAGCACGTAAGACATTGTAACTCCGCCGAAAGGAAGCCTTATCGAGGAGATGGATTTGCGCAACTCGGCGATGAGCTCGCTCAAACGCGTGGCGAACTGCCTGCTGTCGAAGTCGCCGTCTATCACGGAGTTGATGGACTCCACCACAAAGTCGCTTACGTTGTTGTCGTGAATGATCGTCACCGCGTCATCCACCGCGTTGCCGAAAATAAGGTAGCCCAACGCCACTATGAGCGCCAGCAACAGCATTTGATACACTATCGACTTTATGAGTACCTTCCAATTGCAGGAGGCAAGAACAAGCGGTTTGATCATATGGCTTTCCTCAACCGAACATTATACGACCGACGTCGCGACGCTCGCCGCCGACGTCGTCGTAATACAGCTTGTAACTAAGGCAGGGCACGTAGGTGAACGCCAGCAAAAACGCCGCGGCGTAAACCAATATGTCCAGCTTGTAGGGCGCAAGCAGATACGCCGACGAAAGCACGATCACGCGCAGCAACGGATAGCACACCGCTACCGACCACAAAATACGCTTTTTGCGGAACATCAACCGCGCCGAATAGGACATTGCTCTGTTGAACAGGTAGTTTTCGCTGAATTTGAGCGGGAAGGTCAGCGCAAGCAACATAAACACGTAGGTAGTAAATACCCGTATGAGCGCCATAAGCGCCAACACTATCGCGACTATCGCCGAAGCGTTGCCTATGAAGTGTATCAAAAACGACAGCCCCACCGCCACAAGAGTGCTAAGCTCCGAGGCGACGATGCAAGCAACGACATACAGCAAAACAAACGGAAAAATGGCAGACGTCCTTTTCATGGGCAAAACGGACATCTGTCCCGTACGCATATGGCGGTCTATCTTTGCCAGCAATATGGCGGAGGCAAGCGCAAGCGCAACGACTGCAATGACAAATACCCACCAATATTTGCCGTAACGCAACACGGTGAAGGACTGCAACAACAGCTGCGTGTAGTCCTCGCCTATCTTGCCCGTAACAAGCGCGACAAACAGGTCTATCTCCGCCGACGGCTTGTACAGATACGCAGCAAACGCCATAAGCGCCGCCGCGGGCAACGTGATATACAGCAGATGCAGCAGGTTGCGGAACATATATGCAATTGACGATTTGCTTTGATACCTCATTGTTCCTCTTGCGCGAGAACTCTCGCGCCAAATCTGTATTAAGTATACAATAAAACGCATTATTTTTCAACTGTTTTGCAATCACAAAAATATATGGACAAAATCCGTGCGCGCGCAAAGCGAAAAAAAACCGACCCCCGCAAGGGAGGTCGGCAAATGCAGACGTAAATTTTCGTAAAATGTCGGCGCGCGGCGTCGAAAAACAAACGCGCGCCGACGGAACGGCTGCGAACGCGCTCAATCGGGAAGCAACGTAGTGTTTATCCAATTGACGAATGCGCTGTAATATGCGCCCAGCTCGGATACGAGAAAGCTGTCGAACCCCGTGAGCACGGTGGCTTCGGTGCGGGTAAGGGTCATGCACATGCTTTTGCACACGGCGTATTTTTCCCTTTGAATAAGGTCGCGATACCCCGTTTCGCCCAACTCGGCGTACATTTTGGCGTTTTGCAAAGCCTTGTTTTGCTGGGCTCGGTACGCCGCTTCGTACGCTTTGGCGCGGGACGCTTGGTACTTTTGCTCTTTCTCCACAAGCCCCGTGTTGTACTTTTCAACGGAAATGCGCTGCTTTTCCTGCTCTTCCGAGAGTCGTTGATACGCCGCTTCGACGCTCGCTTGACGTTCCTGTTCGAGAGAGGCGCAGGACTCTTCGTAGAGCTGCTCCGCGTCCGTTTGCCGCTGCTCCAACCGTTCGTGCCGCGCGTTTAGGTCGTTGACGATGGCTTTGACGTCCTCGTTGTAACGCGCCGTGGCAAGGTTTGTGTAGCGCGTTGCGACGGTGGAAAAGTACAAGCCGTTGTCTATCACCTTGCGACGGATGGTTTCCTTTTCGTCGTTGTAGTCGGCAAGCGCCTTAGCCATCTTCACGTCGGCGTCGGCGTTGAGCTTGCTGCTTTCCGACGCAATGGTTTTCAGCGCGGAAGAATAGGAACGCGACAGCGAACGCTGTTTGGAAATGAACGTCGCCTCCACCGATCGTTCGGCGAGCGCGCGCAGCTCCTGCTCGGACTTCGGGGTGAATACAAGCGGTTTGAGATTGAGGCTTTCGGGCATATCGAGGGGCGGCTCCGTAGCCACCAGACTGTACTTGTTGTCGATGAGCAGACACGCCGCTTTGATCTCGTCGTACAGTTTTTTCAGTTCGTTTATCCTTTCCTGTGTGATCGATCCCATTGTCTAATCCTCTCTTCGAACGTGCGCATACAGCTCCAACAGCTCCAAGCAAAAGCCGTCCTCGGCACGCACCTCCACCGCAAACTCTCTGCCCTTGCCCGTGACGGGTATATGCCGCGTGGCGCGCGAACCTGCAAAAAAGTAGCTTCTCGCAATGCCGTCACTGTACACGCGCACCTCGCAATTGTGCGTCGAGCGCAGCACCAACGCGTCCAAAAATTTCATTTTTTGCGACCCCATATCGATATTTTGCTTTTTGAAAACGCTCTGTCCGCCGCCCGACGAAAAAGCGTAAAGCACGCCGTCGCGACAGGCGTAAACGTCGTTGTCGCAATTGAAAAGGGACTCGAAGCCGCAACCGAACACGCCCGCAAGAGCGCCTTTTGCCGCGTCGACGAGCAACGTGACGTCATTGGACGCGCCGCCGCGCTCGCGTCGGCAGGACACAAGGTATTTGCCGTGCATAGCGCACGCGACGGCTCCCTCGAAACACAGCGAGCCGCTCAATTCGGGACAAAGCTCGGAAACCTTGCCGTCGATACAAAACAGTCCCTTGTCGGTGGCGAACACCGCTTTGCGGGCAACGGAAACAGCCGAATCCTTTTGCACCGCGCCCATGTTGCGGGCTACGGGATACAGCTTGGAATCGACCGCGTACTCTTTGCCGTCGTAGGCATAGCAATCGTTACCCAGCATATACACGGTATCCGCGACTTCCGCCAAAGCGCCGCAAGCTGTCGGAAGGCTTATGCCGAAAGTGCCCGTCCATTCCTCCACGGGGTCAACGGGAGTAATCCACAGTCCGCTGTCGTTTAGACCGAAAATACGCGTTTGCGCGGTAAGCATGCTGCGATAGCCGCCCGGCGTAAGTCTCTTCGCCGCGTCGTTGGTCTGCGCCCAAACGCCCTCTTTTTCGGCGGAAAAGAGTATGTTGTCGCCGTAACGGGTGAAACAAACGTCCGAGATCCCCTTTTGATACAGCGGCGTAAGCGTGCCGTTTTCGAGATAGTACACGCCGTCGTCGCACAGCACGTACAACCTTTCGCCGCGACGGCAAACGATTTTTTTGACGGGCTTGGGACAATATATTTGCACAAATTTGCCCAACGAGACAAGTCCGCGCACGCTCTCGGACAGATTGTCGCTGTCCGCGAATACGTCGCCGACGTTAAGCTTGACGCGCTCGCGCAGCCGTACGCTGCGGCTGTTTGCAAACGGCTTGCGGTAGAACATCACAGCCACCCCCTGACGGGCAGGCGCATGGACGCAGTCTTGCCCGAAGCGGCTTGAAGCGCGTTTTTGAAACGCTCGTCCCACTGCCGCGCGGTCGCCCAATCGTTGATCGAGGCGAGGTACTCGCGCACCACGCCGTACACCAAAACTCGTTCGCCGATACGCGGAGAAGGCATGACGAGTTCGTCGTTCCACCCGACGGGATCGGGCAAACGGGCGTAAGTCAGATTGTATTTGCCGTCGCGCGCGAGCAACGCGTCGTCGCTGTAACGGAAAGGCACGGAAACGCCCTCCTCGTCCACGAGAGATATTACTCTGCACAGACGAAAGCCTTTCAGGTCGATAACGCCGTTTACCGCTTCGACCACCGTTTTGCGCAATGCCGCCGCATAATCGCGGTAAAGCTCCTCGTACACCTGCTCGAAACAGGTGACGAGCTTGTCTACAAAGCTGTTGTTCGCGGGCGCGACGTCGTTGTCAAAGTAGCTTGCGGCAAGCTCCAACGAAAGCAGATCGCCGCAAGCCTTTATCACTTCTTTAAGTTTCATTTTTCTCCTTTATCAAGTTGTATGCGGCTTCCGCCGCCGCTGCCGTATGACGGGCTTCCGTCCGCTCGTTGTGCCGCTCCACTTCGGCGAAGATCGCCTCGGCGTTTTGCACGCGCGTCCTGAGAGCGTAGTCCACCGTACGCGCGTCCGCTTCGTCAAAGGGCACGACAAACTGTATCGCGCCCCTTGCCGCGCTGTGGACCTCGTATCGGTTTTTATCGGTGTTGTACAGCAGACGGTAATCGTCGTCCACGGATCTGAGACGACGCGCAATGTCGTACAGATCGTCGGTTATCGGAATAAGCGCCATAATTTCTCCTATGCGGCAGCGGGACTGTCGCTCCCCATATCGATGCGGTATTCGGGCGTCGCTTGCACGCCGAGCCGTCCCGCCCGCATTAAAAGAAAATTGATTACGCCTCGGTGATGCCGCTTATCATCGCCTGACCTATCGGTCTGTCGCAGATGAGGTCGGCATACTTGACCAAGGTCGCCGTGTACACGGGCTTGTTGGGGACTTGCTTGATTATCCGTCCGCCGTCGCCCTCCAACCAACGCCAATCGCACAATTGATGAAGGTGGAAATCGGCGCTGTTGAGTATGTACATCGTTCCCGCGGGCACAAAACGGTCGGAAACTACCGGTATGCCGTTGTAGCTGATGGCTTTGTAGCCGCCTTGCAAATTCATCACGTCGATGTTGGTGCGATTGGTGATGAGATAGTCCTGATAGGCGCGCTTTACGCCGCCGGAACAAACGATGAAGTCCGCCGTAGAACCCGCGACCTCTTCCAACGAGTCGATCGCCTTTTGAATGATCACGTCGGAAAGGCTTGTTTCCGTCTTTTTGTAAGGGGTAAGCCACTTGTTGGAGGCGCGGTTAAGCCCGTAGAGAGTTTCCGAGCTTCCGAAGATCGCTCCGAGACCCGTCAACTCCTTGTTGTAGCTGCCCTGCACGGTGAGAAGGTCTCCCACGGTGACGGTGCCCGTGAGAGCCGCGCCGCCGAGGGTGATCTTTTTGCCTTCGCGGTCCACGTTTGTGACGCGACGGGCGGATACCACGGCGGTTTTGCCCGTGTTGCCTATCACGTCCACCACCATGCCCTCCATTACGTTGTTTACGCCGTCCACGGTAAGCTCGTTTCCGCTGACGGCGGTCACCTTGCACAGAGTACCGCTGCCGTCGCCGTAAAGCATGCGTCCGAAATTGAATTTGGACGCGCGGATAAGTCCTTCCATTTCCGCTTCAAGCAAATTGACGAAGGCTCCGCTGCTGTCGGCGCTTGCCCTGATAGCCTTGTCGGAAATTTCGATGGTTCCGTAAAGGTTTTTGAGGGTAAGCACAAACTGCGCGTAGTTGTTTCCCGCGGGAGCGGGCAGCTCGCCGTCCTCGGAACCCGCGCCTATGCCGCCGTTGACGCCGAAAGGCGCCAGCTTGCGTATTTCCTTGCCCCAAACGTCCGAAGAGGTTTGCTCGATACGGGCAAGCAATGGGTTGACCGCGGTGTTGAGTTGCTCCGCCACCACTCCGAGATAAAGTGTTTTGAGTGCGTTATCCGCACTTGTGAGTGTTACCATTTGCGTTCAATCTCCTAATTGAAATATTTTTTTGCCAATTCCGACGCTTCTTTCAAGGTTTTCGGACGGTTTGGCAATGCCGCCGAAATGTTGCCGCCGCCCGCCATTATTCGGGGCGGTCGAGACGCCGTATCGGCGCGGGACTCGCTTCGATCGTCGGTTTCGTCGCGAGAGGGGACTGTTGTTCCCACGCCTTGCTCGGAGTCTTGCTGCGGTGACGTCGATTTCGCGACATCGACGTTTGTACCGTCCGTTTCAACGTTGTCCGCAACGAACGTCGCTTGATCCGACTGCTCGGACGAGCCGTTCGTCACGGGATACTCGCTTTGAATTTGTTTTTGCAATGCCGAAAGCTGTTGACACTTTTGCGTAAAGCTCTTTTCCAGCTCGGTATAGCCCTTCAAAAGCTCTTCGGCGGAATTGAATTTGCCGTAATTTTCCATAAGATCACTCCTTTGCGGTAAGATATTTTTTGTGTTCTTGTACGTGCGCGATCAATTTGTCGCGATATGCCTTGTCGCCGCGGTCGATGTCCGCTCCGATAATGCAGCGAGTGTGTTCCTCTATGTGCAGGGCGTGATCGTCCACGCTAAGCACCTCGGCATGCTCCGCGTCTACGTTTTCGCGGGCGGCGCGCGCTATGTGCAGCTGCGTTACGTCCTGCGCCGCGTCCCAATTGCCGAAGCCCATCAAGGACAGTATCTTCGACTTGGCGCTTGCAGAAAGCTTGCCGTCGGAATCGGCAAGCACGCCCGCATTGAGCAGATCGAAAAGCATGCTTCTGCGCGTGGCGAGACTGTCGGACAGCTCGTTTTCCGTTTCGAAAACGACGTCGTCGCTGCTTATGTCGCTGCCCGTGAAGTAAAATACCTCGGCGGTGTTTTGCCCGTCGGAAAAGCGCATCAGCTTTTGCCCCGACACAAACTGCTTGTACATACGCAATATGAACTGCGCTATACGCTTGATACAGCTCTTGATACTGTCCACGCTGGTTGCGAGGCGTATGTCGTCCTGCTCGGCGATGAGCTGCAACGCCACGCCGCTGGTGACCTGCGTTGGGGTCGTGCTGTTGCGCGCAAATTCCGATACGCCCGAAACGGTGATAAACTCTTTGAGCAGCTGCTCCTCCTCGCCGGCGAAGTCGGCGGGAACGCTGCCGCCGTCCATAAGCGACGGCTTGTCCGACCCTTGACGGTAAACGAGTATCTTGCCGGGAGACAAGCCCTCTTCTTGCAGGTCGTCCGTGTCCACGCTGCCGTCCTCTACGGTAAGCACGCCCATCGAAAGACGGTTGAGAAACTCGTGCTTGCGGTTCTTGACCGCGTTGAAAGCGCGTTGAATGGGTATGACTCGCTCCACCATGCTCGTTCCCCAAAAACAGCCCGCCTGCATAATTGACATCTGCCGCACGAAGGGATAGACAAACTCGCCGCTTTCGCCCAATCGGTAGGGAAGCTCGCCGAAATACAACAATTGGGAACCGGCTACTATCTCCAACTTGCCGTTGGGGTACTCGCTTGTGGGTTTTGTGTAACGCTCTATCACAAGCACCTGATCGTTTTTCGCCTCCTGCACCACGGACGGGACGACCGAATCGTAACCCAAGCCGCCCACGCACTGCGCGCCGTCGATAGCAAACACTTTGACCGTTTCACCGACGATTTCCGCACCCCATATCGCTTTTACGTCGGCGGACGAATACACCTTGGCGTGAATGAGAGACGCACATTCCTCCAAGCTCGGCGTGACGTTGCTGTCGGGATAGATCTCGAAGGGCGAACACACCGACAGCTCCGCTTCCTCCTTGGCGTGATCCCAGCTGAGCTTGTAAAAGGACGTGCCGCAGGTCTCGCTCCAAACCGTGGCGCGGCTTATCGCGTCGCCCAGCCGCAGACGCTCGGACGCGCTGCCGAGGATCTTTGTGGAAAGCTTTGCGGCGTTTACGTCCGCCTCGCTGTTGCCGAACGGACGCGCGATAGGACGCGGACGCACTCGGTTCAGTCGGGAAACGCGTGTGTCCACGATGGTCGCTATGTGATTGAAAACTTGCTTTTCCTGCCAAAAGTAGTATTTGTCCTCTTGCTCGATGGCGCCGCGCGGCGATATGCCGCAATATTGGTTGCCCATAACGAAATTCATATTGAGCTGCCATGCCAATTCGTACGGACGGCGCATACGCTGACGCTCGGCGAAATCCCGTTTTACGTCACGCACGACGTCCTCGGCAAACCGTTCGTCGATATGCGCAGCGGGCGCGGGAACGGATTCGGCTCGCTCCGTCTGCTCGTGAAAATCTTTTTTACTCATCGCCGCTGCTCCTCATTTTCTTGTTGAACGCGCTTTGCGGACTTTTGGGTACGGCGCGCGCCTTGCTTTCGTCGGAAAGCTTGGCAAGGCAGTCCTCGCACAAAAAGCACTTGCCGTGCAGTCCCTTCGTTTCGAACAGATATACGGCGTAGTTTTTGCAATCGCGAACATCGCATTTTGTTTTGGTAGATAAACGTTTAAGCATTTTTTTCTCCTTTTGTTGTTGTCCTAAATTTCTTCCGACGAGGTCGCGTCCGACGCTTCCAACGTGCCGAGCAGACGAAGAAGCCGAAGCTTTTCCACCTGCAACTGCTCGTCCGTGAGCTTGGTGACGTCCGTTTCGCTTTGCTCCATAGCAAGCAGAGCGCGTATCGCGTTTACGTCGGGAGGCACTCGCTTGGTGACGGTTTTGCTCTTTACCAAACGCTTTTCGCCCTCTACCACCGCGTATTCGTCGGTGCTTTCCCTGACGGTGTAGCCTTTGGCTTTTTTGGTGAGTATCCTGGCGATAAGCTCTCTGTCTATCACAAGTTGCCTCCTCTCAAACGGCGCATAAGCCGTTCCTTATCCGCTTGTATAAGGCTTTTGGCGGGCTTCGGCTCGGAACGCTCGATGAGGTTGCACACGTAGTAACGCAGCTCGTCCATTGCGTGATCGTCGCGCTTTATCGGGACGTCGCCGCTGCCCCAAAAGTATCCTTTTATCTCTCGGATCATATTTACGCAGCTGCTGAATATGTACAGACGGGGCGATCCCGAAAGAGGCTTCAACAACGCTTTTACTCGGTTGACGCCCGTGTACAGCCCCTTGTCCACGCGGGTGTTGACCGCAAGTCCGTTTTCGCCGAACAATTCGGCTACGCTCTTTGCTCCGTTGAGCGTACGCTGGTTGGCGGCGCTGTCCATAAGCACGGAAAGCCGTCCGAAACGATCCTTTTTCCAACCGAGACGGGCGGAGATCTCTTTGATCTTTTCCGCGTGATAGGCAACGTCTCTCTTGGCTTCGTAGTGTTCGGCTATCACATAAACGTTGCCGTCGAAGTCGCGCGCATACCAATGACAGGAAAGCGGATTGTTCAGCCCCGGATCGACGGAGATCTCATCATACCAGCTTTCAGGCACGTCAAACGGCTCGATAACGTTAGCCTCGCAAAACTCCGGGTACACCAAACCGTTCGAGGTGGTAAATCGTCCGTAACGGCGGCTTTCGAGAGAATCTGCCGACATGCTTTCGGACATGGCGCGTACCTCGGCGGCGTTGAGAAAGGGATTGTCGCTCCACTCCATAAACTCGTACCACACCTCGTCGGAACCGTGGCTGTTGAGATAGATCTCGTCGTATACCCAGCTTAGCCCTTTAAGCGGAGTCATCGTGCCGAATATGTGCCCGTTGCGGTCCAGAACGCGCATTCGGCACTCCTCGTAAACGTCTCGCGGAGGCTCCTCGTCGAACCAAACGAAGTCCAGACTCGTGCCCTGAAACTTTTCCCGCCCCGCCTCGCAGCTTTTGAAGCCGATACGCGACGTGCCGCCGAATACATTGTCGATAACTATGTAGTCGATAACTCCGTACTCAGGACTTCCCTTGGAGCCGCTTGCCATGACGATCTCTCTTATCCAGCTTTTGTCGAGGTAATACAGCAGTTTTTGCTGAGCGACGTCCCGCTGTACCTGTTGAGAAAGCGACACCACCCAACAGCTGACGTCGGGACGGTTTTCGCGAAAGGGATGTATGCCGCGCGCCAGCCACACCGTTTCCACCGCGCCGCACTCCGTCTTGCCGCTGCGATTGCCGCCGAATACCCAACGGTTGCGCTTGACGCAACGGTGAAAAGCCATCTGTTTGAGGTGGACGGCGCCCTTGTTGTAACGCGCGAGCGGGCTTTCCTTGCGCCGACGCTGTTCCCGTTCGATGGCGTGAATTTTGTTTATTATTTCATTCAATGCAAACTCCTTTTTCCAAGTCGAGCCGATCGGCTTTTTGCAAGCTGCGCGCAAAAGACGAAGCTTGCGCCGCAGAATAAGCCGTTGACGCGCGTCGGCAATTTGCCGTGCTGCGGACGCTTGCCCAAAGCGGATCGCGAAAAAAGCGCAAGCCTCTCTGCGGCGACGAAACCGCACTATTTTACCCAAAGCTACACAACTCGGCAAATTGTACGACCGCGTATGGGATATACTTGACTCATTACGTATTTGGGGCAAATTATGGTCAAACGATTGATTTTGGTCGCCGCGATATTGCTGTCCGTGGCGCTATCCACATTGATACTTTTCGGAAATTTCGCCGAGGCGGAAACGGTAGAATGGGCGCGCATTACAGAGGACGACGTGTATCTGTTCGCAACGGAAAGCGACGCGCAACGCAATTTCGTGCTGGAAAAATCCTACTATGTGGAAATTCTCGGCGAAACGGATCGAATGTATATGGTAGCCGTTATGCAAAATCAAACGGACTTTCCGCGCATAACGGGCTATGTGTACAAATCGCAGGTGACGCTGTGCGCCGTGCCGCCCGTTTCCCCCTACTACCCGACGATAAAGCTGACGGTGACTGCCGGCTCGGCGGCGATACGCCTTTCGCCTTTGTCCTCGGCGACGGCTGCGCTCACCGCCACAAACTCGCAGCAGCTGAGCTACTACGGCAGCATAATAAGCTACGGCAAGACCTGGTACTACGTGCAGTACGCGGGCTGTTTCGGATATGTCGATCCGTCTCTCGTTACGCCGCCCAACGTGCCGCTGCACCCCACGCCGCTGCCCTCCAAGCCCGCCGTTACGCCGCCGTCTACGCAGGATACCGATCCCGAACCGAACGAAACGCAGCAAAACGCGACTCCCGCGTCGGAAATACTGCTTATCGTATTTGTCGTGATGCTTGCCGTGGGCTTGACGTTGGCGCTGTTTTTGCCCGGCAACGTCAAAAAGAAAAACAACGTTTTCGATCAGGATATATGAGTATCATCGCCCCGCAAAAGCGTATTCAACCCCTCGCAGTTGCTTTCGAACCACTGCTCGTCGCAGCCCGCCGACAAAAGCGCGTTGCGAAAAAGCTCTCTGGCGTAGGCGAGCTTGCGGTATACCGTGCGTTTGGATACCTTGTAGCGTTGGGCAAGCGCGGTTATGGGAACGTTTTTTATGTACACCTCCACGAGCAACGCCCGATAGGACGCGGGCAAAACGCGCAAAGCGTCGCGCACGGCGTTGTACAAGCCGTTGAATTTGTCCATACGCCGAGACAGCTCGGCAAGCGACTGCACCTGCCCCAACGTTCCGTTTCGCCAACCCGTCGTGTCGTAAGATCGCATGGCTATCAACGTCATATCCTTGGCGATCTGCATTGCCGACTCCTTCATTCTTACTGCATTTGTGAGCATTGTCAGTTCGTAATTCGTTTTGCTCACCTCCTTTTTTGACCGTAATTTTTTTCGTGATTTTCGAACTTTTGTTCTAATCGTCTGTATCATATCACACGATGTATGACAACTGTCTGTCAGTTTTTTGTAAATTATCCCGAAATTTTTTGGAAAAATTTTTGAAAAAACGCTTAACTTTTGTTCAACGGACAAGTAGGCGCGCACGTAACCGCGCAAGAGCCGTATTGCGCAACGAACGTTCGTATGCAAACGGGACCGCCCTTCTACACGCCGTCGAAAACGCCTCTATGCGGTTTTTTGCTATAATTTGGTGTAAAAGGTTGAAAAAAGTCGGGGCTTTTGATATACTGTAAAATAAGATAATATGTTTTGCACGCGAGCGGACGCTCGACGGCGCGAAATGAAAAAAGGCAAGCGAAAGAGCTTGCCAAGAGGTACATAATGAAAAAACTGTTCGGTATTGTCATTTGTTTGTTGCTGCTCGTATGCGCTGTCGCGCCGACGTTGGCTTTTGCCGCGGCGGGCAATGCGAGCAACATAATATATTTCCTCAACCCCACCGCGATCGCGGCATTGGACGGCAAGCTGTACGTCGCCGACAACATCGAAGCGGGCAACAGCGTCCTGCTGTGCTTTGACGTCAAGGGAAGCAATCCCGCGTACGAATACACCACCGAAGTGAACGGAGACGTAACAAACCTCTCGGTCAAAGAGGGCGGACTGTACGCCGTGCTGAAAGACAAGGTGATAGAATACGCAATAGGTGACAAATCGCTTACCCTAAAACAAAGTTTCGACGTCAAAGATGCCGTAAATTTTGTATGGGGCGTGTATCGCGACCGCAATGTGGAATACTACGCCTCCGAAGAACAGTTGTACCGCAACAACAACGGAGAGTTTTGGGGTGCGGGAGTCGGCACGCTGAGCAATGTAAAGGATATTGACTTTATCGGCGACAACGTCTACTATTTGCACGGAGAAAACGCTGCAAAATTGCAGCGTTGGAACGGCAAAGAGGGCGGCGTTGCTCCGAACGACATCATCAACACCAAGCTCGACATCTCCGACAGCGGCGCAAAGGGATTGTTTACGCGCAAAATCGGCGAAAACAGCTTTCCCGGATTTTTCAGCGACAGCTCGATAGCTTACGTGGAGATCGCCAACGAAAGCTGCAACGTCGTGACAATGCTCAACTACGACGCCGATCAAAAGGGAAAAATTGCGGACGTGGTCGAGGACGGCGGCACGCTGTACGTGCTGAACGACAAAAACAGCGTGGAGATCTACAAGGGCAATACCGAAAACTATACGTTAAGCTCCGTGATCGGCACGGATACGCTGCCCGGCGAAGTCCCCACCGCTTTCACGTCCTTTACGTTGGTGCAACGCGTGGGCTATCCCGCCAATATCGTGTTCAAAACCAGCGGCGAACGCAGCGTTGAAACGCTTGTCGACAACGCCGCCGAGTACATCGTGTTGGGCTACGACGGGGACGAACGATCGGACTTTTACTACGTCCTTTACGGCGACAGCTTCGGCTGGGTGAAAAAGAGCGACGGCGCCACCGCTCCCGCAGACGACGGCAAGCTGCGCGTTGTGGATACGTCGGTGAGTCAGGGCGTTGTGGAATACAAAACGAAATTTGTGTCCCTCGGCGCAGTGTGGGTGTATCCGTTGCCTCGCGAAGCCTTCAAACCGAACGAGGCGTACGAGCAATCCGCCTCCACCCGCAAGGAAGTGACCGTGCTGCAACGCTTTACCGAAGGTAATACCGTGTGGTACTACGTCAGATACGACGGCGACAAGCTGGGCTTCGTAACGGAAGAAAACGTCGGAAAATTTTATTTGTCGGCAAACATCGATGACGCGCCCGTCGTCGGCGAACGCAAAGCCAACGGCAAATTGTTCGGCTTTGTGCAGCTTTACGACAACAACCTGCCCGAAACAATGGACGACGATCACCGCGCCTACAACGAAAAAGGCGACATAATACACCTCGGTTCGGGCACGCGCGTAACCTTGATAGAAGAATACTCCAACGGCACCGCTCTCGTGCAGGTGGCGTACGGCGACGGCTCCACCGCAACGGGCTACTGCCTTGCAGACAGACTTATCGCCGTGACCGCGCTGACCACCAACGCCGTGTTCGGCTTGATAGCCACGGGCATTGCCGTAGTGCTTATCGCCGTGCTGACGGCGGTATTCGTAAAGCGCAGCAAAAACAAAAAGGCAACGGACGAACCCGAAGCCAAAGAAAATAAAAATTAGTGGCTCTTTGTCAAATGTTGGGGTGCATAAGTAAGAAGCAATACTAAACTTGTTTCTTTTGCACCCCAACATTTGTCAATTGAGCCTACCGACCACACGTGCGTCGGTCGATTGCTTGCTGCTGCGCTGACGCGTGCGCAATCGACACGATGTGCGCTTATGCGCCGCCGCAGTCGGACTTGTGGGTTGCGCGTGAACGCACGCGCGGTCGGATAGACTTTCGCCGGGGAGTCGCCCATATAAGGTAGCGGGGCGCGATTTTATTCCACTGCGCCCCGCCGTGGCTGCGGTCAACACCACACTGTGGTGATTGACTTTTCGCG
>CANQCN010000009.1 GCA_947589685.1 uncultured Clostridia bacterium
GTCCGACCAAGGCGGCGCTTGCGCCCCATAGGGGTCGGTTGCGCAGTCAACCGCACCGCCTTGCGTTTGGTCGGAAAGAACTCAAATTCCTTCCGACACCTTGCCTACTTTTATCAGATTGGTGCCGCAGCGTGTGCCGAGAGGCACTCCCGCGGTGATGACGATGTTGTCGCCCGGTTCGGCTATCCCAAGTCGGCGCACCGTCTCTTCCGCGTTGATGAACATATCGTCGGTGTTGTCAAAAGTCTGGCAAATGGTGGGCACCACGCCCCAACTTGTGGACAGTTGGTTGTACACTCTGTCGCTGTTTGCCATGGCAACTATCACCGCTCCCGGACGGAAACGGCTTACCATACGGGCGGATATGCCGCTTTCGGTATAGACGACTATCGCTTTTGCGTTGATGTCAAACGCCGTATTGACCGCGGCGTGGCTGATCGCGTCGGTGTTGTCCATCAGCGTAAATGGGCTGGAACGGTACATTGCGTTGTAGTCCACGTTGCGTTCCGCCTCCTCGGCGATACGCGCCATTGTGGCTATCGTGTTGGGTGGGTTGATGCCTACGGCGCTTTCGGCGGACAGCATAACGCAGCTGCTTCCGTCGTAGACGGCATTTGCCACGTCCACGATCTCCGCGCGGGTGGGGCGCAGTTTTGTGACCATGCTTTCCAGCATTTCCGTGGCGGTGATGACAAATTTGCCCTTCATACGGCTTTTGGTAATTAGCATTTTTTGTATTGCGGGCAGTTTTTCGTAGGGCAGTTCTACGCCGAGATCTCCTCGCGCGACCATTATGCCGTCGGAAACTTCTATTATTTCATCTATGTTGTTTACGCCGCTTTGGCTTTCGATTTTTGCAATAATGCACGTGTCCTTTGCCCCGTGAGAAAGCAGATATTCGCGAATTTCCTTTACGCTTTCCGCGTCCTGAACAAAGCTTGCAGCATAAAGCTCCGCGTTGTTTTTTATGCCGAAATCCAAATCGCGCTTGTCTTGTTCGGAAAGGAAGGGCATATTCAGCTTTACGTTGGGCACAAACAGTCCTTTGCGATTGGACAGCGTTCCGCCGTTTTGAGCGACGGCGTTTATCGTTTCTCCCTCTATCGAGGTCACCTTGAACGCCAGCAGTCCGTCGTTAAGCAATATCTGGCAGCCCACGGAAATATCCTTGTACAAGTCGGGATAAGTTATGCTTACCTTATGCTCGTTTCCCTCCGAGCCGTCGTTTACAAACGCAAACGGCATGCCTTCATGCACTTCTATCTGACCGTTTTCAAATGTTCCGATACGAATTTCGGGTCCCTTTGTGTCTATCATTATGGGGATAGGCGTTCCGAGACTGCGTCGCACTTTTTTTACCGTATCGATCTTTACCTGATGCTCTTCGTACAAACCGTGGCTCATATTTATACGCGCAACGTTCATGCCCGCAAGCGCCATTTTCTTTATCTGATCGTAGGTGGTGCTTGCCGGTCCGAGAGTACACACAATTTTTGTCTTTCTCATATATACCTCCCTCGGCGTCAGGCACTGTTCGGAGAGTGCCATATTTTGCCTTATAAATAGTATAATACATAAGTCAAGTTTTGTAAACACACTTTTCGAAGTTTGTTGCGCGCTTGGTTTTTGCGATTGACAATGCGGCATATCGTGAGTTAAAATATACCCGTGACAGGAGTTACTATGAAATATTTCGAAATTGCGCGGGACGTGCAAAACGCGCTTCGATCCAACGTACCCGTAGTGGCGTTGGAGTCCACGATAATATCCCACGGCATGCCCTATCCGCAAAATGTACAAACCGCTCTCGAAGTGGAAAATATAGTGCGGCAAAAGGGCTGTGTGCCCGCTACCGTTGCGGTGATAGAGGGCGTGCTTACGGTGGGGTGCAGCAGGGAACAGATCGAATTGCTCGGAAAAACGGGCACGGCTGTGGCAAAGGTGTCGAGGCGCGATCTGCCGATAGTTACCGCCCTGCGTCAAAACGGCGCGACAACGGTTGCGGGCACAATGTACGCCTGCAAATTGGCGGGCATAGACGTGTTTGCCACGGGCGGGATAGGCGGCGCGCACCGCAATTCGGAAAAGACGATGGATATTTCCGCCGATCTCGACGAGCTTGCGCGTACCAACGTAACGGTGGTGTGCGCGGGCGCAAAGTCCATTTTGGATATAGGCTTGACGTTGGAGTGTCTGGAAACGCGCGGAGTGCCCGTCGTCGGCTACAAAACGGACGATATGCCGGCGTTTTACACTCAAAAAAGCGGCTACAAGACGGACTGCAAGCTGGATTCCGCACGAGACGTCGCTCTGGCGATAACGGCGCGCAAACAGCTGTGCCTCGAAGGCGGTATGTTGGTGGTAAATCCCATTCCCGAAGAGTATTCTCTCGACCGCGACTATATTGACGAAAACATCGACAAAGCCGTTGCCGAAGCCGACCGTTTGGGTATCGGCGGCAAACAGCTTACGCCCTTTTTGTTGGACAAGATACAAAAGCTTACTGAGGGCAAAAGCCTTGCCGCAAACATACAGCTTGTGTACAACAACGTGCGCCTCGCCTGCGAAATAGCCGCGCAGCTGTGCGTTTTGAGGAAGGAACAATGAAGTTCGGCGGCTTGCAAAAACTTACCTTGCTCGATTACCCCGAAAAGGTCGCTTGCACGGTGTTCTGCGTCGGGTGCGATTTCCGTTGTCCGTTTTGTCACAACGGTTCTTTGGTAAACGGCGGCGGCGATTGGACTCAGGAGGAGATACTTGCCTTTTTGTCCAAGCGGTCCAACGTGTTGGAGGGGGTTTGTCTTACGGGCGGCGAACCGCTTATGTATGCCGACGTTGCGGATTTTTTGCGACAAGTCAAGGCGCTTGGCTACAAGGTCAAGCTTGATACCAACGGCAGTTATCCGTCAAGGTTGGAGCAGCTTCTAAAAGACGGTCTGGTAGACTACGTCGCTATGGACGTCAAAAACAGTCTTGGATTGTACCGCGCTACCGCGGGCGCGGAGGTAAACCTTGACGCCGTCGAGCGATCCGTGGCGCTGCTGAAAACGGGCGTTGTCCCCTACGAATTTCGCACGACGGTCACGCGAACGTTCCACACCGAGCGGTCGCTTTCGGATGTCGCCATTTGGCTGCACGACGCGGACAAGTGGTTTTTGCAGCAGTTTGTGCGCAGCGACGACCTGATCGATCCGAGCGTGGAGGGCTACTCCGACGACGAACTGCGCAGTTTGTGTCAAGATGTGCGCAAATACTGTCCCAACGTTCGATTGCGCGGCATTTGACTGCGCGACGAAACCCGTCGGCGCGCAAACCGACCAAACAGCGGAAGAAAAATTTCTGTCAAATGCCGTGTAAATGTAGTTGTTCAAATGCAACGTGACTGCTTTCTCTCCTTGCTGCAAACCGCAGCGGGGAGAGATTTTTTTGTATTTATCCGGGCGGTTCATTTTCCCAATGGTTTGCGGTTTTCACCGCGTGCGCGTTTCGTTTTCGAGTTTTTTTTATCATAGCAATTTGCATGCTCTGTGTACTATTTGTCGGATATACTTAAATTGATTTTTCAAAAGTTTTTGGTCGAAATTTTTTACAAAAGGAGTTGATAATTTGCTATACAAGGAATGGTTGAACATTTGGTTGGAAAACTACGTCAAGCTGTCGGTAAAAATGCAGACATACACCCGCTACAAAAGATTATGTTCGTTGCACATAATACCCTGTTTGGGCAATGTCGAAATGCGCGATTTGTCCGCAATGGGGTTGCAAAAGTTTGTGACCAGCCAACTTGAAAACGGAAATTTGCTGACGGGCAAGGGTTTGTCTGCAAGCTGCGTAAATCTGACGATTTCCGTCTTGCAAAGTTCGCTAAAAACGGCATATCTTGCGGGAGTTGCGCCTTTGTACGAGGCAAACAAAATAAGGCGCGCTAAGCTCAAAGAAAAACAAGTGGAATGTTTTACTATCAGCGAGCAAAAGAAGCTTGAAAATCATATTTTTGCCTCGCCCAAGGACAAGCTTTTCGGCATTGTGTTGTGTCTGTATTCCGGCATACGTTTGGGCGAATTGCTTGCCTTGACCTGGAATGACATAGATTTTCGCAGCGGCACGTTGAGCGTATCCAAAACATGCTTTGACGCAAATATAAACGGGCGTTTCGGTTGACAAACGAACCGAAAACTACCCATTCAAAAAGGATAATACCTTTGCCCAAGCGGATACTCGCAATATTGAAGGAACACAAAAAACGTTCGAAAAGCGAATATGTCGTTTCGGACAACGGCAAGCCGATATATTTGCGTTCGTATCAAAGGACGTTTGAGCTGCTACTGAAAAAATTGAACATACCGCACAAAGGTTTTCACGCATTGCGGCACACATTTGCCACACGCGCGCTCGAATGTGGAATGGACGTCAAGACATTGGCGGATATTCTCGGACACAAAAATCCGCAAATTACGCTAAACCGCTACGTGCATAGTCTGATGGATCACAAGCGCATGATGATGAACAAATTGGACAAGCTTTTGCAATAAAAAATACGGCGTATCGTCTGCGCCGTTTTGTACATCGAATATTTTATTCCATGCTCATTTTTGTCGTTTATGCGTACATTATATCATATATAAATATTAAAATCAATGCCTATGGTTTGATTTATATATGATATTTAAGCTTTTGGCAATAAAACCCGTCTGTTTTGTTCATGGAATAAAATATTCCGTGAACATTTTTTGTGCAGAAATTTAAAATGCAAAAGGAGAAAAAGCAAATGGCAATTTACAAATGCAAGATGTGCGGCGGAGATCTGGACGTCGCCGAAAACGCGACCGTTGCGGAGTGCGAATATTGCGGCTCCAAGCAGACCGTGCCCACCGCCAAGGACGAGGAGCTGGCAAGTCTGTTCAATCGCGCAAACATACTGCGCCGCAAGTGCGAGTTCGACAAGGCAGAGCAACTGTACGAAAAAATTCTTGTCAAGGATGACAAACAGTCCGAGGCATATTGGGGCGTGTTGCTGTGCAGGTACGGCATTGAGTATGTCGAAGACCCCGCAACGTCCAAACGTTTCCCCACCTGTCACCGTACCGCGTTTGAGGCAATTACGTCCGACGAATACTACAAGTCTGCATTGCAGTATGCCGACCCCGTGCAAAAAGCAATTTACGAGCAGGAAGCAAAGTACATCGACGGCGTACAAAAGGATATCCTTGCTCTTTCCCAGCAGGAAGACCCTTACGACGTGTTCATCTGCTACAAGGAAACGGACAACGGCAAGCGCACGCAGGACAGCGTGATCGCCAACGACATCTATTACCAACTCACAAGCGAAGGTTTCAAGGTGTTCTATGCCGCTATCACCTTGGAAAACAAACTCGGCTCCGCTTACGAACCGATAATTTTTGCCGCGCTTAATTCGGCAAAAGTGATGTTGGCAATCGGCACTAAGCCGGAATACTTCAACGCCGTGTGGGTCAAAAACGAGTGGTCGCGCTATCTCAAAATGATGAAGAGCGACAAATCCAAACAACTCATACCCTGCTACCGCGATATGGACGCATACGAACTGCCGGAGGAATTTGCCCATCTGCAAGCGCAGGATATGAGCAAGATCGGCTTTATCAGCGACATTGTACGCGGTATCAAGAAGATTGTGCGCAAGGAAGAACCGAAAGCGGAAAGCCGCTCCTCTGAAAGCATTGGCGGCGGCAGCCTCAAAAATCTGCTCAAACGCGCCTATCTCGACCTGGAAAGCCGCAATTTCGACAGCGCTCGTGTGCAATTTGACAAAATGCAGGACATCGACCCCGAAAACGGCGAAGTGTACCTCATCGGTTTGCTGTGCGACCTGCGGTTATCTCGTCCGGAAGATTTGGAGGAGTGTTCGGATTCGTTTACGAGCAATAACAATTGGCGTAATTTGGATCGTTATGCCGATTCCACATTGAAAGCGCGCATGGACAAGTTGTTGCAACTTAACGAAAATTGGAGAATGTACTGCTCTGCCACACAAAAATTCGATTTGTTGAACGACGATAAAATATACGAAGATACAAAGAATCAGCTTGCCGCACTCGGCGATTACCGCGACAGCAAGGATTTGCTTGAATTTTTACCTGATGTAAGGGATAAGGTTCTTGCAATGGATATAGAGAAAATTATCAAAGAGAACAATGATTATAACGAGTACGACGATTCTTACGCCACTTTGCACGAAAGTGAATATAAAATGCTGTTGGCTGAAAAAAAAGTGTATGAATCCGATTTGAAACTGCACGGAACAAGCAATTGGTGGGATGCGACAAAAGAGGCGCGCCTATCCGAGTTGCAAAAACTTATTGAAGAAGATGAAAACCATAAAGCTGGACATGAAAATTACGATCCACTTGAAAACTGCAAAAAAGCAAAACAGCTACTTGCAAAGATTTTGAATGATGAGATTCGTACACAATGCGGAAAATTGCTGAAAGAATCAATTAAATCCGTGATCAAGCGTAGCAACGACAAAATTCCTGAAGATGAGAAACAAATCGAGATAATCAATGAAGAAATCCAAAAGTTAAAGACAGAGTCAGATTTTTGCTCAAAAAACAAAGAAAAAGTGAGGAACGGTCGAGTCGCAGTTACTATTGGAAATCCACTTGTCGTAATATCTATGCTTTTGCTTGTCTGGGGCGGATTAAGTGCCTTGTTAGACTGGGGTGGTAAATTCTTATTAATTATCGGCGGGATCGCATTTGTGCCGGGTATTATTATGTTCGTTTTGGGAAGAGTTTTATACAAAGATATAAGAAAAAAATATCCGAATATAACGGCATCGTCTTTGGATACAATTATTTCAGATAATGGCAAGAAATGTTCACAGGACGCGGCACAGATTTCGGATTTAGAATTCGATATTGAAAATCAAAAAAACAATATCAGCGCCTACGAAAAAATGTTGGACGAATTGGAGCAGGAATACCCAGAGGAATAATATTTGACTCTCAAAATACCGACAAAAGAAAATAAGGAGAAGAAAATGAGCAGTACTAACGGATATGAATATACATCACGACATCCAGATTGGACTCAAAAAGACATTTTGGATAAATTTAATTCTGAAGAGTTCAAGAGGTTATTTGGTTTTTATGTTATATGCAATCCATATGCAAAATCAAATTGCAGCAAGAAGAATATGGTTGAATATGGGTGGGGTAACATACGGATCATTGATTTAAAGAAATATCTCCTTTACGAGGTTGGGCTACAAGAAAAATCCATTTTTTCCAAAGAAAAAATTGATGAAATGAAAATCGTTTGCGCAAATGAAAAGTTTGGAGAAAATTTTAATGATTTGCTGGATACCGAGAGGGCAGTCATTTGTCTAAGAGATGATAATATTGTTAAGAGTCTATTTAATCACATTCGAAATGCATTTGCTCATGGAAGATTCGCCGTGTGTGATTATAATGGTGAAAAAAACTCCAGGATTGTATTGGAAGATGTTGACCCAGACCATCATTACCAAAAGACAATTGCTGTTTCCGCACGTATGGTACTTAAAAAGTCAACATTGTTAAAGTGGATAGACATAATAGAGGCGGGTCCGGACTCCGAAGATTATCGGCAATATCTTCAATCAAAACAAAAAGACAAAAAATCAACAAAGGAGAAAAAGCCAAATGTCTAAATTTGTAATCGAATGTCCCAAATGCGGCAATTACGCCGAGGGCAAAACGGGATTTTTTGCAAAAAAGAAAATAGAGTGTTCTTGCGGACACGTCATTGACGTGAGGACGGAAAAGTTGACTTCCCGCGTGTGTCCGCATTGCGGCAACACCGTTATTTTCGATCAAACCAAGGGCGAGGACGCGCTTTGTCCCGTCTGCCACGAGCATATCAACACGCGCGAAAGTATGAAGGCGCTGGTCAAATTTACCTGCCCCTCTTGCAGCTGCCTTTTGACAGCGGACAAATCGGCGGAAAAGTATGTCTGCCCGCTGTGCGATACGGAAATTGACGTGCAAAAGCGTATCAAACAGCAAGAAATCAAAAACCAAGGTCTGGCAAGCGTAATAAAATACGAGGGCGGCAACGACGTATTTGTGTGGAAGCACCCAATCGAAGATTTCAATTTGGGCTCGCAGTTGATAGTACACGAGTCGCAGGAGGCAATATTCTTCCGCGACGGCAAGGCGTTGGATCTGTTCGGCGCAGGTCGCTACACGCTTGCAACGCAAAATTTGCCGTTGTTGGAGAACTTGTACAAGTTGCCCGTTTCGCCCGAGGCGGTGTTCCATTCCGAAGTGTACTTTGTCAACCTCACCACGCAAATGGGCGTCAAGTGGGGCACGGACAGCAAGGTGCGCATGTTCGATCCCGCGTCCGGCTTGCACATCGACTTGGGCGCATGCGGCAATTTTAACATGCGTGTGATCGACTCGCGAAGATTGCTTTTGAAACTTGTCGGAACGACAAGTAGTTTCACTCGCGACGACGTGACGGGTAACGACAAGTACGGCGTAACCCATGTTGTTGGGCAATTCAAGGCGCTTATTATGAACAAAGTAAAAGCCAACCTCGCCCGCGCCATCAGAGAAACAGGCATCAACATTTTGGAAATAGACGAGTATCTCGACATTCTTTCCGACAAATTGAGAGTTATCATCAACCAAACCTTGGAAGAATACGGACTTACCATGTCGGAGTTCTACATAACAAACATACTCACTCCGGATGACGACCCCAACTTCAAACGGCTCAAACAGCAATTCGCCGACAAAACGTTGCTTGTACGTCAGGAACAAATACGCAAGGCAGAAGCGGAAGCCGCGCAGGAACGCAAAATTGTCGAGGCGCAAACCGACGCAAAGCTGAAAATGGTGGACGCGCAGGGCGAGGCGGAAGCGCTGAAAATAAAAGCGCAGGCAGAGGCGGAAGCCTATCGCGCCAAGGCTTTTGCCGAGGCGGACGAAATGAAAGCCAAGGGCTACACCTACCAACAGGAAACGGCGCGGCAAGTGGGCACGGAAGCGATGAAAAACGGTCTTGTCGGAAACGGCGGCGCGGGTGGCGCAGTGGGCGATCTGGCGGCGCTGGGCATATCGTTGGGAGCTATGGGAAGCGTTATCGGCATGACCAAGGACGCGCTTGACCCCAATTTGAACGAAACAGCTCATATTGCCCAAGCTACGCTCTCACAAGACGCTTGGGATTGCGCCGTATGCGGCAAAAAGGGGATAACGACCAAGTTTTGTCCCGAATGCGGTGCCAAAAGACCCGAACCTACAACATGGGACTGCGCCAACTGCGGCGCGAAACACATTACGTCCAAGTTTTGTCCCGAATGTGGCGCGAAAAATCCCGAAACGCTGACGTGGGATTGTCCCGTGTGCGGCACAAAGAGCATTTCAAGCAAATTTTGCCCCGAATGCGGCGCAAAGAAGGAGTGAAGAAAAAAAATGAAAAAGAAGAATTTAATATACGCAATACTTTCCTTTGCGGTGGTGCTTGCCGTCTATTGCATTGTTTTTCTTGTGATTCCGTTTGCCAAGTCGGCGTCCTCTTGGATAACATTCGGCTTTACGGTGCTTGCTATCTGTTTGAGCGGCGGCGTGTTTGCCTATGCCTTTTGCGTAAAAAGTCCGAAAAGCAAGCTTTACGGCTTTCCCATTTTTAAGGTGGCGCTGATTTATGCCGCCGTGCAATTCGTCGGCGGTATTGCGATTTGCATTGTCGCCGCGTTTGTAAACGTTCCCGTTTGGATCCCGATAGTTTTATTTGTGATTTTCCTTGCGGCGGGAGCTTTGGGCTTTATCGCAACAGACAGCGCCAAGGGCATTGTTGAGCAAATAGACGCGGCAACGAGCAGCACGCAGACCATTGCAAAACTTCGGACGGAAGTCGCATCCATAATCGACATCTGTGCCGATGCGAACGCACGCGAAAACATACAAAAGTTGGAGGAACTTTTGAAATACAGTGATCCAATGTCTTGCCCCGAAACTATGGATGCGGAAAACGACCTTGTTACCAAGACGGCGCAACTTCGCGACAAGGTACAAAACAAGGATTTTGTCCAAGCAGCCGCGCTTGCCGAGGAAATCAAGATAAAATTGGCAGAACGTAATCGCTTGTGTAAACTTTACAAAAAATAGCAGTCGGGTGTTTTTTGCAGCGTTTGTTGTTGTGGGCGCGGCAAATCTCACAACGTGCGATCGGGTAAACACGGTGGCTTTGTGTACTTTCCGACAATTTGCACCGAACAAATTGCAGAGTTGATTTTTTCTTTGAATTAAGCAATCATTTGTACGCCGAAAGGGGCGTTGCGTTATTTTTATTTGCGCTCACTTAAATTTTGATCGTAAAACAAAATAAACAGCGGTAGAACTGTGGTTCTTCCGCTGTTTTTGTGTGCGTATGTTCGCCTTGCGTTTGGTCGGGGAATCTAATCTCAATTGTTGTGATGTGGGTGTAAATCAAAGATCGAAATCGGCTTCTGTGTCAAAGCGGAATTTGAGTGAGCGGAGACGCGCGAGTCGCGCGTAGTAGCGGAAAGAACTCAAATTTCGGCGCAATCGCGGGCGTGAACCGAGATTGCGGTCCGCCCCGGAGCTGCCGAGGGTAAGGGAGACCTCGGCGAAAGTGAAAAAAAATAAGCCGCGTGGAGCGGCTTCCGCAGTAGTCCGACCAAGGCGGCGCTTGCGCCCCGAAGGGGTCGGTTGCGCAGTCGACCGCACCGCCTTGCGTTTGGTCGGTAATATTATTTTTTCAGTAACAACCGCGGCACATCGGCAATATTTCCGTCGGGCACGGTGTATTTCGGCGCAAAACGCGGCTGTACGTCGAAAGGCGTATGACTTGTTTTGAGCCACAGGCAATCTATCTTTGCATTGCGCGCGCCGTCCACGTCGGACAACGGGTCGTTGCCGATGTAAACACATTCGCCGCGTTTGAGGTCGTACCTCTTCAACAGTCTTGCAAACAATGTCGCGTCGGGTTTTGCGCAGCCCTCGTCCGAGGACAAAACAACGCCGTTGAAGTACTTCAACAATCCCAGCTTGGCAAGTTCGGGTTTGGTAAAGCACGCCTGCGCGTTGGAAAGGATGTACAGCTTTTTGCCGGCGTGTTTAAGCTCTTTCAAGACGTCCGTTACGCCGTCGAACACTCTCAGATATTCGGTGGAAAAGGCTCTGAATTGCTGCGCGATATGCGTTGCAAGCGATTTCGGCGCCTTTTTGTTTTTGTTGTCGAAGATGTGGCGGAACACCTCCACGACGTCCACTTCGGGGTAGGCGTATTGTTTTTTGCCCAACGTCATTTGCAGATCGCAGCTGGAAAAATATGCCTCGCGCAGTTCCGACACGGTGTACTCCACGCCGTAAAAGCTCAACGTATCTTTGAGCTTGGACCAGGTCGTTTCTTCGTATTCGTTGGTGCGAATATCCACCAATGTTCCGTACACGTCGAATATAAAATTTTTGTACATGGCAGACTCCCGATTTGTGATACTTGTATTATAATATTCTTTCCTATCCAAATCAAGTGTTTACAAGAAATTTTTTGATAAACCTTTTTGCTTGCAAAACATTGCAAAAAGGGCAAAAGTGCAATATGGGTGCAAAAAACAAGATCAAAAACCGAGATATTCCACGCCCACCAACAAAATTTCGTTTATCTTGGGATTGGCGATCTTGTATTTCAGCAGTTTGCCCTGCCGTTCGCACGTCACCACGTCGAGATCGCGCAGCAGACGCAATTGGTGCGAAACCGTCGTCTGGTTCATATTAAGTATCGACGCTATGTCCGATACGCACAGCGGAGCTATCGTCAATGCGGACAGCAGCTTTACCCTCGACGGATCGGCAAGCAATGCAAAAAACCGCGCAATTCGTTTGACGCTTGCGTCGTCGGGCAGATAGCAATCCATATCGTCCAAAATTTTCGCCGTTGCGGCTTTCATCGTGCGCCTCCTTTTTGCAGGTAGCTTGTACCTATTTGATACAAAAATTTTAGTATATGCACGTTGGCGCACTTTGGCGCATATTGTAGTAAAAAAAGAATGTTTGACTGAACAAAGGGGATTTTCTATGAATATTACAACAAGCTTATTGTATCTGCTGCTGCTTTACGCCGTGCTGGACAAGGACGGAAAGCTCTCCCTCACGACGGGGTTGGTGATAGCCTTTGTGATACTGCTGCTCAATTGCTACTTCGGCAACCGTTGCTGCAACGGCAACACGTCCACGACCACAACGACGACAACGACCTCCAACAACGGTATTTTCGGATCTATAAACGGTTTTTGATATGCCCGACCACACGTGCGGCGGTCTATTGCTTGCTGCTGCGCTGACGCATGCGCAATCGACGGTAAAATAAACAACATTTAGAAAATCGACTTCCTCGGCGAAAGTCGATTTCTTTTTATACTATATATCCCCTAAACCAATGCGCTTACGCGCCGCCGCAGTCGGACTTGTGGGTGGCGCAGGACACCTGCGCGAATTGTTGTAGACTTTCGCCGGGGAGTGTCCCGCCCCGGCATCCCCCACAAGGACGCGAAGGTTCGGTACACGCCCGAACTTCGCGCATACTGAGTTAAAATATTTCTCGACCACACGTGCGGCGGTCTATTGCTTGCTGCTGCGCAACGCATTCGCAATCGACGGTCAAGTAAACAACATTAAGGAAATCGACTTCCTCGGCGAAAGTCGATTTCTTTTAATATTATTCCTGTCGCTGTGTTTGTTTACTCCGCAATATGTCGATTCGGCAAAGCTTATTTGGGCAGGCACGTTCCGTTGGCGATAGTAAAATATTTGCAGTTGTCCCCGACAAGCGCCCGCGGCACGTCCGTGGCGGAGGTGAGCAGTATTTGCAGTTCGTCGTCGAAGTTCAACAGTCGTTTTTGCCGTTCGGTATCCAACTCCGACAACACGTCGTCCAAGATCAGTACGGGGTATTCGCCGATAAGATTTTTGAAGATTTTCAGCTCCGCCAATTTCAGCGACAGCGCGGTGGTGCGCAGCTGTCCCTGACTGCCGAAGGTGCGTATGTCCACGCCGCTGAGCTTCAACGCCACGTCGTCACGTTGACAGCCCGTCGAGGTGTAGCGTAGAGCAAAGTCTTTTTCCAAACTGTCCGCAAGCGCCGCGCGGTAATTTGCGACAAGCTCCGAGTAGCCCTCTCCCTTTATTTGCGTTACGTAATCCAATTCCAACTGTTCTTTGTCGTCGGTAAGCGCCGCATGCGTCTCTTTTGCGAAAACTTTGAGCTTTTCGCAAAAATTTTTGCGTTTCATTATTATTTTTGCGCCTTCTTCGGCGATCTGCTCGTCCCACACAAACACCGTTTCTTTCAACTCGTTTGACGAATCGGCTTGTTTGAGCAGATTGTTTCGTTGCGCAAGCGCTTTGTTGAAGCGACTCAGCCCGTAAAAATAGCTTTTGTCCGTTTGGCACAGATCCACGTCGAGAAAGCGTCTGCGCTCTGCGGGCGATTGACTGATTATGCGTATCTCGTCGGGGGAAAAATATATACAGTTCAGGTATCCCATC
This sequence comes from uncultured Clostridia bacterium, assembly GCA_947589685.1. Taxonomy (GTDB): domain Bacteria; phylum Bacillota; class Clostridia; order Christensenellales; family CAG-314; genus Fimimonas. The sequence continues at coordinate 13,539 of CANQCN010000009.1, forward strand.
AGCTCGCCGATCTTGCTCAGGGGCACGCTGTTTACGCAGATCTGCTTTTTTGCGCCTACTCCGAGCGTAACGGCAATTTCGCCGTCGCCGAAACGGCAGCGATACCTCACGCGTACGTAGGCTTTGTCGCAGCCCCAACGTATCAGTTCTTTGTCTTTGTCGGTGCGGGGGCTTTTTCCCAAGCAACAAAAGCACACGCTCTCTGCCAGATTTGTTTTGCCCTGAGCGTTGTCTCCGCAAAAGATATTAAGTTGTTCTCCCGGCAGCACTTTTTGACGGGTGAGATTGCGCCAATTGCTTACGGAGATCTCCGTCACCTTCATAACGGTTTTATTTTACCATATTTTTCGCAAATTTACAACATTCTGTGCGGTATTGTATTTCGGGCTGTATCGGGCAAAACCCTCAACGGGGTCTATCTCCACGCAAAAGGTGCTTTTTGCCGAAATAAAGCGGTTTGCGGGCGTTAAAATGCAAATCAGCGAAAATAGTTCGATATTTTTCGATATAAATTGTGTACAAAGATAATTATTTATGATACAATATATTTAATTAAATTATCAATAAACAAAGGAGTGCGCAATGGCTACGAAGAACACTTATTCGGAAGAGCAAATTCAGGTGCTGGAAGGGCTTGAACCCGTTCGCAAGCGTCCGGGAATGTACATCGGCTCCACCGACGTCAAAGGGCTGCATCACCTTGCGGTGGAAATAGTGGACAACTCCATCGACGAGGCGCTTGCCGGCTACTGTAACAACATTTCCGTCACGATAAACGCCGACGGCAGTCTGACGGTAGAGGACGACGGGCGCGGCATACCCTGCGGTATCCACAAAAAGGAGGGTATATCGGCGGTAGAGCTGTGCCTTACCAAGCTGCATGCCGGCGGAAAATTCGGCGGCGGAGGCTACAAGATCAGCGGCGGACTGCACGGCGTGGGTCTGTCCGTCGTCAACGCGTTGTCCGAATGGCTCAAAGTGGAGGTAAAACAGGACGGCAAACTGCATTATCAGATGTATCACCGCGGCGTTCCCGAAGATCGGCTCAAAGTGGTGGGCGACGCCGACAGCACGGGCACGATAGTAACCTTTATGCCCGATTCGGAAATGTTCGAGACCACCGAGTGGGAGTACGAACGGCTCAAAAACCGTCTCCGCGAGGTGGCGTATCTCAACAAGGGCATCACGATAAACCTCAGGGACAATCGCGACAGCCGCGAACGCAACGAGACCTTCTGCTACGAGGGCGGACTTGCGGAATTTGTGGAAAACTACAATCGCAGCCGCAACGTTATATTCCCATCGCCGCTTTATATCGACAAGTCCGTCAAGGAGGGCGAGATAGAGATCGCGCTGCAATTCAACGACGGCTACAACGAGATCGTTCACGCTTACGCCAACAACATCAACACCGAGGAGGGCGGCGCGCATCTTGACGGCTTCAAGGCGGCGCTCACCAAGTCCATAAACGACTACGGTCACAAGTACAATCTGCTTAAAGAAAGCGAAAAGCTTGCGGGCGAGGACGTGCGCGAGGGGCTAGTAGCCGTCATCTCCGTCAAGCTGGAAAATCCTCAATTCGAGGGGCAGACAAAGACCAAGCTGGGCAACAGCGAAATGCGTACCGCCGTCAGCCGCGTGGTGGGAGAGGAGCTTTCCACTTTTTTGGAGGAAAACCCCAAAGAGGCGCGCGATCTGGTGCTGAAATCCGTCACCGCGCAGCGCGCGAGAGACGCGGCGCGCAGAGCGAGAGAGCTTACGCGTAAGGGCGTGTTGGAAAGCGCTTCGCTGCCGGGCAAGCTTGCGGACTGTTCGGACAAGGATCCCAAGCATTGCGAGATCTACATCGTCGAGGGCGACAGCGCGGGCGGCACCGCCAAGCAGGGACGCGACCGCCGTTTCCAAGCCATTTTGCCCTTGCGCGGCAAAATTCTGAATGTGGAAAAGGCGCGCCTTTCCAGAGCGCTCGAAAACGAAGAGATCAAATCTATGATCACCGCTTTCGGCTGCGGCATATCCGACGACTTCGACGAAAACAAGCTGCGTTACGACAGGATCATCTGTATGACGGATGCCGACGTGGACGGCAGCCACATCAGGATACTGCTCATCACATTCTTTTTCCGCTTTATGCGCCCGCTGATCGAACACGGTCACGTGTACATAGCGCAGCCGCCTCTTTACCGCATTACCAAAAACAAGCAGGAATACTACGCGTTTACGGACGAAGAGCGCGACAAAAAATTGGCGCAATTGGGCAGCAAGGGCACCGAAGTGAGCCGCTACAAGGGTCTGGGCGAAATGAACGCCGAGCAACTGTGGACCACGACGATGAATCCCGAAAGCCGCATTATGTTGCAGGTCACCATGGAGGACGCTTACGAGGCGGACGAGATAGTCAGTCTGCTAATGGGCGATCAACCGGAACTCAGACGCGAGTTTATCGTAGAAAACGCCAAGCTCGTGGAAGATCTGGATGTATAAGGAGACAGCTATGGCAAACAAAAACGACATTCAAAACTTCGATTACGTAAACGCCTTGGACAAAACCACCGTCAAGGTGGTCAAGATGGAAGAGGAAATGAAAAAATCTTTCATCGCTTATGCAATGGCGGTCAATGTTTCCCGCGCCATCCCCGACGTTAGGGACGGCTTGAAGCCCGTTCACAGACGTATACTTTACGCAATGGGCGAGCTTAACCTTTTCAACGACAAGCCCACGCGTAAATCCGCCCGTATCGTCGGCGACGTGCTGGGCAAGTACCACCCTCACGGCGACAGCGCCGTTTACGAGGCGTTGGTGCGCCTTGCGCAGGACTTTTCCATTCGCTGCCCGTTGGTGGACGGACAAGGCAACTTCGGCAGCGTAGACGGCGATCCGCCGGCTGCACAGCGTTACACGGAAGCCAAGCTTTCCAAGATCGCGTCCGAAATGCTGCGCGACATCGACAAAAACACCGTCGACTTTTATCCCAACTTCGACAACACGCTTATGCAGCCCACGGTGCTGCCCAGCCGTTTTCCCAACCTGTTGGTAAACGGCGCCGACGGCATAGCGGTCGGTATGGCGACCAACATTCCCCCTCACAATCTCGGAGAGGTCATCAACGGCGCGATTGCGGTACTCAACAACCCCGACGTGACCGTTGAGGAATTGATGAAAATAATTCCCGCGCCCGATTTCCCCACCGGCGGCACAATTATGGGACGCGCGGGCATTCGCGCCGCATACAAAACGGGCAAAGGCACGATACTCGTGCGCGCCAAGACGGAGATAGAGGATCACAACGGCAGACAGCGCATCATCGTCACCGAGATACCGTATCAAGTCAACAAAGCCAAGCTTGTAGAGACTATCGCCGGAATGGTGAAGGACAAAAAGCTGGAAGGCATTGCCGATATTCGCGAGGAAAGCGATCGTCACGGCATGCGCATAGTGTTCGATCTCAAACGGGACGCAAACGCTCAGGTGGTGCTGAATATGATGTTCAAGCACACCCAGCTGCAAGTATCCGACGGTATCATTTTGTTGGCGCTTGCCGACGGCGAACCCAAGATACTCAACCTCAAAGAGATCCTCACCTATTACATTGCGCACCAACGCGAGGTGGTCACCCGCCGCACGCAGTTCGATCTGGAAAAGGCAGAGGACCGTCACCACATCATTTTGGGCTTGGTCATTGCGCTGGACAACATCGACAGAGTGATACAGATCATCAAGGAGAGCCGCGACCGTCAGATAGCCGCTCAACAATTGATGGCGGAATTTGCTTTGAGCGAGCGCCAGACGAACGCCATTTTGGAAATGCGTCTTTCCCGCCTTACCCAATTGGAAGTGGAAAGCCTCAAAGAAGAGCTTGCCGAATTGGAACGCCTCATTGCCGATCTCAAAGATATTCTCGCCAAACCCGCGCGCGTGTCGGAGATCATTCAAAACGAACTCGTCGAAATACGCGAAAAGTACGGCGAACCGCGCAAAACGGAGATATGCACCGACTATTCGGAGATAGATATAGGCGACCTGATAGAAAAAGAGGACGTCGTCATATCTATGACGCACCTCGGCTACGTCAAGCGTTTGCCCGTCGCCGAATACCGCACGCAAAAGCGCGGCGGCAAGGGCGTTACGGCGCACAAACCGCGCGAAGAGGACTTTGTGGAAAAGATGTTCATCACCAACACCCACGACGATCTGCTGTTTTTCAGCAACAAGGGCAAGGTGTACTGCATCAAGGGCTACGAGGTGCCGGAGGCGGAACGTACCGCGCGCGGCAGAGCCATCGTCAACATTTTGCAGTTGGATCAGGACGAAAAGGTCACCGCCGTCATTCCGCGCAAGGAGGACAGCCGAGGCAATCTGATAATGGCAACGCGCAACGGACTCATCAAAAAGACCGACCTGGCGGAGTTCGAATCCATTCGCAAAACGGGCAAGATAGCCATTTCTCTGTTGGAAGGCGACGAGCTTATCGGCGTGGATATGACAACGGGCTACGACGAAGTGCTTATGGCAAGTCACGAAGGCAAATGTATCCGCTTTGCCGAAGAGGACGTCCGCGCAATGGGACGCGAGGCGCAAGGCGTGCGCTCTATGGACCTTGACAAGGGCGACTACGTGGTGGATATGGCAATTGCGCGCAACGGCGTGGAAGTGCTTACCGTTTCCGAAAACGGCTACGGCAAGCGCAGCGATCTTGTCGATTACCGTTTGCAATCGCGTTACGGCAAGGGTATCAAGGCGGGCGTATTCAACGAAAAGACGGGCAAACTCGTAAATTTGAAGCTTATCGATCCCGACAACGACGTTATGCTTATCGCCGACAACGGCATCGTCATTCGTATCCGCGCTAAGGATATCAGCAAGATAGGCAGAGACACAATGGGCGTACGCGTAATGAAATTCAAGGGCGACGCGCATGTGGTGTGCGTATCCGAAAGTCCCGTTTCCGACGAAATGGACGGTGAAGGCTCCGAAGGCGAAGGTTCGGGCAGCGCAGAGGAATGATCTGACATGTTGGATTACAAAAAACTTATCGCAAGCAAAATAAAGGCTCCGCTGGAAACGGCGGAGCTGCTGTCGATGATAACGGAAACCGCCGACGACTCTTTCGGCGATTATGCTTTTCCGTGTTTCCGATTGGCGCGCGTAATGCATATGTCTCCCGCTCAGATCGCGGAAAAGCTGTGCGCCGAAACGGAGCTTGACGAACACATAGTAAAGGTCCAAGCCGTCAACGGCTATCTAAACTTTTTCGTCAATCGCTCGGAGCTGATCCGGGAGGTGATCTCCGACGTGTTCGCCGCCCGCGGAAAATACGGAAATAGCGATATGGGGTGCGGAAAAACCGTTTGTATCGATTACAGCTCGGTAAATATATGCAAGTCCTTTCACATAGGACACCTATCCACGACGGCGATAGGCAGCGCTTTGTACAAAATTTACAGCGCGTTGGGCTACAAAGTGGTGGGCATCAATCACCTTGGCGACTACGGCACGCAATTCGGCAAGATGATCGTCGCCTTCAAGCTTTGGGGCGATCGCAAAACCGCCGAACGCGAGGGCGTAGGCGAGTTGCAGCGGTTGTACGTCAAGTTTCACCAAGAGGAGCCGTCTCATCCGGAGCTTACCGAGCAAGCGCGCGAGTGGTTTGCCCGTATAGAAAAAGGCGACCCCGAAGCGTTGGAATTGTTTGAGCTTTTCAAGCGGATAACCTTGGACGAAGTAAAGACGGTATACGACCGTCTCAACGTAAAGTTCGACAGTTGGAACGGCGAAAGTTTTTTCAACGACAAGATGGACGCCCCCTTGCAAATGCTGAGAGACAAGGGCTTGATAACCGAAAGTCAAGGCGCGCAGATAGTGGACCTGACCGATTACGGCATGCCGCCTTGTCTGCTCGTCAAGTCGGACGGAAGCAGTCTGTACGCCACGCGCGATATAGCCGCGGCGATATGGCGCAAGCGTGAGTACGACTTCGACAAATGTCTGTACGTGGTGGCGTATCAGCAAAATCTTCACTTCAAGCAGTTTTTCAAGGTTTTGGAGCTTGCCGGGCTTGATTGGGCAAAGGACTTGGTGCATGTGGCTTTCGGTATGGTCAGTCTCGAAGACGGCGCCATGTCCACGCGCAAAGGCAACGTGGTGCTGCTTAAAGACGTCATAGACAAGTCGGTGGCAAAGGCAAAAGAGATCATTTCGCAAAAAAATCCCGATCTTGCCGACCGCGACAAGGTCGCCGAACAGGTGGGCGTGGGAGCGGTGCTGTTTTCCGCGTTGGAGAACAGCCGCATAAAGGATATTGTGTTCAGCTATGACCGCGTACTCAACTTCGACGGCGAAACATCGCCCTATTTACAGTATACTTACGCACGCTGCAATTCTATTTTGGAAAAGGCGGGCGACTACAAATCGAGCAAAATTCCCGGCGACTACCGCGTATTGGACGATCCCGAAACGTTGCGTCTCATCAAGCTGATAGGCAGCTTTCCTCAGGCTGTCAAGGACGCCGCCGCCAAGTACGAACCGAGCGTCATTTCCGCGCTGCTAATTGACATAGCGCAGGCATTCAACCGTTTTTACATCGAACACCGCGTGCTTTCCGACGATCTTACCGAGCAAAACGCCCGTCTGCAAGTGGTGGAAGTTACCGCGTCGGTGTTGAAACGCGGTCTTGCGTTGCTCGGCATCGAAGCGCCGGACAAAATGTAAGTCGCGTCGGGTATTCGATGCAAAACGGCTTCGCTTCGCGCACTGCGTGCGCTCGTTGCAGATTGTTTTGCATCGAACACCCTCGCTCCTAGTGAAATAAGGACGGACTTTATATAAAATTGCTTCACTGCGTGTGCCACACCATTTAGCGACATTGTCGAGACTTGGTGTGGCACACTTGTTGCAGATTATTTTGCATGGGGACATACTCGCTCCGTCGTCGCAGCACGCCCTTGACATTACCGCCCGCGCGAGCAGCGTGGGCGGTATCGCTGTCTGGCGGCTGCTCCTCTCCCCATCAAGTCTCCGTTGTCGACTTGACGGGGCCCCGTATTAGCCCGCGCCCCGCCGCCCGCTCCATTCGCGGAGACAAAGTTCGCAACTGGTAACACCAACCTTCCCCGTCAAGCGAGTTGAGGGGCGCGCCACGAAAAGCGAACGTGTCCTGTGGACACTTCGCTGTGAGCGCGGGCAAGTTGGTGCTTTTCTAATGCACCAACGCAGTCGGGACCGCCAAAAGGGTACCCGCACAATTTGAGCTTGCGAAAATTGTGTGGGAGAGGACGACCCGCCTGTCAGCGGTACCAACCGCATTGTGTGCGGTTGGTGCTGACTATGGCGTGGGAGGACGAGGTGGAAGACGGGTTTTAGAGATAGATTTGATTCGAGCATCACAAAAGGCTCCACTTGATGAGCAAGGGGAGCTGTCGAACGAAGTGAGACTGAGGGGTTTGAATTTTTTTAGCTACGCCCTCGTTGCAGATTATTCTGAGTCGCGATGCACTCGCTTCGGGTGAAACAAGGACGAACGTATTTTAATATTATTATAATCACGCCGCACGATTTGGTGGTAACAAGAACCACTTTGTGCGGCGTTCTTCGTTGCAGATTTGATTTAAGCTGCAAGCACGTGTCACGGCAGTTGTCTGCCGCCGCCTATTTTTGAAGCTTGCTCCCATGTTTTGGGACCGACTATGCCGTCGGGATCCAATCCGTTTTCCCGTTGAAAGTCTATTACCGCTTCGCGCGTGGCGTTTCCGAATATCCCGTCTATGTTGCCGAGCGGGTAGAGTTTGCTTGTAAGCTTTTGTTGCAAGTAGCGCACATACACGCCGCGATCTCCTTGTCTAACGGTCGGGCGAGGAGGCAGCACAAGCAGTGCGCGCCAGGTGTTGACGCCCACAACTCCGTCGGCGGTCAGACCGTTTGCCGATTGAAACTCGGTAACGGCGCGTTGCGTGTTGGGACCGAACACGCCGTCCACCGACAAGCCGTACCCGTTTTGTGACAGTATGTATTGCGTTAAATAGACAAAGTTGCCCGAAGCGCCGCTGCGCAAGGTCGGGTAGTTGTTGAGATCGCTGCGCGAAAGGTATCTTTCGCCAAGATATTCGCACACGCCGCGGCAGCTTTCCTCCGCGACTTCCGTTTGGTAATCGGGATCCAACATCAGCTTTGCCTCGTCAAAGTTGGTCATATATCCCGGTTCGACAAGGGCGGAGGGACAGTTGACGCTTTGCAGTACTCCCACGTCGGCAAGAGTAGACACACCGCGACCGATTTGCGATGTGCCGAGCAAAAGCTTTTCGTAAATTTCTTCCGCAAGAGCGCGGCTGCGGGCGGGTTGCGGATTTTGTTGCGAGTAAAACGCGGATATGCCTCGCGCCGAATTGAAACTGTTGCCGCTGCCGAACGCGTTGTAACCAAACGTCACGAGCAGCGTGAGGTTTTGTGCGTTTATGCGCCTCACGCGCGTGGAAACGGATGTATCCGTGAGTTCGGGCTTTACGTCAAACGCCGCAAAGCCGTTGCGCAGACAGCTTTCGAGAAACTTTATTTTTGTGGGTCTGTTGAACTGATTTTCGTAAAACGGCACGTTGAGATATGGCATCACGGGGGTGCGCTTTCCCGCCGTGAAAGGGTTTTGTCCGTGTTCGTCATTTCCGCCGATGTAGTATGTAGCCACAGCAAATCTCCTTTTTGTTTTCTCATCATTGTATGCGGCGTCTTGGTAAATTGTCCGTTTTCAAAAAAAACAAACGCCGACGGGTATTAATATACGAAAGCGCTCGTTAAATTTGCAAACTGCTTGCAACTTTTACCGTTTCGGAGGTTATTTCTTATTCGTTTACAATCAAATTTGACAATGCCTCCGTATGTTTTTACCTTTCGGCAGGAACGGGCAGCACAAGACGATTTGTTTCGTGAGTAATAGTGTAGTGAAGTAAAGGTCAATGGAAAAAAAGATAAATTTTTACTGCAACACAATGCTAAATTAGTAAAAATATGTAACATATTCTATGTCAGACATAATCAAAAGGTAAAAATTTTTCACCCGTTGACCTTTACGATGAGCGTGCTGCAATGGGACGGAGAAAGGTAAAAAATACGAAATGGGGTCAAAAAAAGATAGAAAATAAGCAAATTTGAGTAAAACGAAATCTCAACCGAACCGACAAGCGGTTCAGTTGAGACTGCAAATGGTTGCGGGGGCGGGATTTGTCTCCGCGTAAGCGGAGTGAGCGAAACGAAGTGAAGCGCTACGTTATTTCAGTCTATCGTTCCTGTGGACACACAAGGCGACAAGCCAATGAAGCAACGAAAAAGGAAGCGCTTGTTGCACTTCCTTTTCTTTGCGACCCAGAGCGCAGTCGCCGTTATTGGTTGCGGGGGAGGGATTTGAACCACACGACCTTCGGGTTATGAGCCCGATGAGCTACCGGACTGCTCTACCCCGCGATATTGTACATAGCAAGCAACGGTATTGCTTGAATGCTTGTCTATAATAACGCACTGCGACATTTTTGTCAAGCATTTTACAACACAAAAATGGTAAATAACATCTGAGAATTCTTTCAAAATTTTATTGACGCGTTGACTTACAGCCGATTCCGTTATATGTAATTTGCGCGCAAGTTGCTTTTGGGGCAGATCGTCGATGAAGCGCAATTTGAATAGTTCTTTGTCGCTTTCGTCAAGTTTATCAAGCGCCGCACAAAAATCCATCCAAATATCCGCCTTGTCTGTAAACGATTCGACTTTTATGGTATTTGCCACCTTGTCGATATTTACGGTTTTGTGTCGTCTTTCGCTTTTGTTGTGAGAAAGGGCTGCGTTTTTGGTGATTTTATAAAGCCAATTGTAGCCGTCGCGCGCGGGATCGAACGACTTGATGCTGACCCCGATGCGACGAAAAACCTCTGCGACGACGTCTTCGTCAGCGTTTTTGTCGTCGAGATACGAACGCGCTATCAACATCAAGTGACCGCCGATCAAGTCGTACAACTTTTTAAGCGCGTCTGTATCACCGGCTTTTATAGCGGCAAGATATTCGTTTATCTTTTGTTTTAGTTGCTCATCAAGCATCTTTTGTCCTTGTGCTTGGCAAAAAGTCAAGCAATTTTATTTTTTTGTTGGAATATTATTATAAGATGATTTTGCTCTATTTTTGATATTATTGTGCTGTGGACGCAGTGTTTTTAACCTTAAAACGGGCGTAGTGCAACAAATTTGACCCGTCAACTTGACAATACGGGAGATGTGGTGTAATATAATTTTACCGTTTAGCCAACACTATTTGCGGTTTGGCACTTTCGCGAAAGTTTATTTTGTCCGACAGAAGCGGACAAAGGCTGTGTTCCAAGAACACAGGCAACGAAGCGATCCTCAGCCGAGGGCGAAGCCCGAACGCCGACCGCCGGAAGCAACAACAAACTTTGCGGCGGAAAGATACGGCAAACAGTTAAATAATATTTTCGTGGAGGATTATTTTGTCCGACAGAAGCGGACAAAGGCTGTGTTCCAAGAACACAAGCAACGAAGCGGTCCTCAGCCGAGGGCGAAGCCCGAACGCCGACCGCCGGAAGCCTGCAACAAACTTTGCGGCGGCAAGATACTGTAAACAATTAAATAATATTTTCGTGGAGGATTATCGAAGCGGTCATAACGAGGCGGTCTTGAAAACCGTTTGGGTGCAAGCCCACGGGGGTTCGAATCCCTCATCCTCCGCCAAAACAGAATAATACGAACCCGACAGAAAACGTTGGGTTCTTATTGTTTTGTGCCCAAGATTGGCTGTTAATGTTCGGGATGAAACAAAAATTTTATACAAAATTGTCAATGTGGGTTAAAAATGGTACAACCAAGTATTGACACGGCGATTTTAATTGAGTTATAATCGATGAAAAAAGTTACATGTGCGATTTTTGCATTTGATAAAATGGATTGTGACCGATTTCAACAGGCGGCGGTGCAAACAACGGCAACGTATTTTGGAAAAATTTTTGAGCTTTGCAACGGACGCAGTTGTAAATGAATCAATCGACTACGATGTTTTTGTTGCAGAGGGGGCTAAGCAGCCCATTGAACGATCGGCGTGCGCCATGTTTCGAGAGGTTTCTTCAAAACAATTGAAAAGGAAAAAACATATTATGACAGAATTTGAAAAAATGTTTGAGTTGGTGGCGCCGCAAAAGTTACAATGTGAAAAAGAAATTTGCGATTGGCAAGACGGCTGGAAACTTGTCTGTTTTGACATTGGTGTTTGTCCGTTGAACATTGAACTTTGCGGCGCGGAAGGAAAAACGCTTGAAGAAAAGACATACAACATAAAGCTCTTTTTGTCGCCCGGTTCGCAATGCCTCAATGGTGCAAGCGAAATATTTCGCAATGAAGAGGAATTTTACCGTGAGAGGACAATGAGGACAATGGCTGCGGAATCTATTATTTCAAGTGGAAAATTTTCGCCCACAAAAGACCCGAACTTTTGTGAAAATTCTTCCGTCATTTTGCAAGCAAAGATCAAAAGCGTAAAAAAAGTAAGTGTTGACGATGTAAATTTGTTGCATATTGTGCTCAAAATGCAAAACATTGAGTTTGACGCCTTTTTTGAAGAGAACACATTGCCCTTTGCGGAGCCGGGAAATGTAATTTCCTCCGTATTTACGGCAATCGGCATGCTTGCAGCAGACAGAGACGAGTAGATGTGGGGCGCAATTATCGGCGATGTGGTGGGCAGTGTTACGAATTTGCCAATATTTACAAAAAGGATTTTCCGCTTTTCGATCCTTACGGCAAAATAACGACTATCTTTATACGGCGCCGAGAAACAGATTGTACGGTTATTTGGATGAGACACTCGGCACCACGCCTAAACCCCAAAAGCTCACTTTGTATTGAGTATCCGATGAAGATAAACAGAAGATCATTGAAGAAATAAAACAAGAACTTATTGCCAATAAAGCGCGGCACAAATTTGTCGCGCTTTCTGTTGTGTGACAAATTTGACCCATACTTTATGGTAAAATTATTCGGTAAACATAATCCATGGGGCATTCGGGCTGAACAACACATAAAGCGCACAAAATGTATACGAGAAACGTTGGCAGCACAACGACCACAAAAGGTAATACAATTTTTGGAGCAGCATTGTATGTCAAACAATCTGGCGCCGTTTGCATTTGATACCTTCACAAAAAGGAGACAAGTATGATAATAAAAAATGGTCGTCTGGTAAACTATGATTACGACGACATAAACAGCGACACGTTGTTTATTCCGCAAAATCTGGTCGATCTTGAATATCTCTGTTTTTTTGATGAGTTTGTTATGGATGCGCATTTCAAAAAGATAATTGTAGATCCCGACAACCCGGTATATGCGGTGCGGAATGGATGTCTTGTGGATGTCCCCAAGAAAACGGTAGTGCTTGCACAAGCAGGTGCAACTATTCCCTCCGACGGAAGCGTCGAGAATATAAGAAAGTATGCTTTTTATGAGCACAAGGAATTGTGCGGCACGCTTAACATCCCGGAGGGGATCCGCGAAATCGGTTCGTTTTGCTTTTAGGGAAACAGGGATAACAGCCATCAATCTCCCCCAAACACTTTGTGCGCTTGGTTCCTGCATTGTGGATGGCGTCAACGTAGACGAAATTGTCGTACACCCGAACAACCCCGTTTTTTATGTTAAAAATGGTTGTTTGCTGACGCGAAAAAAACATCTTGTTTTGGCTACCAAGTGGGCCGCTGTCGAAAGCTGTTGTGTTGTGTCCGTGGGGGAAGATGTGTTTTGCAAACACAAAACGCCCGCCGAACTTGTCATTCCGAAGGGCGTGGCGTGTATAGGTTACTTTGCGTTTGCCAATGTGCCCTCCTCGAAACTTGTGTTGCCCTCAACATTGAGTTTTGTCACCAAGTATTCTTTTCAGAACACCTGTTTTGACAGGATTTACCTAAATCAAAATAATCCATTTGTAAAAAAGATGTGGAAACACGTCTATTTGAGATATGATGGCAAATTGAGGGTTGACAATTTGTTGGGCGAAGAGATTTGTCGTGAAAACGGATTTATTGTTATACGTCCGCGCAAAGAATGGCGTTGCAAAAAAGAGTGTCAATGAAAACAACAATTTCTCGGATAAAGATGTTGTCTATTGGATCGCTTGCCGACAGTTGTGCAAAAACAGTATAGGCGGCGCAGCGCAATTACGGGAAAAACGAAAAAATAATCAACACGTTCGCTTGTCGAGCGAAAAAAATAGTTGATTTTTACATTTTGTTTGTGGTATAATGCGCAAGCTGTTATGAATAAAAAAATCTTTTCAAAACATTCCCACCAACTCATTTTTTACCCACAAATTTTTACAAAATAGGTGTATTCGCAAAAGCTATAACACTTGTATGGCACGTTTTTTAACGTGTCTTTTACCCATCAGTAAAAGGAGGTACGATGGTAAGTTTGCAATCCAAAAATCTTGTTCCGTTGCGTATAATGCAAATTCTTTCCGAACTGAGCGATTCGGAACATTTGCTTACACAATCGGAGATCGTTCGCAGACTCAATGACTACTCCGTTGCGGTAGATCGCAAAACCGTGCAGCGACAATTGACCAATTTGCAAATAGCCGGGTTTGACATTGTCATTACGCCCAAGGGCTGTTATCTCAATGAGCGGGATTTTGACAACTCCGAGTTGAAATTATTGATGGATTATGTTTCCGTCGATGTTCAAATACCCGATGCTTATGCAATTGCCCTTGTAAACAAGTTGGCAAAGCTTGGCGGCAAACACTTTGCCAATCGAGCAAAAAAGCAACTTGTAAGTCCCGCAGGCGAGCGCAGCGACAACAAGGACTTTTTCTACAACATAGATGTAATTTCCGAAGCGATTGCCGCTAACAGGCGTATAGTCTTCCGTTACACGTCCTCCAAGGACGAGAACCTTCCCACGATCCGCAAAGTCAAGTTTGCTCCGAAAATGTTTGTGTTCAGGGACGGCTTTTACTGTGTGGTTGGTATTGTGGGGCGTTGCACTTGTCGTTGTTACCGAATCAAAAACATCCGCGACCTACAAATGGCGCCGTCGGAAGGACTCAACGTTCGCACCTATCTTGACTCATCCCGTCACGCTCGTTGCAAGGCGTGACGCGTGGTGCAAAAATTTATACAAATTACCAAACAAACTCCCGTCGGAATCATGGCGGGAGATGTTTGTTGTTTTAATCTTAGGAGGGAATGTCTCTGATGGCGGCCTTGAACAAGTTTTCAAACTTTGTCTGTTGCGATTCTTCGCTATGACGATTCAGTAATGAAATGATCTGATCGGTCAGTGACTTGTATTGCCAACTTTCCAGATGTCCGTTGAGCTTTTCTTTTTTTACAAAATCCCTAATTATGCTATATGGAACGATCAAGGTGCTATTTTTTACATCTTCTTTAAGTTTCTGATTGGAAGTATCGCCGTTGTTTTCATAGCGGGCAGCAAGTTCTTGTTGTAATTTTTTCACATTTGCATCGGGTACAGTGAGCAGAATCAAAATTTTGTTGTCAACGCGTTCTTGCGCCCATTTGTAGTAATATTCCAGTTGGTTTTTTTCAGGACCGTTTATTCCGCTGTTGATTTTGTTTTCTATTATTACTGCTGTTTTTGTTGTACCTTCGCTCTCTGCAAAAATATCAATGCGCCCCGACTGCTGTTTTTCTTTGGACTCATCGACATGCTGTTCTTTTTGGGAATCTTTAGCGTTTGCAGCGGAGGACTTGGTAATCTTTTCTATTTTCATTGACCAAGCGCCATCCGTTTTCGTATCAAAAAAAGCAAATGCGTTGTAGTCATTTTTAAAGGTGTTATGTGTTTTTAGTTCATTTTTCGACTCGTTCAGAAATTCTAAAAACTCATCAAAGCCACAGCGTTTGTCCTTAATTTTGTTTGTGAATAAAGCATAAAAAATATTTGTATAGCATTCTTCGTTATCGTCCTTGTTGATTAGATCCAAAAATGTATTTGGCAAATAATCTTCGGAACAATCTGAATTTTCGTCAACAGTGCGCAATTTTTCTTGTTCCCAGATTTCGTTGTCGGGCTTGATAAATTTTTTGAGTTTATCATACAAATCGAAATTTTCCTCGTTATCAACGTATTTTGAATTTCTAAACTGTCCATTAAGGTGAATTTCCCATTGATCAGACTGCTGGTTCCGGAAAACGCTTTCATTATCGTCGGTATGTTGGTTATACAAGGATATTTTGGGTATGTGCAGTACCTCGTACCCACGAAAAGTTACCATGTAGGTGTTGTCAATATCGTTTTGAAAAATTTTTGCAATGGGTTTTCCGCAGTACTTGATTTCTTCGAGTTTTTGTTGTAAATTTTCTATGGCATCTTTCTTTTTGACATTTTTTTTATTTAATATATCTCTCAAGAATTGTTCTTTTATTTCAATATATCCATAAATCGGGAAGTTTCGACCATGTCCCACCAGTAGAACATAATCAACAGTAGCCGTTTTGTTTTTGCCACTTGGACATTGACCGTAGGGAACATTGTAGACATAATGGTTTTTGTCGTCGGCCAAAAAATAATCAATAATCTCGTGCGAAACATTGCCGTCTTTGTCTTTCCATGATCCCTCAAAGACGCGGTTAATCAAAATTACATGACGGCCATCTTTATTTTGTGTACACATTCTCTTTCTCCTTTGTGTTGTTTTATCTTTATTATATCAAGGTGTAAAAAAAAGTCAATAAAGAAGTTTTGCAATGCAATGTTTCTGAGCTAAGGTCATGCAGAAACAGCGACTATTATTTTTCCGTGGTTGTTTGAAGCGGAACAGATTACGGAGCGGATGAAAGACAGAACATGGGAAGAAATTGACAGTAAGTAAAAAAGTAAAGAATAACAAAAAAGGGCTGTCGCAAGCGAAATCTACTTGCGACAGTCTTTGTTGTTGGCAAGCTATGTAAGTTTCCTTTTGATTTTTTGCAACAGCTCGCCAATATCGGTGAGGGTCACGTTGGCGCGTGCAAGACTTTTCAACAAAGCGACAAGGAATTTGGCAACAACAGGTTCCTTGACGCATTTCTCAAACTTTTTCATATCAAAATCTTCGCCGAGATATGCATCATTGAGGCAAGCATCCAATTCCTCTTGAACAACTCGTTGTTCTGCCTCCGCTTCGGCATTGATGAACTCGTCAATCGTAAGCTCATCCGCATTTAAATTTATTTCTCTCATCAACATACGTATTGCCCCTTTTAACGACAAACCAAAATGTGACCTTTGTCATCATAGACGGAAACTCTCCCGCTTGAAGAAATTACCGTTACCGACGTGCTTGTGTAACCTTGCAAATTGCCGGACTTGACAAAGAGCAGATGATTGTTTTGGTCGTATACCTTCACCGAACCGCCGCTTTCCAATGCATAAGAAATCATAGTTTTATTCTCCTTTTTTAAGTGCGAGTGGCACTGATCGATCGTATTGTAGCACACGGGAGCGGACAAATTTGGTACACAACCGCCATTTTGATTTTATCGGGGCGAAAATTAGTTGATTTTTACAATTGACTTTTTATATAATAGCGTCACTTTCCATTTTTTCTCAAAATATATCTAAAATCTTTTACACAAAAAATACAAAAATTTACAAAAAATTATATTTTAGGGGGTAAGTAAATGAAAATCGAAGACGGACGCATTGTGGACTTTGAACTCAACGAAAAAGAAATTTATATCCCGAAGCCCGTGACGCTTGGGCAATATACCGAGAACCTGAAGATGATAAACAGCCTCGAAACCATTCGCGTAGAAGAGGGGCACCCCTTTTATATTGAAAAGGGCAATTGCCTTATCGGCAGACTGTCTCATCAATTGATAATGGGCGCCAACAGTGTCGAGATCCCCGACGACGGCAGCGTTACCAAAATCGCCCACGATGCGTTTTTGAATCGCATCGAGTTGAAGGAAGTGTCCATACCGGAGGGTATCACGGAAATTCACGCACGCGCATTTTTGGGCACGTCTCTTCGCAAGATTGTGTTGCCCCAATCGTTGGAACGTATCGGATCGTATGCGTTTAACGGATGTCGTCACATGACCGACGTGTACATCGGGCCCAACGTGCGCTACATAGGTATGGGCGCATTCAGCGGCGATCATTTGTACAAGTGCCGTTTCCATGTGGATGAACGCAATCCCCGCTTCAAAGTGGCAAACAATTGCATTATCGACAAGAAAAAGAATGAGGTTCTTGCGTGCTCAAACAACGCAAAAATCCCGTATGGAGTAAAAAAAATAGCGCCTTTTACTTTTTTCTTTATGACTAAATGCAAACAAATATTCCTTCCCGCAAGCGTGAAATTCATCAATCACGATCCCAGAGAATTTCTCCTTTGCGGATCAAAATTCGGTGGTGTAACAATTGTTGCGCCGAAAGGCAGCTGTGCGATCCAATACGCTCAACAGCACAAAATCAAATACGAAGAGGTGTGATATGGATATTTTGAGTTTTGTTAATTCTCCCGATATGCAAAAGTATTTTCGTAAAATAAAGTTTAAGCCTACGCCGGTGCAGGCGGCAACAATTATTGCTCGCAGTTGCCGTCCTTTTGAAGAGAGCATGCAAGCGTTGAACGATTTGATTGACACCACAGAAGATTGTCCGGTGCGTGGAGACGAAGGTGCATACAAAAGCCTGCACAATTTGCTAAGCAAATACTTGTCCTGCATACGGAGTGTTTGTGACGCATTTTGGAATAAGCCCGGCTTGTGGTATGTAACGTACGACAAGGGGGATATTTTCTCAAAGGCAAGCCCGGCGTTTTCTTCGCCGGAATCTTGTATTGATTGGGTAAAAGAAAAATTCGGGTCTACCGACATTCCCCATCATTTCGCCGTAATCAAAGAGCATACCCGCAACTTCGGAGAAATAACCGCTACCTTTGACAGCCGATTGAGACCGATAAAATATATCGCGACAGGCATGAACCCCCAAAATACAAGAATGCAAACATATTTTGATACGGTTTTTGTCGCGTTTCCTATGCCTTTTATGCGTGGGGATGTTCTTACGTCGGCGGACTGCAAAAATCGGTTCGGCGATAGGCTTATCGTGTTGGACAAAATGGATCAGTGGGACGCTGCAATGCTTAGGCAAAACGGCGTACCTAATCGCAAGTTAAATAACGTTGAAGCGTCGGAAGCTGCAACACTCACGTATTTTGAAAAATATCCATGGCGGCAGTATGAGGTGGATGTAATGGCTCACAACCACTTGGAGCTGGAAATTGAAGCAAACGACATTATGCTTTACGAGTACGCGGACGCCCTTTCATCCTATCACCAAAAAGACAGACCAAACAGTGCTGCGCTCTTGAGTGGATATACGTTTGAATGCGGTAGGGTGAGGCAGAGGCATTATGCAATGGATCCTCTTAGCTTGTGTTATGCCGCCCCACCTTCAAAATATTGCGAACGTTTGTTGTGGGAAATCTCCAAATATCTCAAAAACAAAATCAACGCAGTGGAATTGCTGGAAAATTTCAAAACGATTTGTAGTGACCTCTTGTCCGACGATCCACACAAAAAACAACTTACCACGCAGAAGGGGAGGTAAATATGCAAGTAACCGATTTTATAAATTCAAAAAGCATTGTGCGCTATTTGCAGGATATACATTACGTTTTTTCGCCGCTCGAAGAGGCTTTTATTGCTGTGCAAAGCAGTCGTTGGTTATACGGCAAGGCAGAGTTTCTTCGTCAACTTGTAGCCTCAATCGAGGACTTTGTCATAACCGGGCAAAACTTTACTTTTCATGAACTGTTGAACCGACAATTGGATGTTTGGTCAAATTTGGCTGACCATTTTGACGACAACGATGGCTGGTGGCAGGGATTTGATGAAAACGATGAAGAACTGTCTGAGCCATCGACTCATCTTGACGATGTTGTGTTCTCGGCATATAGGAAGTTGCCGCGTGATCACAATTTTTACTACATCAAAAAGTTCCCCGCCGAAGGCGGAACGATTGTGACAACGCTGAACAGAGCTTTGCACACAACAGATATCGAAGATATTGGCAAAAACGAGTCGCCATATTCGAAATTTTTGAGAAACAACTTTTTTGTGCTGCCTGTGCCGTTCAGATGCGGCGATATAGTGAGCTTCAAACAAGGAGAATGGACTCGCAAGGGTGTAATAAAAGATGTTCAATGCGCCGATTTTGTTTCGGGAGAAATGTACAACCTTAAGGATGTGCCAATGTCTCACGCAGCGGGTGGTGTGCGGTGGCATCAGTTTGCATGGAATGGAGATATCCGTGCGGCGACAGGTCTTCCGCATGGCATCAATTACCTTGATTTGGAAATGGATAGAGAATATTTGGACGAAAAAGGCGAAGTGCAACACGAATTTGCTCGGTTGCTGCGTGGAGATGGAGATTTGACGCTTTTGCTGAATTGCCAACTTCGGTTGTGTAAAGCTTTTGGAAGCGTGGTCTGGGATGTCGTTCACTAGAAGTGTGACGAAAATGCAGATTAGGGCTAAACATACAACAAATAGCAAGCAGAAAGATCCAACGAGTATTTTGCTTGCCCAAAAGCAATGTGTCGTTAGCGACTTTTGTTTTGTGACTCATTTTTGTTCGGTCGATTTGTGTTATTTACAAATGTTTTTGAGTTATGCACCAAACAAAAACCCAACGTCGCCACAATTTACCGTCTTTTCAATTGGTGCAAAACTCCGACAGCCGCAGGCGAACTTCATTCGCATGCGGCTGTTTTTTTGTCGTGTGAGTTAAAGTGACGGTTCAGCGGTTATTTGCGTAAAAACAACGACAGTCGTCCACGCGAAACATGCCGAGCATACCTGTTATGTAAACGCCGGTATCAAGGTGTATTTTGTTGTAGTCTGTTATTTTTTTGCCGGAACATCCTTTGCGCAAGTAGCCCAAAATGCGACCGTGAGGGTCGATATATACTGTGGGCGTGTGTCCGAAAAACACGCACTTGCTGTTTTGAGGTAAAACGGTTTTTTCTTTGAAGTCTCTGTCGTAAACCAATTGTTCGACGCGCACTTGGCGTAGCGGAAGCAATCTTCCTTGGTTGTCCATCGGCGCGCCGGCATGGACGCAGACGTATTGGGACGTCTCATAAAATTTTGGCAGGGCACACAATCTTTTTGCGGTATCCCAATCAAGCAGATCTCCATCGGTAGGAAAGCGCTCTTGCAACAAAGACAATATGGTTTTGTGATCATCGCCGTATTGCGAGTTGACGCCGGAAAAGTATTTTGCAAAGTCATATTCGTGATTGCCCAAAATGTAGACAGCATTTTTCATGGAAAATAGTTGACGTACAACGTGGATCGATTCGTTACCTTTGTCTATGGCGTCGCCGCAACAAACCAACAAATCGTCGTCACAAAAATGAGCTGCATCCAACAGTCGCATAAATTTGTTGTATTCGCCGTGTATATCGGAAATTATGTATTCCATAAATTTAATGATAACACGCCTTGACAATGTCGTCAATGTGTCTTTAAACAATGGGGACAAATATGTCCACGTTAGTTTATCTAATAGGCTTTGGTAAATTGTTCAAAGGACATGATTTGGCAATTGAATAAATATGTTTTTATCAACATAATGGCACAATGTTCAGTGACAGAACAACAGCATCTACTGCTTTCAGTTGTAAGAAGAAAATATACCGAACGGTATACCGCATAACCAACAACAACCGTTATACGTCGTGCCGTTGCGGGCGACTGTGGTGCGGGGCAGTCGATGCCGATGCTGGTTGTCCTTGCGAATGCGGGCGGCAATATTGGCGGGCGATTTGTGTTTTAATTGCAAGTTAAAGGCGTCAAAATGTACAATTTAACGGCGCTAACTGTACGGGCTTGTTCAAATTGGGTTTGGGGACTTTTATTTTTCTATTATTTCGCTTATTGCCTGCGTTAGCTGTCCGACTGTGTCGGACGCGATCATGGATATCGGGTTGACGAGCTTTTCGGCAAGTTCGCCCGCCAGCCCGTTTACGTAGGCTGCCGTGGCTGCGGCTTCCAACGGTTTGTCGTTGTTGTAGCCGCAAATGCCCGCAAGTATGCCCGAAAGCACGTCTCCGCTGCCCGCCGTCGCCATCCCCGCGCAGCCGCGCTCCACGATCAACACGTCGTCGCCGTTCGTGACGACTGTGGCGGCGCCTTTCAGCAGCACGACGACCTTGTAACGGGTGGCAAAGTCGCGCGCAAGATATACTCTGTCCGCAAGCACGTTTTCCACGCTTGTTCCGAGCAGACGCGCAAACTCCTTTGCGTGCGGCGTAAGGATGACCTTCGGCGCGCTATCCGTCAGCGCGTCCGTCCCCATTTGCGCAAGACAGTTTATCCCGTCGGCGTCTACTATAAGCGTGCCTGCAAAATTGCGCAGCAAGTATCGGAGCGTTTTCTTTACGCCATCGCCCGTGCCGCAGCCCATGCCTATCGCCACCGTATTGACGTTGCCGACAAGCTCGTTCAGCTCAGTGTCGACAAAAAGTATCTCGCCGCCCTCGCTCGAAAGGGGAAAAAGCGTGCTTTCAAGCAGGTGCGGCGACACGGCGTCGACGATCTCCCGCGGCACTGCCAACTTCACAACACCCGCTCCGCTTCGCATTGCGTTCGCCGCCAGATTGGCAAGCTTTGCCGCTCCGCCGAAGCGTACGCTTCCTCCGATCAGCGCCACATAGCCGAAATCGCCCTTGTTGCATTCGCCGCTGCGCCAACGTAGGCATTGACGGCAATCTTCTTTGCTCCATTTTTTCATTTTGCCACCTCGGTAAAGCTAATTATACCGCAATTCGACGGCAAAAACAAGCGCGGACGCAAAGTCAGCCTTTTGCAGCCGTATTTAATATGTGTCCCTTGGCGCGTTCCAAATCCAACCATTCCACTATCAAGCTGATAAGCTCGGTGTTGGACGG
Source organism: uncultured Clostridia bacterium (assembly GCA_947589685.1). Lineage (GTDB taxonomy): Bacteria > Bacillota > Clostridia > Christensenellales > CAG-314 > Fimimonas. The sequence goes on from CANQCN010000009.1 coordinate 35,486, forward strand.
CACGTAACCGGGCGCGGTAAGTCTGCTGTGCAGCAGTCCGCCGAACGCCGACAGGTTTCCGTATTCGGCGCAGTCGTTTATCGCGTGACGGATGGCTCTTTCCACGCTGGCGGGCGTGGCGTGTTGTTCCTCTGCGATGTAGGTGTATATCTCCATATTGTAATTGACGTGCGCCACGTCGTATTTTTCATATCGGTATAAAATTGCGTCTTTCAAAAACTGCGTTCCGATCAGCTTGCTCTTAAAACCCAGACCAATCAACAACTGACCGACCAGCACATGTACGTCGCACGCACTTTTGCCCACGATACTTTGATACAATTCGTCGCCGTTCAAAAAACATTCTTTTCCGACGCTATCCATAACCGTTGCCTCCTTGTATGATTAAGAACATAATAGCACAAAATTTTGCATAATTCAACATTTTTATACAAAAATATTTTATTTTTTAATGAAAAATTTATTTCGAAATTTCACCCATAGCGACAAAAATCGACAAAAAACGTGAAAAAGTCGCAGAAATCGACATTTATTCAAAAATAATCGACCGCAAAACTGCCAAACAAACGCCGTCGGGCAAACGTTTGCTTTTTCTTGACAAAAGCATTGGCTTGGACTACAATTTGTTTAACAAATACAAAGAGGTCGCTATGGATAAGATCGCAGTGGAAAAAAAGTGGAACAAGCTTTGGCAAGAGCGGCAAGTGTACAAGTTTGACGAAAACGACGTAGAAAACAAGTACTACGTGTTGGAAATGTTCAGCTATCCCAGCGGCAGCAAGCTGCACGTGGGGCATTGGTACAACTACGGATTGACGGACAGCTTTGCGCGCTATCAGATAATGAAGGGCAAAAACGTGTTTCAGCCTATGGGGTTCGACGCGTTCGGCTTGCCAGCGGAAAACTACGCCATCAAGACGGGCGTTCATCCTGAGGACAGCACGCTGCACAACATCGAAGTGATGGAGGAACAGCTCAAAAACATCGGCGCAATGTTCGATTGGGACCACGAGATAAAGACTTGTCTGCCCGATTACTATCGCTGGACGCAGTGGATATTTGCCGAGCTATATAAGCACGGGCTTGCCTATCGCAAAAAGGCTCCCGTCAATTGGTGTCCCGGCTGCAACACGGTGCTTGCCAACGAGCAGGTCATAGACGGTCACTGCGAGCGGTGCGACAGTCAGGTGGTAAAAAAGGATCTTACGCAATGGTTTTTCAAGATCACCGACTACGCCGAGGAGCTGTTGCAAGGTCTCGACGCGTTGGATTGGCCGGAAAAAACCAAAGCCATGCAGCGCAATTGGATAGGCAAGTCGCAGGGCGGCGAGCTTACGTTCGAGCTTGCCGACGGAAGCGGCAGCTTCAAGGTGTTTACCACTCGCGCGGACACGCTGTTCGGCTGCACGTACGTGGTGCTTGCGCCCGAACACGAGCTTGTGGCAAGGATAACCACCCCCGAACAAAAGGCGGCGGTGCTTTCCTACATCGACGAGGTGTCTAAAACCAACGAGATAGAGCGACTTTCCACTGCAAAGGAAAAGACGGGCGTATTTACCGGCGCGTATGCCGTCAACCCCGTCAACGGCGAAAAGGTGCAGGTGTGGATAGGCGACTACGTACTCAACAGCTACGGTACGGGCGCGGTGATGGGCGTTCCCGCGCACGATGAGCGCGACTACAAATTTGCGCAAAAGCACGGTCTCGGCATCAAGCGCGTAATCAAGGGCGCTTCGGCGGATACGGACGACAGTCTGCCCTTTACCGACTGCGGCGTGATGTGCAACAGCGGCGAATTCGACGGCATGACGAGCGAGCAGGGCAAGCTCGCCGTGGTGCAAAAGCTTGCCGAGATCGGCAAGGGACAGCTCAAAACAAACTACCGTTTGCGCGATTGGCTGGTATCCCGTCAGCGTTATTGGGGCGCGCCCATACCCGTCATATACTGTCCTCACTGCGGCGAGGTGTTGGACGAGAACCTTCCCGTCCGCCTTCCTTACGATGTGGAGTTTCGTCCCGACGGCACAAGCCCCTTGGCAAAGCATGAAAAATTCATTCACGACGTGCGTTGTCCCAAATGCGGCGCCCCCGCCACGCGCGACCCCGACACGTTGGATACTTTCGTGTGCAGCAGTTGGTACTATCTTCGTTATCCCGACGCGCACAACGACGACAAGCCTTTCGACACCCAATGGATAGACAAAATGCTCCCCGTAGACAAGTACGTCGGCGGCGCTGAACACGCGTGCATGCACCTGCTGTATGCTCGTTTCATCACCAAGGCGCTTCGCGATATGGGCTATCTGCACTTCGACGAGCCGTTCAAGTCGCTTGTTCATCAAGGGGTCATTCTCGGACCGGACGGCAATCGTATGAGCAAGTCCCACGGCAACGTGGTGTCCCCCGACGACTATGTAAAAACCTACGGCGCGGACGTGTTCCGCTGCTACTTGGCGTTCGGCTTCCGCTACGTAGAGGGCGGACCTTGGTCGGACGACGGTATCAAGGCGATAAACAAATGGCTGGACCGCGTGGAAAGATATGTCGCCGCGGCTTACTCCGACTACCCGACGCGCAGCGATATGGGCGCGGACGAAAAAGAACTCAACAGGATCAGACACGGCACGATCAAGGCTGTGGACGCCGATTATCCCTCGTTTTCCTTCAACACGGCGGTGGCGCGTATGATGGAATTGGTCAACGCGTTGGCAAAGTACGATCAGCTTTCCGTCAAAAACGCCGAGCTGTATCGCGCCGCCGTTGACGATCTGCTCAAACTGCTTTGCCCGCTTGCTCCGCATTTTTGCGAAGAGCTGTGGACTCAAACGGGGCACGAGGGCAGCATAGTGGTGGCAAAGTTCCCCGTATGCGACGAAAGCGCGCTGCGCGTAAGCGAAGCGGAGATACTTGTGCAGATCAATTCCCGTCCCAAGGTGCGTCTCACTGTGGACGCGACCCTTTCTCCCAAAGAGTTGGAGAGTTTTGTGCTTGCCGACGGCGAAGTGAAGCGGGCGCTTGCGGGCGCAGCCGTCAAAAAGGCTATCGTTATCCCCGGTCGGCTTGTAAACCTCATTATCTGACGGGAGGCGATCATGGATTTTTACAAAGAAGCGCGCCCTTTGGGTATCGGCGATACGCCGCTTATTCCCTACGAGGAGGATTTCGGCGCGGATATTTACATAAAAAACGAAGCTATGAACGCCGGCGGCAGTATCAAGGACCGCGCGGCGCTGTGCATGATTTTGGACGCGGAAGAACGCGGCGCGCTTCATCGCGGAGATACCATTGTGGAGGCTACAAGCGGCAATATGGGCATTTCCCTTGCCTACGTCGGGCTGAAACGCGGCTACAAGGTTTTGTTGACCATGCCGGACAGCATGACGGAAGAGCGTCGGCAGCTGCTGCGCGGTCTGGGAGCGCAGCTTGTGCTTACCGAGGGCAAGCTCGGAATGCGCGGCGCGATAGAAACTGCGGAGGAGTACGCCTCCCGCAGCGGACACGTGTGGCTCAAACAGTTTGAAAACCCCGCCAACGTCACCGCCCACTACATTTCTACCGGCGAAGAGATCATTTCCGCATTGGACAGGACGGACGTGTTTGTCGCGGGCGTGGGCACGGGCGGTACGCTTATCGGCACGGGAAAAAAGCTTAAAGAAAGGTTTCCCGACGTGCAGATCGTCGCTGTGGAGCCCGCAAGCAGCCCCGTGATATCCCGCGGAGAAAGGGGAGAGCACAAAATACAAGGCATCGGCGCGGGTTTTGTGCCCGCCTTGTACGACCGTTCGGTGGTGGATCGCGTGGAAGTTGTTACGGACGACGAGGCGTTGGATATGTTCCGCTTGCTCAATCTGAAACAAGGCTATTGCTGCGGCATTTCTTCCGCAGCCAACATCGCGGTCGCCATACGCTTTGCCGAAGATCCCGCCTACAAGGGCAAAAATATCGTTACGGTATTTCCCGACGGCGACGACAGATACTTTTCTCTCTTGCACGAAAAATAAATTTTGCCCAAACGCGCCTTTACGTGGTTGACAAATTAGGCAAAAGTGTTAGAATGGTGTTGACAAAATTATTCGGAGGATAACATTATGAAAAAATTTGTAACAATATTGGCTATGGTTCTCGTCGCGGTGATGAGCTTGTCGCTGCTTGCCGCTTGCGGCTATCCCAACGATCCCGACAAAGCAGCCGCTCAGTTGGAAAAGAAAGGCTACACCGTACACGTATCAAAGAGTTCGTCCGACCAATCGGATGTGACTGCGACGGTGACCGCCACCAAGACCAATTTCAAATTGGAAGACGTCTTTGAGATGGATGTTGAGGATTTCGTCCTTGAAGGCGTGATCATCACCTATTTCAGAACCGCCGACCTTGCCAAGGAAAACATGGACGCCGCAAAGAAGAATCTTCCGTCGGAAGCGCAGGAAGTTGCCAAGATCTCCCGTCAGGGTTCCAAGATCGTCGTTACGTACAAGCTTACGGGCGAGGACGCCAGGTGATCTGTCGCAACGCGCGACCGCCTTTGTTTTCAAAGGCAAATGGCAACGCCCGCAAAAGATCGGTTGTTGCACGATCCTATTTCAAACAAAACGCTCAACGGAAGGCGGGTGTCCATAGGGAATCTATGAATAAGCGGTTTGGCGGTTAGTCAGACCGCTTATTCTATTGTCCTTATTACGCCGCAACATCCGCTTGCGCGAAGTCGGGAATCATTCCCACGCAGTTGTAGATGATTTCCACCGCTTGTGTCCGCTTGCCGTCAATCACTTGCTTTTCGTGAACTATGACTTTCTC
>CANQCN010000010.1 GCA_947589685.1 uncultured Clostridia bacterium
AGTCAAACGGCTTGAGTGTTTTGAATAAATACTTGCAAATATGCAGAAGGGCCGCCGCTTAACGCGACAGCCCCTTTTTTGTCGACTTTATTTATTTTGTTTCGTTGCACCCGTCGCTTGCTGTGGGTCATCAAGCGACTGTTGTATGTGCTTGTGAACCTTCAAGACCGGTACTACCAAAGACACCGATATAATAAAGGTGGAAATTTGCAACAAATGCCACCCTTACTTTACGGGTAAGCAAAAGCTGGTAGACGCAGGCGGAAGAGTGGACAAGTTCAAGAAAAAATACGGTCTGCAATAATGATACTTCAAGGGGAACAACGTCGGTTGTTCCCTTTTTTGTCGACTTTATTTATTTTCTTTCGTTGCACCCGTCGCTTGCCGCGCAAAGAGAATGCGCGGCAATGTTTTTGAGCGCATAGTGTTGCAAAAAATCCGCGCAATCGGTATAATGATAGTTGAACTATTTACAGGGAGGCAGATATGACCACTGTCATCAAAACCGTCGGGCTCACCAAGGAGTACGGCGGAGTGAAAGCCGTGGACGACGTTACGCTCGATGTGAAACAGGGCGCGATCGTCGGACTCGTAGGCAAAAACGGCGCGGGCAAGACCACGCTGATACGACTGCTGACGGGACTTGTACGTCCCACGAGCGGAAGCTTCGAGCTTATGCCGCAAAGCGGGCGCACAAGCACCGACGTCGCCGCGATCGTGGAAACGCCGTCGTTGTACAACGATATGACGGCTATGGAAAACTTGCAAATACAATGCAAGATCCTGGGTATCAAGCAGGACGAACAATATCTTGCGCAGACGTTGATCGTGGTAGGGTTGGATCCCAACCTCAAACGCAAGGCAAAATTCTTTTCGCTCGGTATGCGTCAACGCCTTGCCATTGCAATGGCTTTGGTAGGCAAGCCGAAGCTGCTCATCCTCGACGAGCCCACCAACGGACTCGATCCCGAAGGCATACGGCAAATACGCGAAATACTCGTGCATATCAACCGCGAAAACGACGTAACGGTGCTTATTTCCAGCCATATTTTGTCCGAGCTGGGCAAGCTGGCGACGGAATTTTACATAATGAACAAAGGCAAGCTGATAAAGCACGTCACCGCGGCGGAGTTGGAGGGCGAAACCGCTCAAAAATACCGCCTGACCGTAGACAAAACGGGCGCGGGCAAGGACGCGCTTGCCGAGCTGGGAACGGCGCAGATAGTAAGCGCGTCGCAAATCGAATTGTACACCGACGCGAGCATTTCGCTGATATTGCACAAGCTGGCGGAAGCCGACGTGCAAGTCACCTCCGTTACCCAAACGGGCGACGCGTTGGAGGAATTTTACTTGCAGGCGCTGCGCGAAAGCGAAGCCGAAGGGGGCGCGCAATGACAAACATTCTGTCGGTGGAGTTTTTCCGCCTCAAAAAGAGCAAATTGTTTTGGATACTTTTTGGCGTGGCTGCCGTTTTTCCGCTGCTGCTTTCGCTTTTGCTTGTGGGCTTGGCGGGATTTTTGTCAATGTTCGAGCAGGATGTGACCATAGATATGCAAGATCTGCTGCGCAGTCTCAATCTCGCGTCGGCTATGCTTTCCGAATACGCCTCGGTATCGCACATTTCTTCCCTTTTGGCAGTGATCTGCTCGGCGATATTCCTCAGCAAGGAGTTTTCCTTCGGCACGTTTCGCAACATAATGTTGGCAAACCGCAGCAGAGGCGAATTGTATGCCTCGCACCTGATAATGGCGCTTACCATCGGCGCAAGCTATATGGGAGCGTCGATGATCTCGTCGCTCGTGTTCGGCGGGGCGTTTTTCGGCTTTTACGAAATGGCCGCCAAGGAGATATTTATCGCGATAATAACGGCTTTTTCAATGGGGCTGGTTGCCGTGATGTTCGTACAAAGCATGTCCTGTATGTTTTTGTTCGGTACGCGCAAGCTGGCTGTGGCGCTGTCCTGCACCATCGTCATTTGCCTTGTGGCGCCCTCTACGCTTTCTTCGATAGTAAGCGTAGTGCAGCTTTTGCAAGGCGTGACAACGGGCGCGCTCGATTCGGATATGTCCTGGGTACCCTTGTACAACGCCTCGCTGTTGGACGTGTCGGCGATCGACGGCAAGCTTTTGGGCAAAATACTGCTTTATATGCTGCCGCTTACGGCGATGTTCGTGTCCGTGGGTTGGGTCACTTTCCGCAAAGCCGACCTGAAATAATTTGGCAATGAGCCCACCGACCACAAATCGCTCGTGCGGTCGCGCTCAAAAAGGGAGTCGCATCGGGTATTCGGTGCAAAACGGCTTCGCTTCGCGCACTGCGTGCGCTCGTTGCAGATTGTTTTGCACCGAACACCATCGCTCATAGTGAAACAAGGACGGACTTTATATAAAATTGCTTCACTGCGTGTGCCACACCATTTAGCGACATTGTCGAGACTCGGTGTGGCATATTTGTTGCAAATTATTTTGCATGGAAACATACTCTCTCGTGGTAGAACAAGGACGAACATATTTTAATATTATTACATATCACGCCGCACAATTTAGTGATGACAAGAGCCACTTTGTGCGGCGGTCGATTGCTTGCTGCTGCGCAACGGGGCAAAACAAGGTAGATTCGCCGCAAAAACGAATTGTTTGCCGCATTTGAGAAAATTGCTCTTCAAATTCGGTCGAATAGGTGATATAATAAAGAAAAATATCGGAGCAAAATCATGACCAAACAAGAAGTTTTCAAAAAACGCATGGCTTCGTTGAAAAACGACCTGCACGGAAAATACTCCAACAAACGTTTCGTGGAACAACGGCTGCAAGCGGACAACACCGTAAAGATAGACGTAAACCTGCCTGAGGATACGGACATCTTCGACCCGTTGGCTCCCGCCGAGTACGGTCAGCTCAACCCCGAAATATTCCGTTACATAGACGAACAAGCCTATTTTGTGCCGACGGAATACGATCTGACGGTAAATTTCGTGGGCAGAACGCTGACGGCAAAGCAACAAAAACAGCTGGAAACCGCCCTGCACGACCACTATAATATGCAGGTCTACGACAAGCTGGACGACATCCGCAGCAACCGTAGGCTGGGGATATTTTTGCTGATATTCGGCGTGATCGCACTTGCGGCGTATTTCTTCATCACGTTGTTTGCGGAAAACCTTATTTTCCACGAGGTGATAAGCATCGTCGGCACGTTCTCCATTTGGGAGGCCGTGGACTGCTGGCTGATAAACGGACATCAAACCAAAACGGAACTGCACAACGCGCTGCAAATGGCGCTGTTGAAGGTTACGTTTGCCGAAAACAAAAGCCAAAAGCAAAGCGCCGCAGATTGATATTGCATTGCGCCCCTCCGAAGTCGTTGCGTTTAACGTTCGACCTCGGAGTTTTTTTCGACGGGCAACGCCGCTTTCATAAAAAACGACCGAACTTTGGCGCAATACGCAAAAAAAGTCCCTCGCAAAGGGACTTTTGTACAACATAATATACTCGGTCGCAGACTTGCAGAATGTTGCCGCGCGAAATTTGCTGTCAACTACCTGCTCGGACGACCTTTGAGCGACCGCAAAAATCTCGTCACATCACTACGCCGTAAATGTTGGAATAAGGAACGTCGCCGAGATCGCTGCGAGAATCGTCGGAATTGTCGCGATTGTCGCCCATCGCAAAGAAACATCCTTCCTTTACCACATAAGGATTGTCTTCGGTAGCACCCGTCAAACGACCCAAACGCGTAAAAAGCAAAAATGCGTCGGCATTTAATTTTGTGCTGTTTTTAACATAATAGTCCTCCGTAAGCACATCTCCTTCCGTAGTTTGTATTATCAATCTGTATTTATCTCCGCAAGGTTCCAACCACAGCTTGTCCCCGCCGAGCGCCACAATGCGTTTGATCAGCTTTTTGTAGGTTTCGTCGTCGCTGCTTGCAAAAATCGCCTTGAATTTGTTTACGGAGTTTTTGTAAAACACTACTACGTCGCCCCTATCGGGCGTAGCCGTTTTGTTGACGTAAACTATATCGTCCTCGTAAAACGTAAGGGAGGCAAGCGGCCCGTCTCTGTAATAGGGCGACGTCATTGAGTCGCCTACGATGGTTATACGCCCGAAAACAAAAAAGCGCAGGATCACGACAACGGCAAGCACCGCCACCAAGATCCACAACGCGATATCCAACGCGCGACTTTTTTTGTCGCGAGCGTCGGCGATATTCCGCGAACTTTGTGCCATATCGTCAAAAGAGGCTTGTTCGGACGGCGATTGTCGCTCGTCCGCGCTTTCTCGTCCGTCGGCTGCCGTTTGTTGTTGCGCGTCGTCGAGCTGTTCGCGCTCTGCCGTGACGGGAGCTTGCTCCTCTACACAGAAAGCCTCCTCCCGTTCGGAGTCAGCTTCCGTAAATTCGCCGTTAAGTTTTGTTTCGTCATTTAGTTGCAATTTGCGCCACCTTGTGAAATTTGTCGCTGTCGAGCATGACGACATGACCGCATTTGAGACATTTCAGCTTGAAATCCGCGCCCACGCGCACCACCGTCCACTTGTCGCAGCCGCATGCGTGAGGCTTGCGCGTCGTTACAGTGTCGCCAACATTTACCGTCGTCATACCAAGAAAATGTTGTTTACCAAAATTTCCTCGTCGGCAAGAATGACGAGCATTTCCACCTTTTCCGCATCGGGCAGCTGTTTGCCGTCGTCCACGCGGTGGAAGTTGATCTTGTCAAAAATGACATGCTCCCACTTGCCGTTGCCTACGAGCTGCGTATATTGACTGTACCGTGAATTTTTGTTTCCGAACTTTGTCACCGCCACCAATTCCAACCGCTGCCGCACGTTGCTGCACACATCGAACACCACCGTGAATGATTGATTGATACGGATACTTTTGTCGTTTATCGCAAAAGTGGCAAGCGCCTTGCCCTTTGCGCCCAAAATGTTGAGATAGCCCTTGTCCATTTGCGGTTCGAGTCCGACGTTCCACCAAGAGCCGTCAGTGACCAACGGCACCAAGGTTTGCTTGCCCGTGCCGCTGAAAATGATGTTGAGGGCTTTTGTGACGTTGACGGCAGCCACCTTTTCGGTGAGCAACAGCGTAGACGTGGACACGTCGTCGTCAAACGTGGCAAAACAAGCGACGTTACATTCCTTTTCGTAAAGGTTGAGCTTGGCGACGTAACAGTTGTCGCCTTGCGTAAGGGTGGCTTTGGTCCAATGCTTTGCGCGCGAATCGGCGTCGGTGCAGTACCACAGCGAGGTTTTGTTGAGAGGTCTGTCCGCATTGACGGAGACGCAGTAGTCGCCCGTCTGATTTCGGAACGACTTGATCTCCGACCGAGGTTTCGCCTTGCAGCCGGAAAGCCAAGTAAGCACGCCGTTGGTGTAGCGCTTGGGCAAATAGTCCAGACTTGTCGGCAAAATGAGCAATCGACTGCCCGCGTTTAAGCGCATCATCGTTTTGTTTGTCTGCACGATGTCCACAAACGGGCTGTTGGCGGAGTTGATGACGTAGACGGGCACCTTGATCTGCTGCGCGTAGGTCTGCGGAGCAAGCCCCAACGTCCACTGCTGACGACGCGTGTCGTAAGCGATATGGCGTTCCAACTCGTCCTTGCCCGCGTCCAGCACGTTTTCGTCCCTGCTTAGCACGGGGAAATTGCGATACAAATTGCCAAACAGTATAGCGCCGTTTTTGACGCGATTTTCCACGCCCAAAACGATTATTCCCACATAAGCGCCTCTGCCCTCGGTAAGCACGGACACTTGCGACACGTGTTCCTCGTTGAGCAGATACGTGATAGCCCTGCGACAGCTGACCGTGTACTCGTAAAGCTTGGTTTCGCGCGCGGTTTCGGTAATTTCGAACATATTGCGCGCAAACTCGTTGTTGCAGTAAAGCAGCTCTTCGGGGTAGATGGTGTGCAATCCCTTGGGACGGCGCCCCGCAAGATCGACGGACATCGCGACAAAACCGCGCGAGGCAATATCCGCAAGAACGCTCATCTCGATAGGCAGCGAATAGTTGCTTATCACCAGCACGGCGGGTTTGTTTTCGGCGGTTTTTTTGAAACAAACAGTGCCGAACACGCGCGTTTTTGCGCCGCTCGGCAACGTTCTGCCCGTAAAGTACAGAGTTTTGGTGACGAGACCGCCTCGCTCCGTCTGCTTGATTGGGTCGATGTCAAGTTGTTCCGCCGCGGGATCGAAGTTTTCCCACAACGTTCGTGATGTCAGTACGCTTTCCATAGTTTCACCGTGTTTATTGTAGCACAAATATTTATTTTGTCAATTACTTGTGGTAGGCAACGTTGTTTTCGATACAGCAAGCGCGGTACAGCTGCTCGGCAAGCACCACGCGAAACAGTTGGTGCGGCAACGTTATCCTGCCGAAAGACAGACGAACGTCGGCGCGCGCCTTGACGGCGTCCGACAAACCGTTGCTGCCGCCTATCACAAACGTGAATACCGAGCCGCGTTGTTTTTGCTCGGAAATAAGCCGCGAAAGCTGTTCGCTGTCCACAAGAGCGCCGTTTGGGTCCATTGCCACGACATACCCTTCCGTTTTGGCAAGAATGGCTTCGCCCTCGGCGTTTTTGACGCGTTCCAACTCGCCCGCAGATTGCGAGCCGCGGCTGAGGCACTCGTCCACCTCGACGATCTCCACCTTGGCAAATCGCCCCATACGCTTGACGTACTCCGCGACTGCCTGTCGCAGATAGTCCTCTTTGATTTTTCCCACAGCAACGATACGAATTTTCATAAAAACAACGCGCTAACCCAAAAAACGACGCAAACTACTACCGAGGCGAGCAACACTATCCGGGACGCAGTCGGGGACGCGCCCTCGTCCTCGCTCGGTTTCCAAACGCTTTCGGTGGTTTTGAGATAGCCGAAAACGCACAACGCAAAGCCGACAATGCCGGCGAACATTATGCCCAACACCGTTCCCGTATTGGCGGTAACGCTCCAAAATTCATCCGCGCCCAGCGGAGTGTAGTTGAGCGCCACGACCAACGCGTTGTTGAACAGATGAACAGCCACGCTCGTCCAAATGCTGCCGCTCCTCAAAACCAACAGCGTAAGCAACGCTCCCAACACAAATTGGTGTACCGTCTGCGCGGGATTGGCATGGAAAAGAGCAAAAAGCCCTCCCGAAACGGCAAGCGCAGCGAGCTTGTTTTTCATTGCGCCCGCAGACCGAGCGACCGCGCCGCGAAAGACCAACTCCTCGCAAAACGCGGGCAACAAGGCGGCGACGATCAACAGTCCCGCAAGATCGTCGGGTATATCGACGGACGGACGTTTGAGCCCGACAGCCTCGATCGCGTCCAAAAACATCGAATTGACGGGCATCATTGCAAAAATCAAGCACACCGTCGCCAAAAATCCCCACCCCATATGAGCAAAACGCGGTTTGACGTTGAGACGGGAGGCGGCAACGGGGTTTATCCTGGCGACAGCGTCGTAGATAAAAACCGATGCGCCTATACACAGCGTATAGAGCGCTTGCATAAGCCAAAAACGCCAACCGTCGGCGGCGGAACCGAAAATGAGCGACAGCGCGAGGCTCGCCGTCACCATCGCGGCAACGGCTGTTCCGAAGGCAAAGCCGAGATCTTTTTTTTGATAGTTCAGTCTAAGCAAACGGTCACCTCGTTTTTGTATTGATCGGCGACATAGATCACCACGTCCCTGCCCTCGACCGCGCCGCAAGAAGCGCACGCTTCCACCGCCGCGTTGAAGGCAAGCTCTTTGTTGTTATTATTTTCCGAAAGGTGCGCAAGAATTATCTGTCTTACCGACGAACCGCTTAGCTTGCGCAGCGTCTCCGCCGCCTGCGCGTTGGACAAATGTCCGTAGGGGGACAAAATGCGCTGTTTGAGATTGTAGCTGTATTCGCCGCGGCGCAGCATATCCTCGTCGTGGTTGCTTTCCAGCATAATTGCCTGAGCGTCCCGCAAAAAATTCAATATTTCTTCCGTAACGTGCCCCGTGTCGGTGACGCAAGCAAAGCGATCGGCTCCGCAAACAAACTTGTAACCGAAGCAACATTCCGCGTCGTGAAAACATTCGCAGTGGCTGACGGTCACATCCCCCACTTCGAAATCGCCCTCGATACCGTTGACGTCGGAAAAATACACGCGTTGGGCGATGATGTCGGCAATGCGTTCGGGCGCATAGACGGGCGTGGGCGTTTGCTTTGTCCACATTGGCAGCGCGCCGATGTGGTCGGTGTGTTCGTGACTGACGACGATGGCGTCGATATCCTTGGGCGCGAGACCGCGCTCCGCAAGCGCTCCGACGATAGCGCGATAGCCGAAACCCGCGTCCAACAAAATGTTGACCTTCGCGGATCGAATAAGTGTGCAGTTGCCTTTGCTTCCGCTGAACAGCGGGCTTATTTTGAGCATTGTCGTATCCTTTGTGTAGATATTATCATTATACCACAAGGCGACGGTTTAGACAACCGCAATTGTCCAAGTACCCGTATATACAAAGAGACGCCGATCTCGGTCGGCGTCTCCGTTTGGTTTCGATATCAATCCTTGCTCTCGTCACTCGAAGTATCCGTACTCGAAGCTACGGCATTCTCGTCCGTTTGATTGGTCGCTTGCAATTCGCCCTCCGCTTGCACGGACTCCGCCAAAGACTCTTCCTGCCATTCGACGGAGATCACGGGCAACTTGTCCGTTTTTTCACCGAGCGCGGCAAGCAGCTTCTCGCGTTCCGCCTGCCACTCCTCGCTGCCCTTGTCCGAGCGACGGTTGAGCGCCACTATCTGCGCTTGAAGCTTGTTGGTGAGTTGATAGCGGGAGGAAATGAATATTCCCAAGCCGACGATGATTATCGGCAAAAGAATGAACGTCAGTTTGATGGCTACCTGCGCCGCTTCGGGCTGCTGTAACGGCATAAGCTGTACAATGCCCGTCTTTCCGACAGTATATTGCCATTTCAGTCCGTTGTATTCAAAAATATCAACCGCGCCCTCGGTGAGTAACGAACTTTGCAAGCCGTATTGAGCCAACTTGTCAGCTTGCGTTCCCAAAGAAACATAGTCCGTCTCGACATAACCGGCGAGTCCGATAACAAGCGGCGGAATGGCAAGCCCTATCGCCTGCGCGGTGGTATTGAGAAAGTTGTTGAGCCCGGAGAAATTGCCCTCGGTACGTTCGCCGAAGTACAGCTCGCCCACGTCGCACACGTCGCCGAACGCGCTGTGCGGCACAAACACCGTACCGCCGATACCCAAACCCAACAGCAGACCGAAACAGATAAGCAGCCAATCGGGGGCACCTTCCTTTGTTACAACGCTTCCTTTTACAATTTCAACGGCGCCTTCCGCGGGGAGGAATACCATAAACGCAGCCACGACTATCCACACGATAGCGCCCGTGATGTAGGCAAACCGTTTGGATCTCTTTTTAATGATCCGGAGATATATCGGCAAGGCTATCACCTGCGCCAAAAACATTGCCGCGGCGGCAACCGTCGCAATGGGAAAACGACCGAGTTCCGTTTCCAACGAAACGCTCACCGTGAGAGAGGAATTGCGTCTCAACACGAAGTCGCACAGCGTAAAGAAGAAGCTGCTCATCACCGCCATGCCGAAGCTAGCGCACATCTGCATGCCGAGGTGACGGCGATAGGTCGCCATTTTGAGCGGACGAACAAAGTCTTTGATGTCGAACTTGGACTTGACGGCGGGGCTGACCACCTGCTCGCGGCTGAACAATGCCGCAACAAGCACCGATAACATGAATATGCCGCCGAAAGTCGCCGCCATGATAATGTAGGACGCGGATCCTTTTTGCGGGCTTGCGATCATTCCCGGCACAGCCACGCAGATAAGGCTGGACATTATCGAAAAGCCCAGACGCACCGCATTTGTACGGTTGCGCTCGTTGAAGTCGTCCGTCATCTCGCTGGCGTGCGAGTAGTAGGGAATAAGCACAAAGCTCTGCGCCGTGGCGTACAGCATATACACCAACACCACAAGCAGACACTTAACCCAATCCTGCGTTGTCACCAAATTCCACGGGAAAAACAGCAAAATAAATCCCACAAGCACCAGCGGCGCAAATATCAGCATAAAGAAACGTCGCTTGCCGAACTTGCCCGGACGCTTTGCGTCGGTGATCTTGCCGATAAAGGGGTCGATGATACCGTCCCACACCTTTGTAAGCAGCAAAATGGGCGTAAGATACATCATAGGTATGCCCACCACCAACGTGAGGAAGGGCGTAAACAAAAAGTTTATGATGTTGAAGCTGCCGCCGCCGAAAATATCTCCGCAAGCAAATGCGATCTTGTTGCCGAGACTCACCTTGCCGGGCGCAAGAGGCTTTTTGGTTTTTGCGCTCATATTTACCTCCTTGTCGCACAACGCTAAATTTGCCGCGCCGTGCAAATAATATAACAAAAATTGCCGTCAATCGCGCAATATGCTTTGACTGCGGCAATTTGCGTCAAACATTGAAACGGAACAGCACCACGTCGCCGTCCTTCATTACGTAATCCTTGCCCTCGCTGCGCACCTTGCCGTGTTCCTTGGCTTGGTTGTAACCGCCCATTTCCAGCATAGTCTCGTAAGGAACTACTTCGGCGCGAATAAAGCCCTTTTCGAAATCGCTGTGTATCTTGCCCGCGGCTTGCGGAGCTTTGGTGCCCTCGGTGATGGTCCAGGCGCGCGTTTCCTTTTCGCCCGCGGTGAGAAAGCTTATCAAATGCAGCAGCTTGTAGCACTTTTTTACAAGCCGATTGAGACCGCTTTCGCTTATGCCGTAGCTTTCGAGAAACATTTGCTTTTCCTCGGCGTCCAGCTTGGACAGCTCCTCCTCCACCTTGGCGCAGATGACAAGCGTTTCGGCTTGCTCCTTTGCCGCCTGCCGCTCCACCGCCTCGACAAGCGGATTGCCGTCGCTGCCGAGATCCTCTTCGGAAATGTTGGCGGCATATATGACGGGCTTGCTTGTAAGCAAAAACATTTCGTCCACAGCCGCTTGCTCGTCCTCGTCGAATTGCATAGTGCGCACGGGCTGTTCGCTTTCGAGTCGGGCAAGTATGCGTTTGAGCAGCTCCGCCTCCGTTTTGTACTTTTTTTCGCCCGTTTTTTGCATAGATACGGCTTTGTTAAGTCGGGCGGTGACAGTCTCGATGTCGGCAAAGATAAGTTCGAGATTGACCGTCTGCATATCGGCGACGGGATCCACCTTGTCGGAAACGTGCGTTACGTTGCTGTCCTTAAAACAGCGCACCACATGCACTATCGCGTCCACTTCGCGAATGTGCGAGAGAAATTTGTTGCCCAAGCCCTCGCCCTTGGACGCGCCCTTTACCAAACCCGCAATATCCACAAAACGCAGATACGTGGGGGTGATCTTTTTGCTGTCGTACAGCGCAGCAAGCTTGTCGAGCCGTTCGTCGGGAACAGCCACGACGCCCACGTTTGGTTCTATCGTGCAAAAAGGATAATTGGCGATCTCCGCGCCCGCCTGCGTTATCGCGTTGAAAAGCGTGCTTTTTCCCACATTGGGGAGTCCTACAACTCCAAGTTTCATAATGCCCTCAGTCTAAAATGCGCAAATTTTGCGTAAACTTGTAATGCGCATACTTCGACGTAAAAATTCAATCGTGAATTTAATTTTAGCATACTATTTACCAAAAGTAAATAGAAAAAGGACGTGTATGACAGTTTTGCAAAGTATATTTTTGGGGCTTTTGCAGGGGTTTACGGAGTTTTTGCCCGTATCCAGCAGCGGTCATCTGATGTTGGCGGAACGGCTCTTCGACCTCGAAGCGGGACTGTTTTTCGACGTTATGCTGCACCTCGGAACGCTGCTTGCCGTGATGATCGCAATGCGCCATTCCCTGTGGCAGACGGTGCGGCATCCGCTTGCCGACAAAAAGCTGCTGTATCTGACGGTGGCAAGCGTGCCCACCTTTGCGATAGCGTTACTCGTCAAGCTGTTTGTGCCTGAAAAAGTGATGTTTTACGCGCTGCCGGCAGGTTTTGCGCTGACTGCGGTGCTTATCGTGCTGTCCGACAAGCTTTCAAAGCCTCGGCTGCGTTTGCAGGAGGCGGGCTGGACGAGCGTTATCGTTACGGGTGTGACGCAGGGCATCGCCGTGTTTCCCGGTCTGTCGCGCAGCGGCAGCACCATTTCCGCGATGAAGCTGTTCGGCATAAACGGCAGCGACGCGGCGGAATTTTCCTTTTTGCTGTCCATTCCCGTGATACTCGCAAGCGCGGCGGCGGAAGGATGGGAAGCGTTGCACGTTGCCGTCACCGCTCCGTGGTATTGCATTGTTGTAGGGATAGTCGCCGCGTTTCTTTCGGGGCTTGTGTCCGTTTATATGGTGATGCGCGCAATAAAGACAAAAAGCTGGATATGGTTTGCGGTGTATTTGATCGTGCCCTTTACGCTGTCGCTGATAGTGCTGTAATTTCCGTCAAGCCCTCAAACAATTGGATTTTTCGCACCCATATGCCGAAAACGCACCCCGCAAAGGGGTGCGTTCAATATTTTTGAGAGTTTGACCGCATACAAGCAACTGCCGCGCGACATCAGGATAAACAAAGGCGAACAAGTAAAAATATTGCCGATTAGCAATGTATTGCGAAGCGTTGTTTCTCGCCTCGCCGCCGAAGAAGCGAGCAAGACGAGGCAAACGAGGCTTGGCGGACGGGAGCGTACAACGATGTACGTGACCGACGGCAAACGCAGTTTAACAAAGTATTGCGAAGCGTTGTTTCTCGCCTCGCCGCCGAAGAAGCGAGCAAGACGAGGCAAACGAGGCTTGGCGGACGGGAGCGTACAAAGATGTACGTGACCGACGACAAACGCAGTTTAACAAAGTATTGCGAAGCTTATTCGGCGGCGAGGGGGATGGGACGACGGTCGGCGACAAATATAACCCCGATAGTCCCCGGTCCGCAATGCGCTCCTATGACGGGACCGACCGTTTGTTGAACGATCTTTGCGTCGGGGCGTCCTTCGCGTATCATTTGGGCAAAAAACTCGCTTTCTTCGGGGCAATCGGCGTTCATAATGTAAACGTTGAATTCCGCCCCCGTCAACTCGGAAATGACCCTGTCTGCCATTTTGCGCAGGGCTTTCTTTTTGCCGGTGATCTTTTCGTACACTTTCAGGCTGCCCTTTTCGTCAATGGTGAGCATGGGTTTCAAGTTGAGCAACGTGCCCGCAAAGGCGGCAATGCCGGAGAGACGTCCGCCGCGTTTGAGGTGCATAAGGTCGTCCACCACAAAATACACCGCCACGCGGTCGCGAAACGCGGTAAGCTTTTCAATGATCTCCTCGTCGCTTGCGCCGCTGTTTTTCAACATTGCGGCGTATTCCATTTGTATGCCCGCGCCCATACAGATAGACTTGGTGTCAAACACCGTACATTTGCGTTCGGGATACTTGGCGCGCAGTTCCGCAAGCGCAGCTTCGAGGTGGTCGAAGGTGCCGCTCATTGCGTGCGAAAAGCTGACGTAAAGCACGTCCTCGCCCTTGGCAAAATACGGTTCCAATATCCGTATGTATTCGTCGGGGTTGAGCGCCATGGTTTTGGGTATTTCGCCGCCTCTGACCGCATCGTAAAAGGCGCGGAAATCGGTGTTTTTGCCCAGATCGTAGTAGTAAACCTTGTCGCCGTAGCTGTACGGCATCGCAATGGAATACAAGCCCAATTCTTCGGCACGCGTGTACCACAATTCGCCGTCCGCGTCGCATATCAATACGCTCATAATGTTTCTCCTTTACTGTTTTCCGATCGCGTTTGTATCGGAAAATTTTGCACAATGTTGTTTGATTGGCTTGAAATGTTACTGTTTTTTGTCCGACAAGCGTTCGTCGGCGACGTCAGCCACAACAGACACGTCCTCCGTCGAACCGTCGGGAGCGGGCTCTTGCGCGGCATTTTGCCGTGCTTGTTCTTTTTTTGCCAAATCGTTTGTGTCGACCTTGCCGCGAAACACCACAAACTGCTGCCACAAAAATTCCAAAACAAAATTGATGATCATCACGGTGCCCTGCGCGATCGCAAACGCCCCAAAGCCTATGCCCGCAAGCGAGAGTCTCCCTTCCACCGCCGCGATGTACCAGGTCTGAAACGGATAGAAGGGCACGTAGAACAAAAACGCCAAAAACATTGCCAACGGCACGTTGTTTGCCGCCTTGAAGGTAAATTTGCGGTTGAACGTAAAGTTCCAGATGACGGACAGCGCCAAGCCGACGGTTTCCGCTATGAAGGAGCTGACGGCTATCTCGTTGATGAAGGTCATTTTTTGTTCGTCGCCCATTACCTTGACCAGGATCGCTTTAAGCACAAACGAGCTTACTATCTGTATCACTCCCGCCGAAATGGCGAAAAGCGTGTATTTTACTGCCCTGAGCAGCTCTTTTTTGTTGATTTTCATACCCGTACCCGCTCAGTTCAACCTTGCGATAGACTGTTCGAGACGGCGAAGCGTCTCCTCGCGTCCAAGCAATTCGGCGATCTCGCTGGCGCCGCCCGGCGTTGCGGCGAGTCCCGTCAGCGCGATACGCGCGGGCCACAGCACCTTGCCGTTTTTTACGCCCAGCTGCTGCGCAAGCTCTATCAGCGCGCCGTACAGATCGTCATTGTTCCAATGCTCCACGCGGGCGAATTTTTCCTTTACCAAAGGCAACACTTCGCGCGCGGTATCCGCATTTGTTTTTTGCTTTTGATTGTCGTAAAGAGCGGCGTCGAACGGTCCGAACTCCGTCAGAAAGCGCAGCTTGTCCTCTATCTCCGCAAAGGTTTCGATACGACCTTGTATAAGCTTGCACACAAGCGCCTTGTCGAAGTTTTTGAGATAGCACTTGTCTATCCAAGGCGAAGCGTAGTCGGCAAAAGCTTCGGGCGACATCTCCTTGATGTAAAGTGAATTGAGCCAGGCAAGCTTCATCGGGTCGAATATCGACGGGCTTTTGTTTATGCCGCCGATGTCGAACTTGGCAAGCAACTCGTCGAAGCTCATCTTTTCGCTGTCGTCCTTGGGCGACCAGCCGAGCAACGCTATGTAGTTGATGATCGCCTCTTTTACAAACCCCTTTGCGATGAGATCCTCGTAGCTTGCGTCACCGTTGCGTTTGCTCAGCTTGTGCTGCGCGTCTTTCATTATCGGGGGCATGTGAATGTACATTGGGCGTTCCCAACCGAACGCGTCGTAAAGAAGATTGTACTTGGGCGTACTGCTGAGATACTCTATGCCGCGCATAACGCAGTTGATAGCCATAAGGTGGTCGTCTATCACGTTGGCGAAATTGTAGGTGGGCATACCGTCGGACTTGATGAGGATCTGATCCTCCAACTCGCTGTTTTCTATGGTAATGTCGCCGTAAACCGCGTCGTGATACGTTGTGCTGCCCGTTTGGGGCATATTTTGACGAATGACAAATTTGTCTCCGCGCGCCAAACGCATGGCTACTTCCTCTTTGGACAAATGCAGACAATGCTTGTCGTAGCGGCGCGCGCCGTTGACCGCGGGCAAGCTTTCGAGGCGTTCCTCGCTGCAAAAGCAGTAGTAAGCGTGACCGCTCTCCACCAATTGAAGGGCGTATTTCATATATTCGTCAGCGCGTTGACTTTGAATATACGGACCGTAATCGCCGCCCACGTCGGGTCCTTCGTCGTAGTCGAGCCCCGTTTCGTGAAGCGTACGGTAAATTATCTCCACCGCCCCGTCGACATACCGTCCCTGGTCGGTGTCCTCGATGCGCAAAATAAACTTGCCGTTGTTTTTCTTTGCATAAAGGTAGGAGTACAGCGCGGTGCGCAGTCCGCCTATGTGCAGATAGCCCGTGGGGCTGGGTGCGAATCTTGTGCGTAATTGCGTCATAATGACCTCGTTATCCGTGTAATTTTTTGTAATTTTGCTGCATTGCGGCTATGTCGCCATGCACGTAAAAGCTGTAATAATCGTTGTCGTTGTTGAAAATTATATGTTCCAACAACACCACGTTTATGCTGGCAAGCGCAAAGTTGAGCTGTTCGGTAAAGCTTATGTCGCTTTCGCTGGGACGACACGCGCCCTTGACGTGACAGTGAAACAACATCACGCCCGCCGCGCCTACGCGTACCGCCGTGGATACGATCTGCTTTACCTCGACGGGAACATGCTCGTTGCTGACGGAATCGAACACCTCGCGATACATATACTTGGTGGCGTGGTCCAGATACACCGCGACTACCCTTTCGTTGTAGCTTTCGGACACAAGCCCGTTTGCATACCGCACGATAGACCGCAGCCCGTCCAAGGACATTCGATTGATCTCGCTGCTTTTGTAACGGCGCCAAACCTCTTTGAGCATAGCAAGGTTACATGCGGTGACCTCGCTTACGCCGTCTACCGTCATCAATTGCTGCGGCGAAGCGTCCAACACGCCAGCAAGACATCCGAATGCGTCCAGCAGCTTGTGCGCCAGCTTGTTGGTGTCCTTTCGGGGTTGATACTGAAACAACAGCAACTCCAACACCTCGTGATCCTGAAAGGCAGCCAAGCCTTCTTTCATCATTCTTTCGCGAAGTCGCGCGCGATGTCCGTCGTTTTCGTGAGCCATAGTTTTTTCCTTGAAGTATAGTGAACGCGACAAAATTTTTGCCGCAAGCCTTTTATATGATAGCACATTATTGTGAATTTGTGTATAATATAAGAAACAAAATTTACGTAAAAACGACTTTACCCGCGGCATAGTACGGAAAAGTCGCTTTGAGGAGCAAAAATGACAAAAAAATCATATTCCGTCGGATCGGAAACGGCAACGGGATCGGACGCGCTTGTGCAAGCGAACGCGTTGTTGGACGAGATGTTTGCGCCCTCCGCCGAAAATTGTTTTGCGGTGGAGGTTTTGAGCAAGGTTTTGCAATTTAACACGGAGAAATCCCTACCCGCGCCCGACGCGCCCTTCGGCGAAAACGTAAAAGCGTGCCTGGACTACGTGCTGCAACTTGCGTCGTCCTTCGGCTTGACAGTATACGACTGCGACGGCTACGCGGGACACGCCGAACTTGTCGGAACGGGCGACGAGGCGTTGGGTATTCTCGGTCACCTTGACGTGGTGCCCGCAAAAGCGGAAGAATGGATATATCCGCCCTACTCCGCCACGGTAACGGGCGACAAGCTGTATGCGCGCGGCGTTATGGACGACAAAGGTCCAATGATCGCATGTTTGCTTGCGGTAAAAGCCTTGAAGGACGCGGGCTTTGCGCCCTCCAAAACGGTGCGTTTGATATTCGGCTGCGACGAGGAAAGCGGAATGCAATGCGTGGAACACTACTTTTCCAAAATGCCCTATCCCACGGTATCCTTTTCTCCCGACGGGGATTTTCCCGTTATCAACCGCGAAAAAGGCATTTATCAATTTGACGTAATATGCGGAAAATTGCCAAATGGGGTGCAAATTTCCGCAGGCGAACGCGCAAACGTCGTGCCGTCGCTCTGCGTAGTCACGACGGCGAAACCGCTGGCCGATTGCGGAAAACAAACGGTATGCGTCAAAACGTCCGAGGGTTTTACCTACACGTCTACGGGCAAAGCCGCGCACGGCAGCACTCCCGACGAGGGCGTAAACGCAACGCATATTTTGCTTAAAGCGCTTGCAAATGCCTATCCCGACAACGAAACCTTGCGCTTTTTGTCCGAAAAAGCGACGGACACAAGCGGAAAGGCGTGGGGGATCGCGCTGTCCGACAAGGAAAGCGGACGTCTCACATGCAATCTCGGCGTGTTGCGCACCGCGTCGGACGGAACGCTGACGGCGACCGTGGATATTCGCTTCCCCGTAACCTACGATTGCGCGCAAATGTGCGATCTTCTGCGAGCCAACACCCCCGAAGCGTTCGACATTGTCCCCGCACACATCAGCGAACCGCTGCACGTTCCCTCCGACAGCGCGTTGGTAACAACTCTTATGGACATATACAATCGCCGTATGGGCGTCAAAATGCAGCCCATTGCAATAGGCGGCGGAACTTACAGCAGATGTTTGCCCAATTGCGTGGCTTTCGGTCCGCTGTTTCCCGGCGAAGAACAAACGATACATATGCCTAACGAGTGCGTTTCTTTGAACAACCTGCGCACTATGACGGAATTGTATCTCGAAGCCATTTACCGCCTGTCTCGGTGAGGGGCAAAAAAGCAACGGTGAGCCGACAAATAAACAAGTTGCAACAAACGGGCGCAGTCCAACATATATTCGGACAAAGACGATCGATGAAATACAGTCAAGAACAAGACGATAAAACAAAAGACCGAAGAGCGACAAGCTTTTCGGTCTTTTTGCATAGTATAGGCGCGCTGCGCTGTTGCAGATGGGGAGGGTTGTTAGGTGAAGTTTCGCGCGTTACGCGAAGTGAAGTACGCGCAAGCGCGTGTGAAGTATTTCGACATTCGTCGAAATGTGAAGTTTTGCGGCTACGCCGCAAAGTTGAGGTCGGGACATCAGTTAAACGAGCGGGCTTGTTACCATTCGGACTGTGATTGGTGATAAAATAGGTAGATTGAATTAAGATTTGCTTTTTTATCCCTCTTCCACCGCTTACGCGGTCCCCCTTCCCCGTAAATCTCGTTGCACTCGATTGACGGGGACGGTTAAATGTTAATGTTATGAACTTTGTCTCCGCGAATGGGGGTGGGCGGCGGGGGCGTGGATACGGTGGGTCTACCGGGAGCGAGTATGTCCCCATGCAAAATAATCTGCAACAAGTGTGCCACACCAAGTCTCGACTATGTCGCTAAACGGTGTGGCACACGCAGTAAAGCAATTTTATATAAAGTCCGTCCTTATTTCACTAGGAGCGAGTGCGTCGCGACTCAAAATAATCTGCAACGAGGGCGTAGCCCGAAGCGAAGCCTTTTTGAGCGCGACCGCACAAGCGACTCCCTTTTTGCAGGGAATATGCGAGCGACTTAGTTTCAAACAATGCCACGTCCTTGTTCTACCGGGAGCGAGGGTGTTCGGTGCAAAACAATCTGCAACGAGCGCACGCAGTGCGCGAAGCGAAGCCGTTTTGCACCGAATACCCGATGCGACTTTTAGTGCAGCCACAAATATATGATGACTGCGGTAAGCGCGAAAGCAAGTATCGTCACCAGCACGAAGGGCAATATGGCGCGGTATCCGCCGAAGATCATCGCCAAACGCTCGCGAAAACGAGGACGATCGGGATCGTTCTTCTTTTTGCGGTCGGTACGGTTGGGGTTATACCAGGGCATACCCTCGACGTTCATATTCACTATCGTGCGGCCGTCGTCGTAAATATCTTGCTTTTTTTCTTTTTTCACTATGTTATTCCTTTGATTCGGGGGTCGTTGCTGTATCCGCCGCGTCTGCCGAACGGTCATCGGCGACGTCGAGGCTTTCGACCGTTGCGGTTGCGCAGGGGTCGTTGTAAAGGTGACAAGCCACGCAGTGTCCGCCGCCCACATCGCGCAGCTCAGGCGTGACCTGCGAGCAAATGTCCATACACTGCTTGCAGCGCGTGTGAAACTTGCAGCCCTTGGGCGGGTTGACGGGGCTGGGAATGTCCCCTTCGAGAATGATGCGCTTGACGTGATAGCGCGGGTCGGGCACGGGCACGGCGGAAAGCAGCGCCTTGGTGTAGGGGTGAAGAGGATCGCCGAAAAGATCTTCCTTGGAGGCGTACTCCATCATGCTGCCCAGATACATAACGCCGACGTGAGTGGAGATATGCTCCACCACCGACAGGTCGTGCGAAATAAACATATAGGTGAGTTCGTCCTGCATTTGCAACGTTTTGAGCAAATTGACTATCTGCGCCTGAATGGACACGTCCAACGCCGAAACAGGCTCGTCGCAAACGATAAACTTCGGCTTGACGGCAAGCGCACGCGCAATACAGATACGCTGCCGCTGACCGCCGCTGAATTCGTGCGGATAACGTTCGTAGTAAAAGTCCTGCAAACCGCATTTGCGCATTATCTCGATGACGTAATCTTTAAGCTCCGTTTTCGGCACGATGTTGTGTACCTTGACAGCCTCGCCGATAATGTCGCCTACGGGCGCGCGCGGGGGCAAGCTGGAATAGGGGTCCTGAAAGATGATCTGCATTTGCGGGCGCATAGGGCGCAGCCGAGACTTGCTCATTGCGGATATTTCCAGCCCGTCGAATATCACCCGCCCGTCCGTTGCGGGTTGAAGCTGCAACACGGTGCGTCCGAGGGTGGTTTTGCCACAGCCGGACTCGCCCACTATGCCGAGCGTGCTGCCGCGCGGAACGGTAAAGGACACGTCGTCCACCGCTTTGAGCCAGGCGTTGGTTTTGCCGAAAAAGTTGCGACCCGCGGGGAAATATTTTTTAAGGTTACGCACCTCCAACACATTGTTCGGGTCGAAGTCGGCAACGGTAAAATCTTTTTTACTCATCTTTTCCCTCCTTTTGCTCGGACAAAGCGCGGTAGCATGCCACAAAATGGGTGTCCGACACCTGCACGAGCGGCGGATAATCGCCGTTGCAAGCGTCGATACAGCTTTGACAGCGGTCCTTGAAATAGCAGTAATCGGGCATATCTATCGGGTTGGGGACCTGCCCCGGAATGCTGTAAAGCCAATCCGTCTTTTGGTTTACGACGGGCTTGCTCTTTTGCAAGCCGACGGTGTAGGGGTGCATTGGACGGTAGAAAATATCCTCGACGGTGCCCTTTTCCACGATACGTCCCGCATACATAACGACGACGTAATCCGCCATGCCGGCAATAACGCCCAAGTCGTGCGTGATGAGCATGATACTGCCGTGGATCTTTTCCTTGACGTTCTTCAACAGCTCCAATATCTGCGCCTGAATGGTCACGTCCAAAGCCGTCGTCGGTTCGTCGGCGATTATCAGCCGCGGATTGCAGGACAACGCCATGGCTATCATCACCCTTTGGCGCATGCCGCCGGAAAGCTCGTGAGGATATTTTTTGTACACCATCTCTCCCTCGGCGATGCCGACAAGTCGCAACATCTCGATACTGCGCGCCTTGGCGCTTTCGCGAGTGGCTCCCGGAACGTGCAAAAGCACGACCTCGTCCATTTGATTGCCCACCGTAAACACGGGATTGAGGCTGGTCATAGGCTCTTGAAAGATCATTGCGATCTCTTTGCCGCGGATCTTGCGCATTTGCGAGGTGGGCATTTTGGCTACGTCGTAGGTCTTTGGCTCGCGCTCGAACGCGGGAAATCCGTTTTCGTCGACCGCTTGCACCTTTTCCATAACGGGTTCGCCGTTTTTGTCCTTTTTGACGTTGCCCTTTTTGTCGGTGACGGGACGGGTCAGCACGACGGGCTCGCCCTTTTCGTCCGTAAGAGTGTTGCCGTTCTCATCCTTGGCGTATTCGTATATGGGTATCGGTTTGCCGTCCTCGCCGTAGACGAAATCGCTTGTTTGAAAACGTATCGAGCCTTCCACGATCTGTCCTTGGGGAGCTTGCACAAGCTGCATCAACGACAGGCTCGTGACGCTTTTTCCGCAGCCGGACTCGCCGACAACGCCCACCACGGAGCCTTGCGGTATCTCGAACGATACCCCGTCCACGGATTTGACAACGCCGCTGTCGGTAAAAAAGTAGGTGTGCAGATTGTCAAATTCCACGATATTGTTTGGATCGCGCATTTCGGTCGTGTATTCCGATTCGTCCGCTTTGCGCTTTTTGTTCTTTTCCAAACGGGAAATTATACGGCTGTTGGTACGCGAAATGATACGACCTTCCTTTGCGGAAATGTAGTGCGAATCCTTTCTGCCGACGCCTTGATAGCCTTCCTCGATTTGCTGTAAAATAGTTTTGTCGCTCATAGTCACCTCACCGTTTCATCTTGGGATCCAACGCGTCGCGCAAGCCGTCGCCGAGGAAGTTGAAGCCCAACACCGCCAACACGATACAAATACCAGCGGGTACCCAAATGAAAGGATAATTTTTGAGTACTTCGTTGTTGGTGGCGCTGTTGACCATACGTCCCCAGGACGCAACATCCAACGGGAAGCCCAGACCGAGGTAGCCGAGAGTGGCTTCGTAAAGTACCATATTGCCCAAGCCGAGCGTCATTACCACTATCAACTGCGGAATTATGTTGGGAACAAGGTGCTTGAATATCTTGCGCGGAGCGGACAGTCCCAAAGCGTCCGCAGCCACCATATACTCCTGCTCGCGCAAAAACAGTATCTGACCTCTTACAAGACGCGCAATGCCCGTCCAATCGATGAGCGTAAGTAATCCCATCAAATAGTAGATACGCTGCTCCTGCGCGATCTCCATACTCTCCAAAAGCGCGGAAAGTATCAGCATGATGGGCAAGCTCGGCACGCAGTTGATAACGTCCACGATACGCATAATGATCTGATCCGCCCACTTGCCCACATATCCGGCAATGGAGCCCATCACTATGCCCAACGAAACATACAATATCACGGTGAAAAAGCTGAGCGAAATGGATTTCTGCCCGCCGTACATAAGACGCGTAAACACGTCTCGTCCGTTTTCGTCGGTGCCGAGCAAATGCAGTCTGTTGCCGTGTTCCTCGTCGCTGCGAGTGAATGGATAGGCGTTTTTGTTGACATTTCCGACAAAGGTCGTCATTTCGTAGACGGTGTATTCGTTGCCGTCCGCGTCTTTGACGGAGATCTCGCGATAGTTGTAGGAGGTGACCTGCGTGTAGTCTATCTCCGACTCGCCCCAAGGCGTAAACAGCGGTCCGACAAAGATGAACAGCAGCAACGCCGCGATCATGCCAAGTCCCACCAAGGACAGCTTGGAGCGGAAAAAGCGGCGCAACACCAAACGCGTGGGCGAAAGCACGCGCACGCTGTCGGCGAGGCTGACGTTTTCGGAGCTTGTCGCCGCTGCCTTTTGAGGACGTTTGGCGCGCAATACAAGGTACACCGTCACGCCTATCGCGACGGCGACGATCACAACGGAGAGGACAACGAGCGTCGCCACCGCGGCTTTACTCAATGCAAGCAAACTCGTCATAGCGTTCCCTCCGACAATATCTTTCTATCCGATAAGTACATCATAGCTATTTCCCCAACTTGATACGCGGATCGACCAGCACGTAAGCTATATCGGACAGCAAGGTGCCTATGACCGTCAATATTGCCAAAAACATTTCGTAGCCCATAATGAACGGAATGTCGCCCACCACCAATGCGTCGTAGGCAAGCTTGCCTATGCCGGGCAGAGAAAAAACGTTTTCCAATATCATGGCGCCGCCGAAAAGGCTGGGCAAAACGCCCGCCATCATCGTCACCATAGGGATCATTGTGTTGCGGAATACGTGTTTGTACACTACCGTCTTTTCGGACAGACCTTTGGCTCGCGCCGTGCGAATGTAGTCGGCGTTGAGTACTTCCAGCGTGTTTGTGCGCGTGTGACGCATCGTGCCGCCTACGGACAGTATCACCAGCGTTGCCATAGGCAAAATGCAGTGATACACCTGGTCGAGAAAACGCGAAAATCCCTCGTTGAGGGTAGTTGCGTCTTCAAGTCCCTGTTGGGGAAACCAACCGAGGTCCACTGCGAATATCTTGATAAGCGCCGTTGCCAAAAAGAAGCCCGGCAAGGATATGCCTATCATTGTAAAAGTAGTTACGCTGTAATCCAACACGCTGTACTGCTTGACTGCCGATTTGATACCGAGCGGTATCGCGATAAGATACACCAAAATGTACGCCAACACCGCTATGATGAAAGATACCCACATCGACCTGCCGATAACCTTTGCCACCGGCTCGCTGTACTTGAAGGAAATGCCGAGGTCTCCCTTCAACGCATTTCCCAGCCAGCCGAAATACCCCTTGACAATGCCGCCGAAAGAATTGTCGGCAATGCCGTAGAGCTCCTTCATACGCTGAATGTCATCTTCGCTGACCGTGCCTTGATTGAGCATTGGCAGCAATTTGTTTTCGACGTAGTCGTTGGGCAAAAGTCTCACCAGACCGTAGATCAGCATGGATACAAGCAACAGAACGAGTATCGAATACAGTATTCTCTTGATTATGTACTTTGCCATAGTGCTTTGTCAGTTACTCCGAAAAAATTAGTTGAATTTGCTGCGTCGCTCCGCCCCGTTTTCGGGACGGAGCGACAAGGTTTGAAATTGATTACTTGGCTCCCACAAAGTTGACGTCCCAAATCTGAGAAATGGGGCTTTGATACATAGTTGCCTCGCACAGCGTGTTGACGTCGACGATCTCGCTGTTGACAAGATACATATCCTTGCGTTGATAGGTGGGAAGCTCCACGGCAAGATCCATTACCAAATCGAGCGCTACGGCGTAATAGGGCTGACGTTCTTTCTGCGTGGCGAATTTACGTCCTAATTCGATTTGTTCAGCAAGCCTGTCGAGAATGTCCAGCTCTTCATGCGTGCCTTCTCTCAGCAGATAGGGATAACCCCAATTCTTTACGCTGCTGGCAGTGCTGTCCTTGTGGTAGACCTGATACATATCGGGGTCGGAAGCGCTGCTCCAAGCCGCCGCCCATATCTCCAAGCCGCCGCTCGCAAGCTTGCTGAGCGCCTGAGTGTCCTTGGTGACGGTGATGTCCATACCCAGCTTGTTGAGTATTTCAGCCGCTTTTGCCATGGTCTGGTAAGCGGGGTGGTCTTCCGTTTCGCCCGCAACGGTAAACGTAAACTTCAATCTGTTGCCCTCGGAATCTCTCAACACGCCGTCGGAGCCGGGCTCGCAGCCGGCAATATCAAGATATTCCTTGGATCTCGCGCCCGTTTCGTCATAGGGATAGTATTGTTCCGTCAAGCCTTCGGGGTACGCCCAACTGTTCTTGGACATAGAGCGGTAAATAAGGCTGACGTAGCTGTCTCCGCCGTAGTAGCTGCGGCAAAGAGAAATATCCATTGCGCTCATTATGGCCCTGCGCACGTTGATGTCGTGGACCTTGTCGGCGTTTATTCCGATGTAACCGTAACCCATATAGTCCACTTCGATAGACTTTACGCCGGTGAGCTTGCTTACGCTTGCCGCAATATCCGCCGTAGGCGCGGTCATAGACACATGCACTTCGGGATTTTGACCCGTGACCGCGTCCACCATCGCGTTGGTCGCCACTACCTTGTAGCGCAGGAACTTGATGTAGGCGTTGTGACTGTCGTGCATAACGGTATCGAAGTAATTGTTGCGTTCGTAGTTGACGATGTTGTTGTTGTAAAATTGCGTTCTGCTGACGTTTTCCGCGTCGCCGACGCCCTTTTCCGTGCCGTTGCTTGCGCGGTACGGACCGGCTCCGCGAGGCACGAGGTTGGTGTTGATGACGTTCATAAAGTCGGGATCGGCATATTCTACGCCGAAGCCCTCGTAGTTCTTTTGCGTGTACTCGACGCCTTCCACCGTGATCTTGCTGTCCGCAAGCTCCTTAAATGCGGCTATGGCTTCGGATGTGGAATAGTAATTCATTGGAGCGATACTGAAACTGAAACTCAATATCGCCTTGGGATCCAAGCCGTTGATACGGATCTTCAAAACTGTACGGTTGCCGTCGAAAGTCGTGTCTCCGCCCTTGCTTGACGCGCCCGTCGTCGGGATCTTGTCCGCTTCGTACACGGCGATACCGCTGATGCTCTTGAACTGCATTTCGCCGTTGTGCAGCAGCTTGCCCTTTTCGTCGTTGACGGCATATTCGAAAAACTTGTTGCTCGTGGCGTAAATGGTGATGACCTGCGACAGCTTGGTCTTGAACTGCGCGCTGTTTTCGTTGGAGGGGAAGAAGTCGCTGAACACTCTGTTCACCATGGCTTCCTGACTGTGGTCGTATGTATCTGCCTGGTTGTACTCGAAGGTGTACTTGCGTATGCCCGTCTCACGCGAATCGCTGAGCTGCGTGGTCGTTTGCGTGATGAGACCGTACATCATTGCAAAAACTTCCCATTGTTCGCTGATATGCTTGTTGGTGTTGCCCTCTTGCGTGTACGTTTTCCACGCGGCGCCGGTAGTGATGGCGTCCGTCGCGTCGCTTCTTTGATAATACTTTTCGTATTCCTCGATGTTGGTCGCCGCAGCCACCCAGTCCTCGTTGAGTTCTTCGCGGAACTGCTCCTTTATCTTGGCGATGTCCTTTTTCGCTTCTTCGAGTTCGTCGCCGCTGAAAAGTTGATCGAGCGGAGTGTCGTTATCCAAACCGCACCAAGCTCTCAGCCTTTCCAGACGTTGCTGCGCTCTGGTCGTAGCAAGTTGATTGGTGTTGTTCTGCGCGTCGTCGGCGGCGGACTGCGTGCGGTAAGCGGACAAACCCTGAATGTCGATACTGTACATAGTGGACGAACCCGTGTATACGGGGTCGAGATACACGTACATATTGAACAACACGTCCTTGATAGTGAGCGGAGTGCCGTCGCTGAACTTTACGCCGTCCTTGATGGCGAAATAGTAATCGGTGTAGTAATTGCTGTAATCGCCGTCGCGATCGTAATCCGATTCGTCGCCGACGGTAATGACGGAAAAGCCCTCCGCTACCGAAGGTTGGTCCCAGCCCGCCACAACGTTGCCTTGCTCGTCCATAGACAACAAGCCTATTTGCGTTTGTCCCACCACGCTGCCGTCGGCGCCCGACGTGTAGGAGAAGGGATTGAAAACGCCGTCCAAAGGATCGGTACTAAGCACCAAAGGCGTTTTTTCGGTGTCGATCGCTTTGTCCTTGCAAGCTGCAAGCAATGCCGCCGCCTGTACGGCGAGCAGCAAGCACAGCACGATGCAAATGCTCTTTGTAAATTTGGATTTCATTTTTCTTTCCTCCGTTAAGAAGATTTTTTATTTGATCGTGGGCAAATAAGCGTTGCCCTCCGCCACAAAAGTTCCCTCGACGATCTTGTCTTTTTCCTTTTCGACATCGAATGAGGAACCGAACAGCATTTCTTTCAATACGCAGTTGTCCAATACGATATTTTCGAATACGCAGTCTCCGTGCGCCTCGCCCGCCATGAACGCGTAAAAGTAATTTTGCGGAAGATTGTTGACTATGCGGCCTTGTACCGAGCAATCCTTGAAGGTGACGTTGCGTATCGTGGCTCCGTTAAGCTGCGAAAACAATCCGATATACATGCTTGCGGCGCCGGTACCGAGCGCGTTTTGGCGCAGATAGTTGAGGTTGGATATTACGTGACCGTTGCCCTCTATCACGCCGTTGAACACGTTAGGCGCGGTCATCTTGGTGTAGCCGTCCTCGTCCGCAAGGGAGGACATATCTATGTCGTTCATCAGGTACAGTCTCGCTCCCGCGGAAACGGAACGCAGATCCGACGCTTGCCTTATCAAAGTCCAACTGCCGGAGATAAATTGCGCGTACAGCTCGCAAACGGGCTCTTGCTGAGTGCAGCCGTGCGCAAAAGGCTTGTCGGCGGAAACCTCGAATGGTTCGGTGCATTGTTCGTCGGAAAACAGTTGTACAAACGTGTTTCCCGTCCAACTCGGTACGGAAACAAAGGTGATCTCGGCGGCGTTGTCGCCGATGTTGAAGTAGCTGTCCTCTTCGGAGAGCGTTCCGTCCAACAAATAGTTGAAATGTATGCGATATTGCACTTCCCACTTGCCGTAAAGCGTTATATCCTCGTAGACCTTGTCGGAAAAATCCCATTTTTTGCCGTAGCTTACGGTGCCGTCGTCGTTCAACGTGCCTTCGTAGTAACCCGCAAACACAAATCCCATCGCGATCGGAGCGGTCGTATCTTTGGTCACGCCCGGTTCGGGAATGGGAGAACCGGGTTTAAGACGGTAGTCCAACACGCCCGATTTCAAGCTGTCCAACACCGCTTTGACCGTGTTGCCCTGCTCTTGTACGAATTGATTGGGATCTTCGCTCCGCTTGCATGCGGCAAGCAACGCAACGCTTGTTGCAAACAGCGTCGCGCACAGCGCAAGAAGCAATATTTTCGTAAATTTTTTCATTAGTCCTCCTCAATGGGCAAAATGTAATCCGCCAATCTGTTGAGACCTGAGTTCCAAGCCGCTTTGTACGCTTCCACGCTGTCGGCGGGAACATATATTTGCGCGCTGGTCAGACTGAACACGCCTATTCCGTTGGGATAAGCGTCGTTGCGATAGGAGTCGAACAAAATGCCGCTGCCGGGGTGCAACACGGGCACGTCGGCGGCGCTTGAAGCGTGCTTGTAGACGGTGAAGCTTCTGAGACGCGGATTTTCCGCAAAGGAGCCGCCCGTGATCGTTTGCAGCGCGACCGCCTCGTGTTGCGGCGAGCCTATCGTGACCTCGGACAGATATTCGCAGCCCGCAAAGGCAATGAGTCCTATCTCTCTGACGGAGGCGGGCAACGCAAGCTTGGTGATAGCGCTTATGCCGAAGGCGCTTGTGCCGATCTTTTTGAGACGGCTGTTCGCCGCGTCGAACGTCAACTCGATAAAGTTGTATTGAATATCGTCGTCGCCGTCGGCTGCCAAAGTGCCGTTTACTCCGACGTAAGTGAATGCGCTTTGTCCTATTTCAACGATATTGTCGCTGAGTACCAACCGAGAAACTTTGGAGCCGAGAGTTTGATTGCCCGTTGAAGAGTCGGTACTCGACTCCGCAAGGAACGCCGCGCTCCCTATCGTAAGGTCGTTGCTGCCGCCCTTGAATACGATGCTTTCCAAATCGGCGATCACCGCAAAAGCCAGATCTCCTATCGAAGTGACGCCGCTGCCGATGACAACGGACTTGATGTTGTCGCTGTCGTAGTAGGCGTAGTTGCCTATCGTTTTGACGGTGTCGGGGATTATCGCTTCCGTGAGCGACGTGTTGAAAAACGCCGCCGATCCCACGCTTGTGTAATCGTTGCCAACGTCGAACTCCGACACGCTGGTGCAGTAAGCAAAGGCGTTGCGGGGTATCTCGGTCAAGCCGCCGCTGACGACGATGCGTTTCAGCAACGGCGGACATTTTTCCGCGGAGACGTTGATGTTGTCGTTGGCTCCCGACGTCACCGTCGCGCCGAATACGTAAAGCATATAGTTGTTGCTCGTACGGCTGCCGCCGACAAAGGGCACGGTCAGCTCGGTGAGCTTGCTCATACCCTCGAAAGCGCCGAACTCTATCCTCGAAACGCTGTTGGGCACGGTGAGGACGGAAACGGAGCTTTTGTACAACGCTCCCGACTTGATGGAAGAAACGGTCGGAGCAAAATTCAGGTCCGTCTTGGCGGAAGGAACAAACACCAATTCCGTTTGCGACTTGTTGTACAACGCGCCGTCATAGACCGAATACGCCGAGTTGCTCGGCGCAACGGAAAATTCGGCGAGATCGGCTGCCCCGTGGAAAGCGGCGCTGTCGACCGAGGTCACTCTGCCGCCCAATTCGAAAGAGGTAAACGCCGTGTAGCCGAAGGCGTATTTGCCAATGGATGCCACGTTGTCCAATCCCGAAACGGATTTCAAGCCGTTGCAGCCGTAAAAGGCGTAGTCGGCAACGCGAGAGAGCGAATAGTTTGTAAAGACGATCCGTTGCAACGTCGCGGGCACGTACAATCCCGTAGACGTGTTGCGTTCGGGAGAGCCTGCGCCGAACCAATAAGCCACAAACGGATAAGAATTGTCGATGTCGCTGACGGTAAGCTCGGTCAACGCTTTCATTCCTTCAAGCGCGGACGCGGCGATATTTTTGCCCGAAAGATCGAGGTTCTTGATGACCGTATCTCCCCAAAACGCGTAAGATTCGATAGATGAGATACGTCCCGACGGCGTGTAACTGTCCTCGTTTTTGTTGACCTCAGTCTTGAAGTGCAGCACCAGCTTGTTGCCGTCGGTGAGAGTGCCGTTGTCGCCGTCCACGGCGTAATTGGCGTTGCCGCCCGTCATTTCCGAAATATTCGTGCAGCCCTTGAATACCGCTTTGCCCAACGTGTTGAGCGCGGCGGGAATATGGACCTTTTTTACGCCGCTGTTTGCAAACGCGTAAGGATAGATCGTGGTCACGCCGTCGGGAATATCGACTTCCGTCAAAGACGAACAGTTGACGAAAGCGTCAGAGCCTATTTCCGTCAATTGACTGCCGAATTGCACGCTGTCGAGCTGTTGACAGTTGGCAAACGCTCCTTCGGGGACGGTAGCAAGGAGAGAAATATCCGCGTTGCCGTCCAGCCTCTCGCAACCGCCGAAAGCAAATTTGCCGAGAACGGAAACGTTTGAAAGGTCTATCGCGGAAAGATGACTGCATTTGTAAAAGGCATAGCTGCCTATCGAAGCGACGCTTTGCGGCAAAAACACTTGTTCCAACTCCGCGCCCTCGAATACGCCGTCGCCTATCGCAACGATAGTTGTTCCGCCGTGCTTGGACGGGACGAATATCTGTTTGCCATCGCCCGTGTAGTCTATCACCGAGCCGCCTCCGTACACGAGCCCGACGCTTTCGCGAATGCCGTACAGAGTAACGTCGCTATCGACAACGCTGTCGAAATCGAAAGGAACGGTCGTTTGCTCATTGATGTACCAGGTGCAACTTATATCCTCGCCGACAAACGGTTCGGCAACTTTTTCTCCCGCGGGAACGGGGATCTCCGTCGCGTCGTCGAGAACGAATTTCACATAGTTGTAGCCGTTGCTTTTGCCCCACCTTGCATAAAGAGTAAGCACGCCGGACGCAAACGGTCCCGATACATACGGCTGACCGTCCTCGGTGTACCAGCCCTCGAAAGAATAGCCCTCTTTTTCGGGGACGGGCAACATATCCTGTCGCACGGTATCGCCGACGGTTCCCACCAGCTCGCTCTCCGCGCTGCCGCCGTTGCTGTCGAAAACTATCTTGCCGCTTTCGGCGGGCAGCCAACCGGCATAGACGGTCACGTCGGAGTTGGGCATACGGCGGAAGTCGAAGGGCGTGGTGAGCGCCTCGTCGGCGTACCAATTGTCAAAGGTAAAGTACTGTTTTGTCGTGACGGGAGGCTCGATCTTGCCGCCGCCTCTGAAAACGACGGGGTCCACCTCCGTGCCTCCCTTGGTATCGAAGATCGCGGTGTGTTTTCCTCCGCATGCGCCGAGCGTAAACAATGCCGCGAGAAGCAAAACAACCAGTATCGCAACAAATTTGCTATTTGTTTTCATCGTCTGCCTCCTTTGCGTCGTCCGCGGCGACGGCTTTGCGTTTTTTAAGCACCAGCACCGTCGTTACTATCGCCGCAGCGACTATTATCGCCGCCCCTATCGAAAGGAACGTGGGCAGCATCCAACCGTCGGACGGTTTTTGCGGTTCGGGCGGTTGGTTGGGATCTACGGAAACGCTCAATTGTTCTTCCGCCTTGGCAAGCTTGTCGATATTCGCTACGCTTGCGACGATCTCGCCGCTTGCACGATCGAGCGCGTTGCGCAATGCGTAAACCTCGTTGCGGTCGGCTTCGGTAACAATTTCGGGCAACGCCGCGATGCGGTCGTCTATCACCTTGGCGAGCTGTTTTTCCAATTGCGGCAGCTTGTCGGCAACGTCTTTCAAAAACGCCTTTTGCGTTTCGTCCAGCGAATTGTAGATACGTCTCAACAATACCAACTCGGACAGGTCGTCGATGGTGAGCGTTTCGACGTTCATCGCTTTGAGAGAGTCCTCCATATCCATAGTGGTCTGCGTGCGCACCACCGTATCCGACGATGTGAGGTTGTTAGCCATATACTGCTGCCAATTGTAAGCGTCGTAGCCGCTGCCGTTTTTGGGATAAATCACCGTGACGGCGGAGCTTGCGCCCGTTTCAAAAGTGTTGTAACCGTGGCTGTCAATGCCCGCCTCGCTGTCGTAGAACGTCTCCAACACGGGCGCCGCGGCGCAGTTGAGAGTTATGTTTTGCAGCGCGGTGCAGTGATAGAACGCTCCCTCGCCCAACGCCTGCAATCTGTCGGGGAGAGTGATGTCCGTAAGATGAACGTTGTTTGCAAAGGCGTAAGCCTCCACGCGCACCGTCCTTGCGTCGGCTGTATACTCCGTCTTGAAGTTGCCCTCTTCGTCGGCGTTGGCAACGGGATAGTACACCAACATCACCAAGCCGTTGGGCAGATTTTTGTACAACACGCCCTCGTCGTCCACAAAGTAAAGTGCGTTGTCTGCGGATACCGTAACTTTTTCCAAACGGCTCGCTCCGTAGAATGCTTGTCTGTCTGCCGTTTCGAAGTCGGCGGGCAAGTCAAGCTGTCTGACTGCGGTACTGCCGAAAGCGGACGTGCCGATACTGCGCAATTTGCCGAAGCTTACGTTTGCAAGCTTGGTCGCGCCCACGAAAGCCTCTCTGCCCACGGACTGCGCTTCGGGCATGTCGAGAGATGTAAGGGACGAACAGTTGTAAAACGCGCGGTCTTGGATATTTACCGCTTTGGGTATCTCAACCGTGACGAGCTTGGTGCAGGATTGGAACGCCAATTCGCCTATCGTTTTTGCTTCTTCCAAAATGACCGTTTCCAACGAGGTGCAGCCGCCGAACGCGTTGGCGCCCACTTCGATGAGGTTCGGCGCCCACACGGAGGTTATCGAGCTGCGCACAAACGCTTCCGTACCGACGCTTTCGACATATCTGAGGTCGATATTCTGCAAAGGACTTTGATCGTAACCCGTGAGGTCGGCGTTGTACTTTGCAAACGCGCCTCCGCCGATACTCTTTACCGAACTCGGCAGGTCGACGGATCTGAGTTGGTTGCAGTTGAGGAACATAAAGTCCGCTATTGCGGTGAGATTTTGCGAAAGCTTGACGCTGCTCAACGACGTGCAGTAGCCGAAAGCTCCGTAGCCAACGCTCGTGATACTGTCGGGCATATTGATCGTCGTAAGCATCGGACAGTAAGCGAAAGCAAATTCGCCGATACTCTCCAAGCCGTCATTGAAGGTGACGCTTGCCAGATTGGCGCTTTGAGCGAACACGTTGTTGCCCAAATTTTTGAGATTTCTGCCCAATCTGACCCTCGTGAGCTTTGTGTTGAAGAACGCGCTGTCGCCGAGATGAACGAGAGTGTCCGGCAATACCAGCTCTCCGCTCAATCCGAATGTGGTAAGCACGGTGTTGCTTGTGGGGATGAAGAACGCGCTGTCGCCGATGTACTCGACGCTGTTGAAGCACGTCTGCCATGCGCGGAGATTGCTTGCGCCGTAAAATGCGGCTGTGCCGATGTATGTGACGTTGCCGAGATTGAGCGAATCCAACGCCGACGCGGAATAGAACGCGTAATCGTCTATCACGGTCACGTTTGCGCCCGTAACGGACTGTACGCGCGTCGCCGCAAATGCGTTTGCGCCTATTTCCGTCACCGTTGAGGGCAAAACGACGTCCGACTGCACGTGTCCGTAGGGGAACAACAGCACCTTGCGCATGGCTTTGTCGAACAAAATACCGTTGTTGGCGGTAAGGTAGGGGTTGCCCTCCTCCACCGTGAAAGCGCTCAATCTTCTGCACCCGTTAAATGCGCCGGGATCTATCGCGGTAAGCTTTGCCCCGTCCGAAATTATCACTTCGGCAAGGCTGCTGTAACTTGCCAGCATATCGTTGTCGTAACCGTAGGCTTGCGTGCCGAGATATTCCACGCCGTCGGGTATCGTGACGGAAACGAGGCTCAGGCAGTCGGCAAAGGCAAAGCTTTCTATCACGCGCACTTCGCTGCGGTAATTTACTTCGGAAAGCGCCTGACAGTCGTAAAACGCCGCCATACCTATGGTGTCAACGGCATTGTTGACGGTCACGGAGCCGAGCGACGAACACTCGGCAAAGGCAAATTCGCCTATGGCGGGACCGTTGAGGGTCACCTCGGTAAGTCCCACGCAGCCGTAAAAGCCGTAGTCTCCTATCGGCGTGAAGGGACCCGTGATTATCTGCGTTACGCGAGAACACAACGCAAACGCCATTTGTCCCATCGATTTGATGTTTGTTATATCCAGCACGTTGAGAGACTCGCAATACATAAAGGAGCGAGGTCCCACCGAGAACACGTGATCGAAGCTGATGTCGTCCAGCGCGCCGTCCATAATAAACGCCATTTCGCCTATCGTGCTTACGCCGCCGAGGTCCACTTTTTTAAGAGAGGGGTTCCAAGCCAAAGCCCACTTGTCCAGAGTTTTGCAGCTTTCGGGCAAAACGACCTCTTCCAGCTTGTCGCAGCCGTAGATAGCCGCTTCCATTATCTCCGTCACGCCGTCCGGCACGATTATCTTGGTGATGTACGGATTGTCCATAAAGGCGTACATATAAATAATGGTGATGCCGAGATCGTCGGGTATCTCCACGACGCCGTTTTCGTCGCCGCGACCCGTGTAACTGCGCAGATAAACGCCCTCCACCTCGTACTCGCTCTTGACGGAAATGGAGCAGCTGTTGCTTACGCGCGACGTGGAGTTGCTGTCGATGACGTTTACCGTTGCCGAGCCGCTGCGCAGCAACCTTACCGTCACTTCGCGCGAACCTCTCACCGTGTCGGTAAGCACCTCGTTGCCCTGCTCGTCGTGGGTGACGAACACGGAAATGCCTGCCGAAGTAGTCCACACAAGGTTTACGTCGGCAAATTTGTCCGCCCCCGCAACGTCCGCAAACAGATCGTTGGGGACAAGAGCCTCCGCTTTCAAAGTGATCTCCTCGCCGCGTTCGACGGTGGCGGAGGTTTTGTTGAGCTGTATCTGAGCAAGATTTATTTTGTCCGTGCGCGCTTCGCGTACGGTGACGGGCAGCGAGGCTTCGGCGCTGCCGTCAAGATTGCTTACGTGCAATGTGGCTGTGCCTTCCGCAAGACCCAGCACAACGCCGTCCTTGACGACGGCTACGGGAGTATCCGTTGCGTTGCCTTGGGCGTCCTTGCAGTCGTCTATCCACCACTGCATATCCTTAACCCACAGATTGTTGGGGACAGTGG
Organism: uncultured Clostridia bacterium; assembly: GCA_947589685.1. Lineage (GTDB taxonomy): Bacteria > Bacillota > Clostridia > Christensenellales > CAG-314 > Fimimonas. Next base: position 34,820 of record CANQCN010000010.1, read on the forward strand.
TGACTTGATCTTTAAGGTCCGTCGTCTCGTTGACGCGCGTGTTGACGGCGCGCATTGTGCTGCGGAAGCCGATCTGTTCGGCGTTGGACGAGGGCAGTTGCAGTTGGAAAGAGGAACGGTTCTTGGCGTAGTCGATAAGCTCGACGAAAATGTTGCCTCCGTTCGCCTGAATATCCGTCCAATATTCGGTGATGTCGTAGCTGATACGGTTTACGCTGTTGCGTTTGTTGCCGTCGGACATAGGAATGATGTTGTTGTGGAACGCCACGCTGTTGGCGAGGGTCCCGTCGGCGTTGATAGAGCCGAACGTTCCCAGACGGTAGCCCTGAATGTAGTGATTGTCGTAGACGTAAACGTCCAAAATGTAACGTTTGTTGACTCCGCTGCCCTCAACGCGCACCTGCGTTTGATCGCCCACCACTACGGGCGCTTCGTTGTCGATGTAAAAGTCGAAGCTGAACGTGTTTTTGAGGTTGCCCTCGGTGGTAGCCCAATCCAGCTCGCACTCCATAGTAAAGGTAAACTTGCCGTTGTTGGGAAGGTCGCGTTCGTTGATATAAAAGTCTACCAACGCCATGCCGGGACGTCTTCCGCCGGAATAGGAGGATTTGCGGCAGTTGTAGTCCTCGCCCTCCCATATCAGCTCGCCCGTAACGGCGTTGTTGATACGCATATTTACTTTTTTGGCGTTGCGCAAAAAGCCCGCGGCGATCATTTTGAGAGAGTAGCTGCCGTCCATATTGGCGGTAAGCGAGGCTTTGTCCTCGATGATCGCGGGTTCGGTGTAGCCGTCGGCGAGACGGTAGCCGAATTGTCCCATACCGTAGTAGGATTCCTCGTACTCCGTGGCGGAAATCAGATAGCGGAAGCCGCCCATAGGCAATGTGGCGTAAATGTCCGCTTTAAGCTTGTCCTCGTCGAGGATACCGCTGTCCTCTTGTTCCGCGCCCACCTCGTAGGCGGTCACGTCCAACATAGGAGCGACAGCCCAATCGCCGTAAAAGCCGAGGAAACCGATGTGCAGATCCACGTCCTTGTTGAGGGAGAGCAATTGAATGAAGCCCTCCACGTACATACCGTTGGAAAATGTTTTGTCAAGGTAGCTTTTTGCCGCGTCGGAAAGGGTCAGCGTCACGGTAACGGTCGCCGTGGCGTAGCCGCCGAGAATGATCGAGCCTTTGCCGCCGAGCACCACGCCGTTGCCTTCCGCCTTTACCGAAAAGTCGGTATCGCCCAGCATATACGCCTTTTGCGCCACGGTTTTGTTGTCCGATGAAAGCGATTCCGTCATCACGATGGGGTTGACGGCATAGCTTTGCGCCAAAGCGGAAAGGTTGCGCACCTTGAAGGTCATTGTGTAAACGCCCTTGCGTTCGGGGTCGTCGCCGAGGGTCAGCTTGGGTTTGTTTGCGCCCTCAACGTAGATGTAGGAGCTTGACGTAGTGGATTTGGCAATATCCGCCAAGCCCGCGCCTTGCTTGCGGGGCGAATAGGGGTTGCCCTCTTCGTTGTAGGCTATGGTCGCGGTACTCATTATTAGCTGATAGGTCAATTCCGTCACTTCGTAAGGCGTAAGATCGGGGAAGCGTTCCTTTACGTATTGGCGGACGAGTATCGTTGCTCCCGCCATATTGGGAGCCGCCATCGAGGTGCCGCTGAAATAGTCGTAGCCGCCGCGCACCGCCGAATAGATGTCGCCGCCGTGCGCCGTTATGTCGGGCTTAAATTCCAGATTGGGAAGCGGACCCCAGGAGGAAAATTCGGACATAAAAGGTCCCGCGACGTACTGTTCGTCTATCACCAGCTTGCCCGTCGTGTGTTCCTCGAAGTACTTGCCGAAGTCCATAGAAATGGAGCAAGCGGGTATAGCTGCCTTGCCGACGCTCATGCTTATCACGCCGGACACGTTGTTGTACACTATCGCGCCCACAGCGCCGTGGTTTTGCGCGTTGATTATCTTTTCCTCGAAGTTAAGGCTGCCGCGCTTGATGACGGCTATCTTGCCGTTTACGTCGATGTCGTAGTAGTTGCTTTCGCTGCCGAGACCGGGGATCACCACATAATCAAGCTCCTTGCGGGTCTCGCCGTTCAGCATTTCCTTGGCGAAGTCTCTGCGTTTGGAGCCGGTGTTGCCCGCCTCGGTAAAGTAGATCTCTTGTTCGCCGTTTACCAAAAGGTACTTGGTCTTTACGCCGGAAATACTCGCGACGGACATAGCTGCCTCGTAAGAGCTGGGGCTGCCCACCGTGCCGTAGTCGGGGTTGGTGGCGAGAGCCGTGTCGCCGTTTTCCGATTGATAAGCGGAAGAGTACTCGTTGCCGGCGGCGCAGATGAGGCAAATTCCCGCCTCGCGAATGGCGTCGTAAATTTCGTTGACCGCCTCGTCGTCCGCCTCGCGGGAGAATCCGCACGAAGAGCCGAGAGACATATTTATCGCGTCCACGCCCAACACGACGCAGTCGTTCAGCGCGGCGAGAATACCCTCGGTGCTTGCGCCGCTTTCGTCCACGTTGGGAAACACCTTCATTATCGCAAGCTGCGCGTTGGTGGCAATGCCCGTGATGGTGTCGTCGTGTCCCGCGATGATGCCCGCCACGTGAGTGCCGTGGTCCTCGGTGGGATACACGTCCGCGTCGACGTCGGCGTAGTCAAAGGCAAAGGGCACCTTGTCGGATATATGCAGCTCGTCCGCCGTCAGCTCCACGCCCGCAGCCGCCGACATAGACGTAGCGGTAAAGCTGCTCAGCAACGAACGAATGTCGTCCATTTCTACTGCGAGATTGCCCGTAGGCTGTTCGGCAAAGGCGGTGTGAGTGTAGTCCAAGCCCGTATCCAGCACGGCTACCACAGTACCCGTCCCGTCGTAGCCCACGTCGCCGGGGTCGTAAATGCCCGTCGAATAGACGTTTACTTCGTTTTGCGTCACCGCTTGCGGGGCAAGGTAGCGTTCGCACACGATAACGTCGTTTACGCGTTCGTCGCGTTGCAAAGCGCCTATGTCGCCGAAACGCACCTGCATAGCCATACCGTTGAACAGCGTGTTGTAACGGAAGCTGGTGTCGCGTATCACGGAGGCGTACTTGTCCGCAAAGCCGTCCTGCGCCTTGGCGATCTCCGCGGCTTGCGCAACGGCTTGTTCGCTGTTGATGTAGCCGTAAATATCATCGGGATCGCGCATTGCGCGGTCGAGAATGCTTTCGTCCTTGAAACGCACCACTACCCAAACCAACTCGTCCGCGTCGTAGCCGTCATAGCTCACGTCGGAGGTAAGCGCAAACTCATCCGTAAGAGAGCGTACTCTGTCGGTTATGTCGGTAACCGCAACGGTTCCCGCAGCGTTCTGCTTCGTTTGCGACGAAAAACAACCGCAAGCGCTGCTGACGATAAACACCATCAACAACGCGAGCGTAGCTAATCTGATCTTTTTTGTGTAAGCTTTCATTTTTGTTGCTCCGAAATTTGTGCGTTATAAATAATTATACAGCTAAAAATAATATACGGCAATCGTTTGAGGGGTATTTGAACCCAAAAAATCCGCGAATATTACAAATTTTTCTATAAAAATTTTTTAAGACGAGTTTTGGTGAATTGAAGTTTGTTTTTTATTTCCCTCTTCCACCGCAAATGGGTAGGAGAAGTTTGACGCTGCGCGTCAAGTGAAGTTTCGGCTGTCGCCGAAGTGAAGTATTTGCCTTGCGGCAAATGTGAAGTTTTGCGGCTACGCCGCAAAGTTGAGGTCGGGACATCGGTTATACGAGCAAGCTTGTTACCATTCGGACTGTGTTGGTGATAAAAACAGAGAAATTGAATTAAGATTTGCTTTTTATATCCCTCTTCCACCTCGTCCTCCCACGCCTTGGTCAGCACCAACCGCATACAATGCGGTCGGTACCGCTGACAGGGTGAATTATACTTTCAAGTGCAACACCCGAAGAAAAAAAAAGAAGTTCATATAAATCTCTGGTATAATGGTAGTT
>CANQCN010000011.1 GCA_947589685.1 uncultured Clostridia bacterium
CGTATCGTGCATTGGAATTTGCCGTCCAACCCCATCGACCTCGAACAGCGCGAAGGAAGGATCAATCGTTATGAGTGTCTGGCGATCCGCCAAAACGTCGCAAAACGTTACGGCGAAATGCATTTTGAAAGAGACGTCTGGCAGGAGATGTTTGCCCGCGCCGAAGCACAGGAACACACCGAGGAGACGAGCGAGCTTGTCCCGTATTGGGGGCTTACCGAAACAGATGACATGGTGAAGATCGAGCGTATCGTTCCCATGTATCCGCTGTCCCGCGATATTCTCTCCTACGAACGGCTCATCAAGATTTTGTCGCTCTACCGTTTGACGCTCGGACAGGCAAGGCAGGAAGAACTCCTCGAATACATTCTGAAAAACTGCGACGAGGCGAGGCAGGACGAAATGAAGCAATATTTCATCAATTTGAGTCCTTACTATAAGACGAGCCGCACGAAAAAAGAGGACTAAGATCGTACAAAATCGGATGAACATAATTTCTTAAACTATGCAAAAACAGCGAGGAAAGCTCCTCGCCGTTTTTGTGACTCGCCCAAAGGTGTATTCCGATATTAAATTAAGATTGTGCTTGATTCCCTATGGAATACACCCAGATGTTGGGCGTTTTTTGCGCGAGCATATCGGCTTGTCCGTTTTATTTGCCGCGCGGTCGGGGCTATCCTGCTCTTGACAAACCGCGCAAGCAATGGTATACTGAATAATACTTTATAATGGGCAAGAGGTGCATTATGGCGGAAGAGGTCAAAAAAAGAGTCTTTTCGGGCGTACAACCCACGGGCAAAGTGACGCTCGGCAATTATCTCGGAGCCATTCGCAATTGGAAACCGTTGCAGGACAATTACGACTGTCTGTTTTGCGTGGTGGATCTGCATTCGCTGACCGTCAGTCAGGTGCCTGCGGAGCTGCGCAAAAACACTCTGGATCTCACTGCGCTGTATATCGCCTGCGGCATCGATCCCGACAAGAGCATATTGTTCATTCAGTCGCACGTACACGAACACGCCGAGCTTGCCTGGATATTGGACACCGTCGCCTACGTGGGCGAACTCAACCGTATGACGCAGTTCAAGGACAAGTCGCGCCGTCATGCCGACAACATCAATATGGGGCTTATGAATTATCCCGTGCTTATGGCAAGCGACATATTGCTCTACCAAGCGGAGTACATTCCCGTGGGAAAGGACCAGGTACAGCACGTGGAGCTGACGCGCGACATCGCCGAACGGTTCAACGCGCGTTACAGCGAAACCTTCGTCGTGCCGCAATGCTTGCTCAACAAGGCGGGCAGCAGTATCAAAAGCTTGCAGGATCCCTCAGCCAAGATGTCCAAGTCCGACGTCAACGACAACGCTATCGTAACTCTTTCCGACGAGCCCGACGTTATTCGTCGCAAGCTGCGCCGCGCCGTAACCGACAGCGACTCCGACGCGCACTGCGTGCGTCACTCCGCCGACAAGCCGGGCGTCAGCAATCTGCTCAATATTTACAGTCTGTGCAGCGGCGAAAGCGTCGCCGAGGCGGAACGCAGGTTCGAGGGCAAGGGCTACGGCGTATTCAAGGACGCTGTCGCCGATTCGATAATCGCCGTCTTGGAGCCCATCCAAGCCGAGCAAAAGCGTTTGCTTGCCGACAAGGGCTATCTCGAAGCGGTGTTGAAGAGCGGCGCGGAAAAAGCAAGCCGTATCGCGCAAAAAACCCTTACGAAGGTATATCGCAAGGTGGGGCTCGTACCACAAATACGCTGATGTTTGGATATTTGAACATAGAAAAGGAAAAGCTACAAAAGGACAAGCAAGGCGTCTGGCAGACCTTTATGTGCGGAATGTGCTTTTCCACAAAAAGGCAATTCGGCAATTTGCCGCGTATGTATATCAGCAACGACGTAAATTTTTTCAGCGTGCTGTTTCACGCCGTAACGGGCGCGGACGTAAACGTCGAGCAGCGCAGGTGTTTCAGCTCTCCGCTGAAAAAACGCCCCGTGTTGGAGCAATCGGAGCTTATCGACAAGATGTCTGTGGCAAATGTGCTGCTTACCTATTGGAATCTTTACGACGACATGGTGGACGGCGGCAGCGTTGCCAAAAAGACGGCGTTTCGCTCTCTCAAAGGGGCGTATCGCAAGGCGCACGAGCTTATGCCCGATCTGGACAACATGCTGTCGGCGCGTTACTGCGAGCTAAGGCAGATGGAACGGGACAACACCCGCAGCATAGACGCGGTCTCTCACTCGTTTGCCAAGCTGTCCGAGGATTTCGCCGTTTGCGTGCTTGGCGACAGCGCTACGGACAACGTGCGGACGCTGTGCTACAATTTGGGCAAGTGGATATATCTTATCGACGCGTTGGACGACGCTCGCAAGGACGAAAAGAACGGCAACTACAATCCTTTCCTTGTGTGCTACCGATCGAAAGCCGACGAATTGCACGTCAAGCTGGACGAATTGCGCTTTTTGATGTTTGCCGTACTCAACAGAGTTGCGATGGCTTACAACGATCTGGAACTTAGCAAGTATACGTGTATTCTCAACAACGTGCTGTACGACAGCATACGAGACAAAACCGAAGAAGTATTGTCGGGTTACGACATCGAAAACAGATCCGCCTCAAACAAGGCGAACAAGCAAACAGCCGCAAAGCAGTAGACCGACGCGTTTGCTGTTTTGCAACAAGGATAACAGACCACAAAACGGAGTCAGAATGAACTACAACGCATACGAAATTTTGGGCGTAAGCGAATCCGCCACGCAGGAGGAGATAGACGCCCGCTACAACGAGCTGAAAGAACAGTACCAAAAAGACAGATTTTTGGTGGGCGCCGCCGGCGAAGAAGCGTCGGAAAAACTGCAACAATTGGAAGTGGCTTATCGCGATATTATGATCGAGCGGCAGGAACAGGCGCAGGAAAACGACATCAAGGATGACGACGACTACACCGTTATCCAACAGCTGATAACCGACGGCAAGCTTGACGAGGCGCAATCCAAGCTGGACGCGCGCGTAACGCGCGACGCCGAGTGGCACTACATTCAGTCGATATTGTTTTACAAGCGCAATTGGTTTCTCGAAAGCAAACGGCAATTGGAGCTTGCTTGCGAAATGGAGCCGGACAACGCCCGTTACAGACAAAGTCTGGACAAGCTGACGAAGATACTCGCTTCCAACACCATCAGTCCCGACCAGCTGCGTTCCGACTCATCCCGTCCCGTGGACGACGGACCTCGAATGGGCGCGGGCAACGGAACATGCACGGGCAGCACGTGTACCGACTGTCTTTTGTGCAATATGTGCTGCAACTGCTGTCAATGTATGGGCGGTAACGGCTGCTGATGAAAAGTTCTGCGCGGATGGTCGCTATATGCGGCGTTTGCGGAGCGATAGCCTGCGTTTTTTTGCTGTTGGCAAGCATTGTGCCCTACGCCGCGCTGATATGCGGCGTGATAGCCGCTGTTGCCACGGTGGCTCCGTTGCTTGTCGGAGGTCGTCTCCGCTACGCGTTGCTTGTCTATGCGGCAACGCTCACGGTGGGCGGTATATGCGGTGTTTTTATCGGCAACATCGTTGCGGTGGCTCCGTTGGCGCTGTTTTGCATTCCCTTTGCGATAGTAAAGGTGTGGTGCGAATCGGTCAAGGTGACGGCTCGCCTCGACCGCGAAGAGACGTTGGAAGACCCTTTCGGCGGCGAGGACGCCAAGGTTATGCACGTGGAAGTAAAGGGCAAACCGCGCGTCAAGCCCATTGTCAAGTGGGTGCTGTACTACGCGCTTGCCGAGGCGGGCGTGGCGTTGACCTTTGTTCTCACGCGGTGGCTTATGCCGTCCGTTTTCGAAAGGCTTTACCAACGGCAGTGGGTGTTTTGGCTGGTGGTAGGCGCGGCTCAGCTTGTGCCGCCGCTGTACGATCTGCTGCTGAGGGGCTGTCTGATAGCCGCGGTCAAAGCATTGCGTAAAGTTATCAAATAAACGCTTGCGCGGGGACGGAGATTCCGTCCTCGTTTTGTTGTCGGAATGTTTGCAAATATTTCGAAATATGTTAAAATACTGCCATGAAATTACTTGTTCCCGCAGCTACGGGCGTAGAAGCGGTAGTAAAAAGACAACTCGAAGCTCTCGGCTATCGCGATCTGCGCGCGATCAACGGTCGCGTGGCGGTGTGCGATTGCGATTGGAGAGACGTTGCGCGTATCAATATGTTTATCCGCAGCGGCGAAAGGGTGTTGGTGCAGCTTGCCCGATTTGACGTTCCCGACTTCGACGCGTTGTATGACGGCGTACGCAACGTTGCCTGGCGCGATCTGGTAGACAAAAACGGGCGCGTCACGGTGGTTACCAAAAGCGTCAACAGCAAGCTGTTTGCGCATCACGCGATACAGTCTGTCGGCAAAAAGGCTGTCGTCGACGCCTTGCGCAACGGCGCGGTTTTGGACGAGACTGGTGCGGAATACCGCGTGGAATTGGATATCACCGACGATGTGTGTTCCGTCAATCTGGACACCACGGGCGTTGGCTTGCACAAACGAGGCTATCGAACGTTGCCATACGACGCTCCGCTGAAAGAAACGACTGCGGCTGCGCTTATCGACCTTACGGTGTGGAATCCCGACAAAATGTTTACCGATCTTTTTTGCGGCAGCGGCACGTTGCCGATAGAGGCGGCGATGAAGGCGCTCAACATCGCACCCGGCTTCAAACGACATTTTGCGTACGAGCAGTGGAGCGTTGCGGCGGGCGCATACGAACGGGCGTTCGCGGAAGCGGCGGATGTGCGACGAGACCGCCCGTTGAATATCGTCGGCGGCGACATCAGCGAAAAGGCGTTGGAAACAGCCCGTTTTCATGCCGCGCAGGCGGGCGTGGAAAACAACGTGAAGTTCAATTTGCGCCCCGCCGAGCAATTTGTTTCCAACAGCAGCTACGGGGTAAACGTAAGCAATCCTCCTTACGGTCAGCGTCTCGGCGATGAGGAAAACGCAAAACAGTTGGCAAAAAATATGGGCAAATTGTATCGCGCTTTGGACAAGTGGAATTTCTATTTTCTCACCCCATTGGAGGATTTTGAGCGCCTTTTCGGTCGCCGCGCAGACAAAAAACGGCAATTGTTCAACGCCGGCATCAAATGTTGCTTTTATTCTTTCAACGGTCCCAAGCCGCCCAAGCCGTCACCCCAAGATCCTTGCGATCCTTGATTTGCCCCGATCCGTCTCAACGGTTCGGTTGCGCCGTTTCCGCCCAAGTGCGCTCCGCCAATACAGGCGGCAGTGTATTCGTCGCCTCGGTACGACAGCTATGAATAGATATGCCAAACGGCAGCAAAGGAAAAGGGTGCAATTTTTTGTTCCCTATCTGTTGCAACAAAAGGGCGACCGCTCAAATAGTCTGAGTGATCGGGCTTATTCCATGCGAAGCGCGGGTGAGTGGAACGCAGTGGAGCGCTACGTTATTTCGGCTGATCCTGACACGAAACATGCGTTGCGGCGCACCTTAAAGGAGCACAAAAAAAGAGGGGCTTTTGCTCCTCTCTTTCTTGTGCGACCCCAAAGGAAGCCGCAACAGCTGGTCTGAGTGACTGGACTTGAACCAGCGACACCTAGACCCCCAGTCTAGTGCGCTACCAAACTGCGCTACACCCAGATGCTTTATTATTGTACATCAATCGCGCAAAAAAATCAACCGCTTGCGACAAAATACTTAAAACAGATTTCAAAAAATAAAAATCGTTCGTTTTTGTTGCTTTTCTATTGTCAATCGACGTATTTTATTGTATAATATAAAAAAATTTAGAAAACATCTTCAAAAGTTGTTGTTTTTCAGCTTTTGCGGCGTAAACCGTTTGAACTTACGCGTCATACTTTACAAGCGATGTCGTTGTAATTGATTGTTTTTGTTCTTTATTGCACAAATTCCGTCAGCACAATTTATCCCACACGCGCGATATGCGCGAAACAGATTTCAATCAAGGAGAATTTCCCCGTGACAAACAAAAAAACATTCGTATCGATAATGCTGATAGCGGTGTTGGTACTATCCGTACTGTGCGTATTGGGTTTTGCAACGCAAAGTACCGTAGCTCAGGCGGCAACAAACACCGTTGACGTCTACGCCATAAACGATTTTCACGGCGAGGTGTCCAAAATGCCGCGCATTGCGGGTTACCTTGCCAAGCGCAAGTCGGAGGGCGCCATCATACTCAATTCGGGAGATATGTTCCAAGGCTCGATGGAATCAAACAGCAATTTCGGCAAGCTGCTCACCGACTGTATGCAAGAAGCGGGCTTTGACGAAATGACCTACGGCAACCACGAGTTCGATTGGGGCATGGACAATCTGCGCAACCTTGCCGCAAACAGCGGCATACCCTTTCTCGGCGCAAACATCTACAATTGGAGCCGCGACGGCGGTTGGGGAGACTTTGCGGACGACTTTGCCGACGAATACATAATCAAAGAGTTGGACAACGGTATCAAGGTTGGCGTTATCGGGGTGATCGGCGACGACCAGATCACGTCTATATGCGCTCCCTTGGTGCAAACTGTCGGATTCAAAGATCCATTGCCCATCATCAAAGACCTTGCCACCGAGTTGCGCAACGAACAAGATTGCGACATTGTCGTCGTAAGCGCGCACGACGGTCCGCAGGATATTGTGGACGGCGACGGCGGCACGTTTGCTCAACCCACGACTACCGCGGGGTTGGAGGACTACGTCGACGGCGTATTTTGCGCGCACACCCACTCGCAACAATGTTATCTCGTCAACGGTTTGCCTTTCCTTCAAGGCAAAAGCGAAGGCGGCTTTGTTTCGCATATGCGTTTTTCGGTGGATAACGGCAACGTCAGCGTGCAAACGTACGAAAATATCTCCTACAATTCGCTCAGTGACGTGGATACGCAGGTGCAAAGCAGCGTGCAATCGCTGATCGACAACTCCAATGCTGCAATAGAGCAAGAGCGCAATCAGGTAGTAGTCACTCTCGACAAAACCCTCAACAGCTCCAACGGTATTCCGCGGTTGGTGTGCAACGCCATTGCCGCTGCGGCGCAAGAGCGCGGATATACCATCGATCTTGCCATCACCAACGTGGCGCGCAACTCGCTAAGCGCAGGCGACGTCACCTACTCGCAGTTGTACAACGCGCTGCCCTTCGACAACACCGTGTACATTGCCAAGGTGTCCGGCAAGGATATTATCAACGAATTGGTCAAGTACAGCGGTCAAAGTATGTGGCGCGTTTCAGGCAGACGCATATCGGAAAACGAGTACTACTACGCCGCGATAATCGATTACTTGTTGTTCCACCAAAACAGTCGGCGCAACTACAACTATTTCCCGTCGGCATTTACAAGCGACTTCGAGCCGATACCCATCACCAAGCAGGGCGAGCAAGTGTACAACTACCGCCTCATCACGCGGGATTTTCTTACCAAGCAAGCGGGCATGATAGACGCCTCGTTGTACACAACGCTTAGCGTACACACCGATCCGTCGCAATTGCAAACCGCGGTCAATTTGCCAATAGTGCCCTATCAATTCGGTACGGGCGGCGAAACCCCCGGCGGAGCGCAACGCGGTTTGCCCGTTTATGCCATTGTTCTCATCGTTGTGGGCGCCGTGCTTGTTGTGGGCGCAGCGGTTGCGGTGGTCGTGATCGTTGTGTGCAAGCGCAAAAAGTCGTCCTCGCAAGAATGATGTCGAACAAAATCGCAAATTTTTGAATAATAACTATTTACAGAGGCTGTCAAAAGTAGTAAAATTACTTTTAGATAGCCTTTGTTGTAGGCTCATATATTAAAACAAGGAGAAACTAAATGAAAAAGCGCGCTTTTATTTGTATCGCCATTGTTTTGGCAATGTGCGTCTCGTTGTTTGTCGCCTGTTCGGTCGATTTCGACGATGACACATTGGTTATGGCTATCGGCAATCTTGAAAGAGAACTGCTTGCCACGGAGGAAACTCCGCAGAGCTATCGGCTCGACAGCAAGATCGAAAGCTATGACGAAAAAGGTAACTCGGCAACTATTTACATAAAATGGTCGATAGAAGATTCTTATCTTATCACTATCACCGAGGGCGACGGATTTGTGACGGTAAACGTTCCCGAAAGCCGTTCCGCCGCCATTCATTACAAGCTTTGCGCAACGCTGGTCAATGAAAAGGGACAAATCTACACTCACGAAGACAAACCCTTGACTGTGACCGTTTCACGCGTGGCGCCCGCGGTAGAAGTTCCCGGCGGAGGCGGTGGTGAAAACCCCGGCGGTGGAGGAACAACCCCCGGCGGTGGAGGAACAACCCCCGGCGGTGGCGGTGAAAATCCCGGTGGCGGTGGATCGCAAGGCGGAGGCGGAACAACTCCGAGCGAGACCACGGGCAAGGGCACGTTGGAAAGCCCCTACACGGTAGCCGACGCATTGAAAGTCGGCGGCGCATTGGCTGACGGTCAATTCACCGACACGGCGGTATACGTAAAAGGTTACGTTGTCGCAGGTTCGACGAGTCAAGGCGCAACCCCTTACAAGGGCAGCAGCGGCGATTGGAAATTGCATATATCCGACACGGAAAACGGCACTACGACGTTTTACATATTCTTTGCCACACCGACAAGCGGCATAACCGATGTCAAGGTTGGCGACTTAGTGGTGGTAAAGGGCTATATCGAGAACTTCAACAGTGTTGTTCAGATGTACGGCGGCAGCAGCTCCGGATTGGCAATGCCCACGATAGAAGCTCTCACTCCGGGCAGCGGTAGCGGCACAACGCCCGGCGGCGGAGGTGGAACAACACCCGGCGGAGGCAGCGAGAATCCGGGTGGCGGTGGATCGCAAGGCGGAGGAAGCACGACTCCCGGTACAGGTGGCGGTGGATCGCAAGGCGGAGGCGAAGCTACCACATCAACGGACACCATAGACTTTGCAAATTATGCAAGCACTCACGGTTGGACGACGTCAACAGACGGAAAAGAGGTAACATATACCACGATTGAAACCGACGTGGTAACGATTAGCGTAGCTGCAACGGCAAGTGCTCAATCGACTACCGGTAAAGTGACAAGCGCTTCCTGGTGGGGAAGCAATTGGCGGTTATATTCCAGCGAGCAAGCAACAATGACATTCACTGCGAAGTCGGGTTACACGATAGTTTCCATCAAGATCACGGCTTCGGACAAAGATAAAGACAGCACAGCTTCATTCAATGTGGGTTCAGATATCTACAATGCCGGTGACGCAATACCCGTCAACGGATCTACGGTGACGATGTCTGTTGCGGGCAAGCAAGCACGTATCACCAAGATAGAGATCACCTATTCGCAAGGCGGTAGCACAACTCCCGGCAGCGGTAGCGGCACAACACCCGGCGGCGGATCGCAAGGTGGCAGTGAAGATACCACATCCACGGACACCATAGACTTTGCAAATTATGCAAGCACTCACGGTTGGACGACGTCAACAGACGGAAAAGAGGTAACATATACCACGATTGAAACCGACGTGGTAACGATTAGCGTAGCTGCAACGGCAAGTGCTCAATCGACTACCGGTAAAGTGACAAGCGCTTCCTGGTGGGGAAGCAATTGGCGGTTATATTCCAGCGAGCAAGCAACAATGACATTCACTGCGAAGTCGGGTTACACGATAGTTTCCATCAAGATCACGGCTTCGGACAAAGATAAAGACAGCACAGCTTCATTCAATGTGGGTTCAGATATCTACAATGCCGGTGACGCAATACCCGTCAACGGATCTACGGTGACGATGTCTGTTGCGGGCAAGCAAGCACGTATCACCAAGATAGAGATCACCTATTCGCAAGGCGGTAGCACAACTCCTGGTGGCGGTGGAACGACGCCTATTCCTGGCGGAGACACCGATCCGGGCGATGAAGATTACGGAACGCCTTCCACCGATTGGTCTGCGCACTACGGCACATACGACCTTATCGGCTACGATTTCACCGCCGACGAAGATCTCCCGAACGATACGGTAAAAATCGTGATTAGCGCAAACGGTATCGTCATCACGCGCAACAGTGAGGCGTCGGTAACAATTGCCGCTGCCGATTTGGAGTATTACGTCGGAGCAATAGATGAAGAAGGTGATAGTTTCGATAGTTTCGACTTCACCTACAACAATATTGATTGCTACATAATAATTTACTCCTATGGACACGTCGAATTTGACGATTATGATGGAGAATTTTGCTACTACACTGAGGACGGTCCCACAAGCGGCGGCGGCAGTGAGAACCCCGATCCGCATGTATGCGGACATCAATGCCCGACTTGCCACGGATGCTTGGACGAAACCTGCCAGGATCCCGTTTGCGCAAACAACAGATGCCCCGGTCATACAGTGACTCCGCCTGTTGAGGAAGAAGGTTTCAATCCCATCACGCAACCGGCAGCCGGCACTACATACAAACTGGCTATGAAAATTGCCGACGATCAATGGCACTATGTTACAGGTGAGTTTAAAAATACCTATTATCTGGAAACTTTAACTGACGTTGCAAAAGCAGCAGATGTAGAGGTCATCGCCGACGGTCAAGGCTGGATTATCAAAATAGACGGCAAGTTCCTTGAAGTTATTTCTGCGGTCGGCACCGATAGCAAAACTCACACAAACGTTAAACTTAACGACGCTCAGACCGACGGTCAACATTGGACTTGGGACGAAACCAACAAGATCTTTGTGTTCGGAACCGAAAAGTATATTCTTGGTACTCAAAAAAGTGCAAAACACGACACTGTGAGCGCTACTGTGTACGATAATGTTGGCAGCAACTACCTGCTGTATCTTGGCATCTACAACGGTGAGATCGGTGGTGGAAGCACAACCCCCGGCGGTGGCGGCTCTAATCCCGGTGGAGAAACCAACCCCGGTGCTTATACCTTTGATTTTGTCGGCAAATACGGCACATACAGCGCGAGTTGGTCCGGATCGGTTGGTTCGTATACCGAGAGAACGGTGAGCGCGACCGATTTGGGAATTCAAGCCACGGTAGAATTCGTTTTTTCTTACGCGTCCAAGCAAGCAAGTGACGCAACTATTGGTGACAGACCCGTATTGGCAAGTAAAGGAGGCGCAACAGAATATGTGACGGTGACCGCCACGGGCAGTACGATTTCCTCTGTTACATTCAATTTGAAAGAGTGGGTTACGGGTGGGACCGGCGCTCCAAAAACATTCAAGAAATTGCAGATTGAATACAAAACAAGCAGCGGTGAGTGGACTGTCGTAAACGGAGTCGGATTTGATGGCACAGCCCAACAGATAACCGACTATACAACGCTTACCGCTACGAATTTGCCGGCAGATGTAACGCAAGTTCGATTGGTTTATGTCGGCGGCGGAGAAAAAAATCAACAGATAGGTCTCACGAGTATCGAATTGATTTTTGCATAAAAAATATTTCAAAAAAAGACTCCGGCATCAAAAGTCGGAGTCTTTTGCATTTATTGAAGTTTATGTCTTGTATCCCTCTTCCACCGCAAGCGGTCCCGACTGTGTTGGTGCATTAGAAAAGCACCAACTTGCCCGCGCTCAAGGCGAAGTGTCCACAGTACACATTCGCTTGTCGTGGCGCGCCCCTCAACTCGCTACGCTGTTGTTGATGGGGACGGTTGTTAGGTGAAGTTGCTGCGCAGTGAAGTAATTTTATATAAAGTCCGTCCTTATTTCACTATGAGCGAGTGCGTCGCGACTCAAAATAATCTGCAACGAGCGCACGCAGTGCGCGAAGCGAAGCCTTTTTGAGCGCGACCGCACGAGCGACTCCCTTTTTGCGTGGAATACCCGATGCGGCATTTTAGGGCAGCCGCACCTTGTTCCACACGGCAAGATCGTCGCGGCGGGCGGATAGGGGCGTTATGCTTATGTAGTCGTTCATCACCGCGTCGGTATCCATAGTCAGATCGTTCCCCAAGCGGTAAACGCTGTATCCTTGTTGGCTGTAAAGTCCGTTGCCAATGCTCACAAATTCGTCCGTAAAGTATGCGCCGCCTTGTTTTGTCCACTTTATTCCCTTGCTGTGCAGGGGTATGTTTACGTTGAAGTGATTGCAGTGGGCAAAAAGATCGTGTTTTACAAAATACGTCCACACATCGTCCAACTGCGCCTCCGCCTCCGCAAAGCTTGTCGGGTCGGTGGAGAAAGCAATGCCGCGGCACCCGCGCAAAGCCGCCTCGAAGATGTTGGCAACGGTGCCGCTGTAAAGAATATCCTCGCCCATATTGAAGCCTTTGTTTATGCCCGACAGCACCAAGTCGTAGTGTACTCCCAAGCCGAGCGTGCCGAAGCGTACGCAATCCACGGGAGTGGAATCCACCACGTAGGCGTTTATTCCTTGCATAAAGGTAACGGGCTGTATTTTTATCGGACCGTCGTGGATACTTATGGCGTGGCTTTTGGCGCTTTGTTGACGAGCGGGCGCGCACACGGTCACTTCGCCCTTTTGGGCTGCCCACTTCGCCAAAATTTTTATGCCTTCGCAATCGATTCCGTCGTCATTTGCAACGAGTATTTTCATAGCCACCCCTTGTTGTTTGCTTTGTAATCCGCAACCATTTTGTCTCCGTCGGCGATCATGGCGGATATTTCCTTTTTGTTGTGCAGCGTAGCTCCGCAGGTGCATTGATGTCCGCCCCCGCCGTATTTTTCCGCAAGTTCGTTTATCGTCATAAAGCGGCTTCTCAATCTGACGCGCACCGTTCCGTCGGGCATATCGATAAAAGCAAGCTGCGCAATGCAGTTTTTTATAAATTTCAGATAGCTTATCGCTTCGCTTGCCTGTTCGGACGTGAGGGCAAATTTCTTTTGCATTTTTTTGTCCACGTGCAGGTACACCAAGCCGTTTTTGGTAGTTTTCATATGTTCCAGCACGTACGCCTGAAATTTCAATTGCGAGTAATCTTCCAGATACAGATGAGCGTACAGCGTTTCGATGTCCACGCCGAAGTCCAACAGCATTCCGCCTATGCGCAGCGTGTCGCCCGTGGTGGCTTCGTAGCGAAACCGTCCGCTGTCGGTCACAAGTCCGCAGTAGATATATGTCGCCGCTTCCTTGTCAAGTTTAAGCGTGCCCTTGAACGTCTCGTAAAAGAAAGCGATCATCTCGCAGCAGGAGCTGCGCTCATCCTCCACCCAGCTCAGGTCGCCGTAGGGCTTGATGTTGATGTGGTGGTCTATTTTGATTATCTCCTTGGCAAGGTCCACGCGGCTGTTGCTTATGCGATCCATAGTGGCGGTATCCGTCACTATCAGCAGCGCGCCGTCGTATTCGCTGTCGGCGATACGGTCGTCGTCCGGTCCGAGAAACGCCAGATAGTCGCTTTTGTCTTCCGTCTGCACGTATATTTTTTTGTCGGGAAAGCTCAGCCTCAGCATTGCCGCAAGCCCGCGCGACGAGCCTATCGCGTCGCCGTCGGGGCGTACGTGACGGGTGATTATTATTTTGTCATATTGCACGATCTTGTCGAGAATTGCCTGCATTGTTTGTTGTTGGGTCATATCGATTCTCCTCTGTGTAGGGCTTTGAGATCCTCTACCATTTTCATTGCCGTCGCTATGTCGGGCACGGTCGCTCCGCTGGCTTTTGCGTGTCCTCCGCCGCCGTATTTGACGGCAACGGGGTTGATATTGTATTTTTTGGAGCGCAGTTCGCACAGCACTCCCTGTTCGGTCTCGGTAAAGTTCACCCAGCTGTCCACGCCGCGTATGTCCGACATGGTGCCCACCATTCCGCGGGATATGCCGAAGCTGTCCGCGCCGTACTCCGCCTCGTATCGGGCAAGCTCGTTTTTGTCGGTCACTATGTAAGCTACGCCGTCGCCCGCCAAACGAATTTTGAGTATGTAGTGCGCGCGCAGCTGCGTGTTTTTGAAGTCGTCCGCGTAAAGCTCGCAGTAGATCTCGTTGGGGTCGAAGTTCTGTTCGGTAAGAGTAGCCGCCAAACGAAACGTTCTGCTGTTTGCCGAGTCGTAGCGAAAGCGTCCGCTGTCGGTAACCATGCCCGTAAAGAGCGATTTTGCCGCAAGTCTGTTAAAGCGCAGCCCCGTATCCAGCGCAAATTGGGTAAGAAGCCCGCAGCAGCTTTCGAACGTGCTGTCGATAACGTCCACGTCGCAGATGCTTTCGCAAAAGATGTGGTGGTCGAACCTGAGCGTCGCTTCCGCCTTTTGATAGCGGTCGTCGCTTATCATAAATTTTGCCGACGTGTCCAACACGATCGCCAACGCCCCGTTGTAGGCTTCGTCGGGTATGTCGTCCGTCGCGCACCCTTCCATAAAGGCGTACCTCTTGGCGGGGTCGCCCACGATATACACCGTTTTGTCGGGGAAATTCTCATTTATCAGCGCTTTCAACCCTATCTGACTGCCCAGCGCGTCGCCGTCGGGATTGCTGTGACGATGAATTATTATCCTGTCGTATTTGCGTATCAGTTCCAGCGCCTTTTCAAACATATTTTACCTCTTTTTCCGACCCCATACGGACGGTTTGCAATATTACATTTTAACATATTTCGTCTTGCTCGTCAACTGCGCGCGAGTATCCGTCAGGATTCGGGGATAGCCTCCGCCATAGCGCGCACGTAGCTGTCGGAGTTTACGTCGATGATGTTGGCGGAGTAGATCAGTATCGGTATCATAAGTATCGCCGCAAGCAATTTGTTGATGAAGTACAGCGCGACGGCTACGGCGAAATTTATCAACAATATTATGCAAATGGACGCAAGATGTTGCAGTACGTTTTTTGCCGTCATCACTTGTTTCAGGCTCAGACCGTTGCCGCGGTAGATGAGATAGGACGACAGCAGCGACAGTATGCACATCAACACGGCAAATACAGCGTACACCAACAGGCTGTACAGACGTATCGTGGCAAGCAGCGCCAACGAAACCACAAGCAGCAAGGTCTGCGCAAGCGGAGCCAGCGTGTGAGCTATTACGAATTGTTTTACGCTGCGTTTGGCAAGCTTGCTGCGTAGCACAAATTTCGTCGCAAAGTTCGCCAAAAGCGTGCCCAAAACGCACAGCGCAATGGCGACCGCCGCGTCCGCGACCATATTTTCGGCAAATCGGGCGCAAATATCCGACACGTTTTGTTCGAAGCCCTCCGTGCTTTGACTCAGCGTATCCACAAATCCCTTGAATGTGTTTTGCAGCCAATTTGTGTCTATCAGCGTCTGCAAGGTGTCGCCGAAATTGCCGTTCCAATCTATCTGCGACATCGCGTAGGCAAAAAAGTCTCCTATCGCTTCGGACGAATCGGCAAGCGACTTGTCCAGCAGCTCCGACAGCTCCGAAAAGGTCGCGCCTATGTCCCCCGCCGCAGCGCCTGCAAACACAAAAACAGCTATCAACATAAACAGATAAACAATGCCCATGGGCACAAAAATAAAAACCAAATTTTTACCGAGGTTTTTCAGCGAATTTTTTATCATTTATTTCTCCCGTCGTCCTTGCCGTTTGCAACAAACGCGCGTAATAATATATTCCTTATATATTCTAACAGACGGCGTCGCAGCTGTCAACCTGTTGCGGTCGGTAGGACGCTCCGTTCGTTTGCCGCCGCGGGGCAGATAAAAGGAGGAGTTTTGCAAAAAACCTTCGCCCGTATTGACAACAATACAAAATTGTGTATAAAATATCAATATGATAGATTCCGCTCAAAACAAAACCAAAAAGGAAGTTGCCGTCGCGGCTGCGGGTATCGCCTGCAACGCGCTGCTTTCCGCCGCCAAGATTGCCGCGGGCTTTTTGTTCGGAATGATCTCGCTTGTGGCGGACGGCTTCAACAATCTCGGCGACTGCGGCAGCGGCGTAGTTTCGTTGGTCTCCGCTTGCATAGCGGCAAAGCCCGCGGACAAGCAGCACCCGTACGGTCATCGCAGAGCGGAGTATGTCGCCGCAATGATCACGGGATTTTTGGTGTTGGCGGTGGCGGTAGGGCTGCTCGACGAAGCCGTAAACGGCGTTATCGACGGCACGTTGAACGAAGTCGGTTGGATAGTTTATGTCGTTTTGGGAGCGTCGCTTGCGGTAAAAGCCGCAATGTTCGTGTTTTATCGACGCACGGCAAAGAGCGTCGGGTCCGATTCGCTTGCGGCAGCCGCCGTCGACAGCTTGTGCGATTGCGTCGCAACTGCGGCGGTCGTTCTCGGAGCGGTGCTTGCCGAGTTCGGTGTAGCCGCCGACGGTTGGGCGGGCATAGCAGTGGCTCTGTTTGTGGGTTGGCAAGGCGTTCGTATCGTGCGCGAAGCAAGCTCCAAGCTGCTCGGACAGGCTCCCGACGCGGACCAGGTCAACCGTATCAAATCGGTCATTTTTTCCCACGACGAAGTGTTGGGTCTGCACGATCTGCGCGTATTTACTTACGGCGCAGGCGCGTCATACGCAACGGTGCATATCGAGATGGACGCGAGTATCCCCGCAATGCAGTCGCACGCGGTGCTGGACGAGATCGAACACGAAGTGCGCAAAACGGAGGGAGTGGAGCTTACGGCGCACCTCGACCCCGTGGATACGCGGGACGAGCAAGTGGCGCATTTGGAGCAAGCGGTGCGCAAAGCGGCGGAAAAAGTCGTCGAAGGAGTGGACATACACGATTTTCGTATCATTCGCGGCGCGGTGGACAAGCTTGTGTTCGACGCGGGCGTGCCCTTCGATTGCAAGCTGAAAGACGAGGAGATAGCAAAGCGTATAGTCGACGCGGCAGAGTCGTTGGGCGACTACGAGGCGGCGGTGACGGTGGAGAGAGAATAGCTTTGTCCCGAACCGTCGTTTTGCGACAATGCGCTAATGGGAAAAATTTTTTGTAAAACGGAGAAAATGTTTATGAGTGTTATCCGATTGACGCCCGTTTTGAAGGATTACTTGTGGGGCGGACGGGCGCTTACCGAGCTGTTCGGCAGACGTAACGACAGCGGCCGCATTGCCGAAAGCTGGGAGGTATCCGTACACAAGGACGGTCCGAGCGGTTGCGCGGGCGGCACATTGGCAAGCTATCTTGCCGAGCGACCCCAAGCCGTCAATGCGCGCGGCGACCGATTGCCCGTGCTTATCAAGTACATAGACGCTCACGCCAAGCTGTCCGTGCAGGTACATCCCGACGACGACTACGCTCGCCGCGTGGAGGGAGACAACGGCAAAACGGAAATGTGGTACGTGCTGCAAGCGGAAGAGGGCGCGGGGGTATACTGCGGTTTCAAACGCGCAACTACGCGCGCCGAGGTCAAGTCGGCGTTGCTTGCGGGCACGGTGGAGCAGTTGCTCAACTTTGTTCCCGTCAAGGCGGGCGACTGTCTGTTGGTGGAGGCTGGCACGGTGCATGCCATAGGCGCGGGGTGCGTCATTTGCGAGGTGCAGCAGAGCAGCAACGTCACCTACCGTTTGTACGACTACGGCAGACGCGACGCTTGCGGCAACTTGCGTCCGTTGCACACGGACAAGGCTTTGGACGTGTTGAATTACGCCCCGTTCGTCAACAAGGCGACCGCCTCTCCCCGCCGAGAGGACGGGACGCGTTTGCTTGCGCAGTGTCGGTATTTTCGGTGCAGAGAGCTGCTTTTGCACGGAGAATATGTCGGCGAGGCGCGCGATTCCTTTGTGGCGGTCAACGTTTTCGGCGGCGAGGGCTGCATAGACGGCGAGCGTTTTGCCGCAGGCGACAGCTTTTTCGTGCCGTGCGGACAGCGTTTTTCGTTGAGCGGAAGCGCGTCGGCGTTGCTTACGGACAGTCCTTCGGTATGATTTGCAGGCAAAATGTTAAAAATTTTCAAAAACAGTATTGACATTGCCCTCTTCAAGGTGTAAAATTTTGCCGTAATACAAAATAAAACTTGCAGTGGACAGCTTTTTTTGTAAAAGGCGCCCCTTGCAAGGGGCGTTTGTCGTTTCCGCGACAAACACGTCGCTCAAAAGCGATTTATCGTTTCAAAATGTGCGCAAACGGGTTCCGTCCCGTTGTCGGCAAAAAATTTGCCGCAAAAAAGGAAAAAAATTTTATAAGGAGAAAAAATATGAAGAAATTTTTACTCGTACTCACAGTGCTTGCAATGGTTTTCTCAGCTACGTTCGCGCTTGTAGCTTGCCAACCGAAAGAAGACCTCGAAGGCACAGCTAAGGTTGTCGTCGAAGCAAGCAAAATGTCTTTGGAAGAATTGAAAGACGCTTCCAAAAAGGAGATGGAAGCTTCCAACGATACGTTCAAGGTAGTAGGTCTTACCTCCGTTCTTGCAAAGACCCTCACGGCGTTCCAAAAGGAATATCCTTGGGTCACAGAAGCTAATTCCAACTGCAAAAACGACTACAAAGACTATCAGCTTCTTCAAGCTTTGGAAACCGCCGAAAAATCCTACTTTGCGGATTTCGCGCTTGTTCAGGACGTTCGTTCTATCGCCAACTACGATGGAGACTTGCTGCACAACTATGTTCCCTCGGACTACAAAGAACTTGGTCTGACGGACAACGACATCAAGCCCTTGAAGGGAATTTACTTCAACAAGTTGTTCTGGACCAACACCAACTTCGAAAAGATTACAGGCAAGAAGCTGTACAACATCTGGCAGCTTGCCGGTCATGATGAATATGTTGATTCAGACACGAAAGAAACCGTTCCCAAAGATCATGCGGATCACCTCAGCCTGTCCTCATTCCAGACTGCTGCATCTGAGCAAATCAATATGTCCTTCCTGCTTTGCTGCGAAGCCCCCGAAAATCAAAAGAGAATCCAGGACGCTTATCAAAAGTATTACGGAAAACCCTGGTCCTCCACCGAGTACACCTCCGCGGGACAACAATGGGTAACCGAATACATCGCCAACATCTCTCGTTTCCACAGCTCCGACGGTACCGCAATGAAGGAAACTCAATTGAAGGACGACTGGAATGCCGGTTACGTTTACTACGGCGCGTTTGCCAAGATGAAGGACGCTGTCGGCAAGTATTACACGGTTGCAGGACAAGAGGAAGATCCCATCCTTAAAGATCTCATCATAAAGGAAGGCGACAACGCCGGCAAGATCAACGCTATGGACACCGTCAAATGGGATTGGGAGATCGAAGGCTTCAACGGCTTTATGTACGCTATGTGCTCTCAGATCGTCAACAACGCCAAGCACCCCTACACGGCTTGCTTGTACGCTCGTTTCCTTGTAACGCTCGGTGCTTATGAAGGCTCTGTGTACAACAGCTCTCTTCCCGCCCAGGACGGCACGATCGGCACGAAGGTCAACCAATACGGTTACTACTTCCCCGCTTCCAACACCATCACCTATGCTAAGGGTGACTGGACGAGAGATCAACACATTGCGAAAGAGATCGTTGAAGACTACGAGTATCTTAAAGATGTCAAACTCAGCCAAGTCAACAGAATTCTTGCCTTGATCAGTTCCAACAATAAAAGCAAATAATAGGGCTGACTGATTAAATACAAGAAATGTTCAACACTCGAATGGGGGAGCCCCGGCTCCCCCATTCGTAAGTTAAGAGGAGGTAATTATGTCGGAAAAAGTACAACCTGCCGCCAAAGGCGGTCCCGACGTAAAGAAATTTTTCAAAAAGGTATTCAACTCCCTCAAAGCTTTCTTTTCCAAGTCCTACAACATCATTCTCGTTGTGTTTTTCGTGTTGTTGGCGATAGGCGTCATTGCGCCGCTTGTTTCTATGGTGTGGGACTCCCTCACGGTCCACACTCGTGTGGAAGCCGACTACATCAACGAAATTTGGGAAAAGAACGTCAAGAAGGGCGATTTTACCTTTATGCAATGGCCGACGTTGTTGTTCAACACCCAGTTGGACGTAGGCATGACCCAGAGCTACTCCGTCAGCGTATTCTGGCTGCCCCTCGTCCGTTCGTTGGGCATGGCGTTGGTGGCATGCGTCATCGCCGTCCTCGGCGGCGGTATCCTGGCTTTTTTGATCACCAGGACCAACATGCCTTTCAAAAAATTTATTTCCACCGTTTTTGTGTTCCCCTACATTATGCCCTCCTGGTCGTTGGCAATGTTTTGGGAAAACTTCTTCAAAAACAATCACGTGGCTGCCGCTCCCGGTATAGGGCTCTTGCAAGCCATCACGGGTATTTGCGTGCCGGAGTGGGTGGTGTACGGATTTTTCCCCACCGCGATGGTGATGGGTATCCACTACGCGCCCTTTGCCTACATCCTCATCGGCGGCATATTGCGCAATATGGACGCCAATTTGGAGGAGGCAGCGACGATATTGAAAGCCTCGCGCTTCAAGATCGTTCGCCGTATCACCTTGCCCATTGTGGCTCCGGCTATGGTCTCCACTATATTGTTGGTGTTTGCAAGCTCCGTTTCCAGCTACACGGTGCCCGCCTTTTTGTGCAAGACCAACCCCAGCTACTTCCTGTCGCTGACTATGCGCAGCGCGCTGTCCGTGGGCAAGTTTGGCGAGGGCTACGTTATGGCAACGGTGTTGTTGGTGCTTAGCGTTTCCATTTTGCTCGTCAACAACGCCTTTACCCGCAGCAGAAAGCGCTTTACCACCGTATCGGGCAAATCGGGTCAGATCAGCAAGATCGATCTGCGCAAAGCCAAGTGGGTAATTGCCGTCATCGTACTCATCGTTGTGGTGTTCTTTGCGATAGTGCCTTTGTTCTCCTTCGTTATCGAAAGTATCGAGGAAACACCCGGCGACATCAAGACAGCCACACTTAAATATTGGTTCAGCCAGGAAGAGACCATTGACGACGTGTTCTTGTCATCGCGCGACTTGTCCACCAAGGGAATATTCTTTAACAGCACAGTACTTAGTTCCTTAGGCAGGAGCATAATCATCGCAGTGTGCGTCGCCATGGTGTGCGGCACGTGCGGCATTCTGGTGGGCTACGCCGTCAGCAAAAAGCGTCACAGCAGGTTTGCCAACCTTGTGTCGTCGTTGGCGTTTTTGCCCTACCTTATCCCATCGCTGAGCTTCGGCGCGGTGTTCCTGTCCGTCATCAAAAACGACGCGTTCAAGTTTTTGGACGTAAGCACCTCTATGAAAGAGGCGTCGGCGGTGGCGATATGTATCATCGTCGGCTCTATCAAGTTTTTGCCGTTCGCTTCCCGCAGCGGCACCAACGCGATGTTGCAGCTGTCGGGCGAGATAGAGGAGGCGGCGATCATCACGGGCTGCCGTTGGAGCAAGCGTATGACGCGCATTTTGTTCCCGATACAAAAGTCCAGCTTTATCAGCGGGTATCTGCTGCCCTTTATCAGCTGTATGAGAGAGTACACGCTGTTTGTGTTGATCACATCGAGCTTTACGCTGGCGACTAACGTTATGGAATACTTTACGCGCAACGGCGCTTCGCAGCTTGCAAACGGTATCAACTTGTTGATAGTGTTGTTCGTCATCGCGACCAACCTGATAGTAAACAAGGTGACCGGCGCGTCTATCGACAAAGGAATTGGAGGTTAACAATAATGCCGAGAATAGAATTGGAACATGTAACAAAAAAATGGGGTTCTTTCACCGCGGTCAACGACCTGAATATGGTGATAGACAACCGTGAATTCATCATTTTGCTGGGACCCAGCGGCTGCGGCAAGACTACTACGCTGCGTATGATCGCCGGTCTCGAAACGCCCACAACGGGCAGGATAACCATCGGAGACCAGGTGGTGTTCGACTCCGAGGCGGGCATCAACGTTTCTCCCGCCAAGCGCGACATAGGATTTCTGTTTCAGAACTACGCTCTTTGGCCGCATATGACGGTGTACAAAAACATCACCTTCGGTTTGGAAAACCTCAAATGGAAAAAGCCCGACATCGAAGCGCGCGCCCAAGAGGTTATGCAGATGCTCAAAATAGAAGAATTCCGCAACAGGTATCCCGCGGAGCTTTCCGGCGGACAGCAGCAGCGCGTCGCCATCGCGCGTACGCTTGCTCCCCGTCCCAAGGTGCTGTTTATGGACGAGCCGCTTTCCAACCTGGACGCCAAATTGCGCGGCGAAATGCGCACCGAGCTTAAACGTCTGCACTCCGACACCAACTCTACGTTTGTGTACGTAACGCACGATCAGTTGGAAGCGATGACCCTCGCCACAAGGATCTGTCTTATCGAAAACGGCGTTATGCAGCAGTACGACCCGCCGCTTACCGTCTACAACCGTCCCAACAATCTGTTTGTGGCGGACTTCATCGGCAACCCGTCGATGAACTTCGTAAAGGTGGGGCTCAAAGAGATCGTTTCTCCGAGAGAACTGAAATTGGATTTCTTCGGCTCCGAAGTGGTGTACAGATCCGACGAGGACATCGTGTTCAACAAGCCGCAAGAGGACGCCGTAACGGATGCCGCTCCCGCTGCCGAAGGCGAACAGCCCGCTCAACCCGCGGCGGAAACGGAGGCTCCCGCCGAACCCGCTCTGCCCGAACTTACGTTGGGTATCCGTCCGGAATTTTTGCCGATAACGGACAACGGTTCTTTCCACGGCACGGCTTACTCCACATTGCCCGCTGGCATGGAGACCACCGTCAAGATCAAGATCGACGAGACCATTTTGTCGTCGGTGGTGTTCGGTTCAATAGACTACAAGATGGACCAGGACATTGCTTTTGACGTTGTCGGCAACGGCGTCGTGCTGTTTGCGGGCAAGGAACGCGTAGCGCTCGGTTCCGTAGCCAAAAAATAACCGATTAAGCTCAACGGGTGACCCGATGGATGACAACGATATTCTCCTTCTGGACGAATTGGCTCGCAAGGAGCAAGTAAAAACCAAATTGGAACAGATCGGCCGACCTTCTCTTTTGAGGAGGATCGGCTCCGGTCTGTTGGACTTGCTGTTTATTTTTGTAACGCTGGCGCTTTTGGAATTGTTTGCGGCGGGCGTTCTTTTTCGTCCGTTGGGTTACTTTGACGCTCAAAACAGCATCGACAAGATATTTGTCGAGAGCGGTTTGTATGTGCGGCAAAACGGTTTCAACGTGCAGCTTGTCAACGCTTACGACGACAGCAAGTCGGTAGAGGACAACTACGACGTGCCTATCGCCGCCTATTACGCAACGGATCCGCGCTGCACAAAGGAAAACAAGCTGACGGATTACGTCAAAGCCAAGCTGGACTCCGGCTTCTACACGGAAGGCGCGGACGGACCGACGCTTAAAGACAACGTCGACGACGGTCTGCTCAAAAGCTTTTACGAGGAGCAGTACGCCGAAGCGTTGGACTTTTTGACCAAAGACCCCGACTACGTTGCGGCAGTCAACAAAACGTTCAAGATCACGGCGTATTCCATATTGGTGTCCTTTTTGATCGCTGCGGCGGCGTTTTATTTTGCAGTACCGCTTGCGCGCAAGGACGGCGAAACCGTGGGGCAGATAATATGCAAGATCTGCCTTGTGGACGCGAGCTGCGTGGGACGCGTACGCAAAATGCAAGTGGCGGCAAGGTCTCTTACGGTGGTGGTGCTGAACTTTTTGATACCCTTTTGGGTGTTTGTGTTCTTCAACCACGTGACCATGCTGCCCGTATTGATTTCTTTCGCTATGATGTGCCTTGTAAAGTACAATCGCGGCGTGCAGGACTTTGCCTCGCAAACGCAAGTGATACAAAAGCGCGAGGCGGCTGCGTTAAAAATAAAACACGAGAGGTGACTCAATGAGGATAGTTCTCACCAATGACGACGGATTCGGCTCGATAGGTATCGAGGCGGCAAGAGAGGCTCTGAGCGAGCTGGGAGAGGTGTATGTGTTTGCGCCGTCCGCTCCGCAAAGCGGCAAATCCTGCGGCTTTACCACCTACTATCAGCCGTTGACGGTACACAAGCTGAACTCGCACGATTTCAAGGTGGAGGGCACCCCTGTGGACTGCGTTTTGTTTGCAAACGCATACTTTCAAGGGGAGTACGATATGATCGTCTCCGGCTGCAACAACGGCTACAATATGTCCAACGACGTGATGTATTCGGGTACGTGCGGCGCCTGCAAGCAGGGGCTTGTGTTCCGCAAAAAGTGCATTGCGCTCTCCGCCGAGCATTTCGACGACGACAGACATATCGCGCGGCACATTCCGCAAGCGCTCAGGTATCTCAGCGACGGATTGCTTTGCGGCGACTACTATATGAACGTCAATTTTTGTCCGTCGGAAACGCCCTACAAGGGTTTCCGCCTAACCAAGCTGCACACGCGTCTGATGAGCAAGTACACGCTATCCGAGTTGGGCGACGAACGTTACATCGTCAAGCATATACACGACGACGATATTTTCGACAACGACGACTACGACGTGAGTGCCGTACACAACGGCTACACGTCGATCACGCCCATTTCGTTGCAGGGTTTCAGAGAAGAAATTTGGACAAAATTGACAAAAAGTTAAATATGGGGGAGGTTTTTTATGCCTTTGGTAAATACAAAACAAATGTTTGAAGACGCCTACCGAAATCACTACGCCGTAGGCGCGTTCAATGTGGACAGCATTGCGATGATACAAGCGCTGCTCGCCGCAGCCGAGGACGTCGCCTCTCCCGTAATAATTTCCGTTTCCAAGGGCTCGCGCGCCTTTATGCACCCCGGCAACATCAAAGAGGCGATAGAGTGCGTAAGCAAGGATATTACCGTTCCCTTTGCCCTTCATCTCGACCACGGCGACAGCTTTGCGCTGTGCAAGGACTGCATAGACGAGGGGTTCACCTCCGTGATGATGGATTGCGGCGACGACGTGAGCTTTGACGAACGCGTTCGTCTCACCAAAGAGGTGGCGGACTACGCGCACGATCACGGCGCGGCGGTGGAAGGCGAGTTGGGCGAATTGGGCGGCGAGCAAGGCGGATCGGGCAGCGGAGGCTACTCCGACCCCGACGCCGTTGCGGAGTTCGTGACGCGTTCGGGAGTGGACAGTCTTGCCATATCGGTGGGCACTTGCCACGGTATGCGCAAGCACGTTCGGTTGGAATTCGGCTTGTTGGAAGAGATGATGCGGCTTTTGCCCGACTTTCCCTTTGTGCTGCACGGTTCCAGCACCATCAACAACGAGTTTTTGGACGACTTCAACGCTTACGGAGGGGACATTCACGGCGCAGTGGGCGTACCGGAGGAGCAATTGCGCAAGATAGTGCGGCTGGGCGTATGCAAGGTGAATATCGGCACCGATTTCCGTGTGGCGTATGTGTCGGCATTGCGCAAGTCTCTCGCGCTCAACCCCTCGCGCTTCGAACCGCGCACGTTTCTCGCACCCGCGCAAAAAGCTATCTACGAGCTTGCCCGTCACAAAATGGCGGACGTGTTCGACAGTAAAGATCACAAAATATTTCATTAAACAAGGAGAAGAAAATTATGCCATTGGTAACTACTAAGGAAATGTTCAAGGACGCTTACGAAAAAGGCTACGCGATAGGCGCGTTCAATGTGGACAACGTCGACACGTTCAAAGCGGTCGTTCGCGCCGCGCAGGAAACAAATTCGCCCGTCATCGTGGCGGTGTCGTCAGGCGCGCTCAAATTTATCGGCAAGGAATACGTCCGCGCAATGGTGGACTGTGCGCTCAAAACCGCCGACGTGCCCATCGTGTTGCATTTGGATCACGGCAAATCCGTCGAGCTGTGCAAGGAATGCGTCGATTTGGGGTTCAGCTCCGTTATGATAGACGCAAGCGCGTACGACTTCGAAACCAACATCGCCATGACCAAAGAGGTCGTTGAGTACGCTCACGCCCGCGGCGTTGTGGTGGAGAGCGAATTGGGCGCTATCGCGGGTATCGAGGACGACGTGAACGTGGACGACAAGTACGGTCACTTCACTCACCCCGACGACGTGGTGGAATTTGTGTCCCGCACGGGTATCGACAGCCTTGCGATAGCCATCGGCACCGCGCACGGCGCTTACAAGTTCAAGCCCGGACAAAAACCGCAGCTCAGGTTCGATATTCTGGAAGAAATAGAGCAAAAGCTTCCCGGCTTCCCGCTGGTGTTGCACGGCGCTTCTTCTGTGCCGCAAGCGTCGCTTAAAGTTCTCAACAGCTACGGCGGCGCCATGCCCGAAGCGATCGGTATCCCGGAGGCAATGCTCAGCGAAGCGGCGCGTCACGCCGTATGCAAGATCAACGTGGGCACCGACCTTAGAGTGGCTTACGTTGGCGCAATGAGAAAGGCGCTTTGCGAAAGCCCCGAAAAGTTCGACTTGAAGGTGTTCATCACGCCCGCTATGGACGCGGTGTGCGAGCTGGTAAAAGACAAGATCACCAACGTGTTCGGCAGCGCCGGTCACGCTTTGAAGTAGGAGGCGGCATTATGGCATTGGTAACTACCAAGGATATGTTCAAAAGAGCTTACAGAGAGCATTTTTCGGTGGGAGCGTTCAACGTGGACAACCTCGAAACGTTTCAGGCTGTGGTGGAGGCGGCAAGCGAAACAAAGTCTCCCGTCATCATCGCCATTACCGAAAACGTTATCAAGTATTTCGGTATAGCTTATCTCCGCCACGCCGTTCAGGCGGCTGTGGAAACAAGCGGCGTAGAGCTGGCTTTGCATCTGGATCACGGCAAGTCGGTGGAGATATGCAAGTATTGCGCGGACAACGGCTTTACTTCCGTTATGATAGACGCAAGCGCGTACGACTTCGAAACCAACATCGCCATGACCAAGGAAGTCGTCGAGTACGCTCACGCCCGCGGCGTTGTGGTGGAGAGCGAATTGGGCGCTATTGCGGGTATCGAGGATGAAATGGACGTAAACGACAAGTACGGCAGGTTCACTCATCCCGACGACGTGGTGGAATTTGTTACGCGCACGGGTATCGACAGCCTTGCGATAGCTATCGGCACCGCGCACGGCGCTTACAAGTTCAAACCGGGACAAAAACCGCAGCTGAGATTTGACATTTTGGACGAAATCGAAGAAAAATTGCCTGAGTTTCCGCTGGTGCTGCACGGTTCGTCATCCGTGCCGAAGTCCCGATTGGAGTTGGTAAATCAATACGGCGGACAGATGAAAGAGGCTATCGGCATACCCGAATCGATGCTCAACGAAGCGTCTCATCACGCCGTGTGCAAGATCAACGTGGGCACCGATTTGCGCGTGACCTTTACGGGCGAGATACGCAAGTTCTTCTATACGCAGCCGCAGGAGTTCGAAATACGCAAATACACGACTCCCGCCCGCGCCGCCGTCAAGGAAATGGTAAAGGAAAAAATGGAAAAAGTGTTTGAATCGGCAGGTCACGCCGCAATGTAGCGACGCTGATCGATTCTCCTCTGTAAATGCGGCAGCTCTCAGTAGCTGCCGCATTTTTCGGTTTTTGGCAAAGTTGGGATATGCGGTAAGTAGCAGCGCTAAACCTGCTTTTCTTGCCCCGTCGTACATTGTTTTGCATGGGGGTGGGGACATACTCGCTTCGGGTAGAACAATGACTAACATATTTTAATATTATTACATATCACGCCGCACAATTTGGTAAAGACAAAAACCACTTTGTGCGGCGTTCCTCGTTGCAGATTATTATGAGTCGTATCGCATTCGTTCTTTGTAGAATTGGGGTATTGTTTGAAGCTTAGTCGCTTGTGCGGATACAATTTGCGACGGATCGCCAAGGACGGCGCGGTTTGACATTTGACGCAACAGTTGACTGTTCGTTTTTTTTGCGTTATAATGTGTTCGTGTCGTCGCGGCAAAGCGAGTAAAAACACGTCCGCGGCAAAACGAAAACGACTGTATTGTTCTTCAAATCGTTTTATTCGACATCAATGCGCAATACAGCAACAAAATGCGCTTTTCGGGGCAGTTTTAGCGGGCAAAACGCCTCGCCGCAAACGAAATTACATCTTTTTTACACCCGCGCAGATATTTCTCGATTTTTCGGACGCGAGAATTATCTCCCGAAATCGAATATGGATCCGTAATTAAATGGATATAATACCTCCCTCCTAAGGAGGCTTTGTGGGTTCGATTCCCGCCGGGTCTACCAAAAAACGCAAAGAGTATGCGCTCTTTGCGTTTTTGTTGCGTAATTAAATTATTGTTAGTACTGCCGTTGGCGCGAAAGCGCTTTTGCTCGGTCGCAAACGTAAGCGATATTGCCGCAAATCGTGCAGCAGTGCGACTTTGCGGCGGCGTTTTGATTTGGCGAACGGGGTCAAATATCTTCCATGCGCTCGATGGACATCACGTCAGGGTGCGAGCTCATCAACTGACACAGCTCGTTGGCAAAAAAGTTTTGCTTGGTGTAAATCACCGCCTCGGCTATCATTTGTTCGCCGTCTTTGGTTATCTTGAAGCGGTGAAAGCTGTCGCTGTCAAAGTGCTTGATGAGAAAGTTTTTTGTTTCGTCGCTGTAAACGAATTTTACAAACAGCATGTGCTTGCGGCTTTTGCGCAAAACCACCTTGCTGTGCAAAAACATCTGTATGCCGAGTATTATCGCGGTGGAGGCAACGGCTACGATGGGCATTCCCGCGCCCACAGCCATGCCGATAGCGGCTGTCGCCCATATTCCGGCAGCGGTGGTGAGTCCGCGCAGATTTTCTCTGCGGAAGAATATCACGCCCGCGCCGAGGAAGGAAATACCGGATACCACTTGCGCCGCGATACGTTCGCCGTCGCCGATGTCGCGCATAGCCATAGACACCATGGTAAACAGCGCCGCAGCGCACCCCACTATGAAGTGCGTCGCCATGCCCGCTTCCTTTTGACGGCGATTGCGTTCTATTCCGATGATGATACCCAGCGCGCCCGCGATCAAAACGCGCAGTATAAATATAAGTTGGACTTCCCAACCGGTGTATGCCGGCTCTCCAAGCTCGTGTCCGAAAAATATTCCGAACAGTTTGTTGTCCTGTAATTCTTGATAGGACTGTGCAAATGCCAACAATAAATTCATAGTGTTGAGCCTCTTTCAATGTTTGTCAATGTATTCTATCACAAATGTTATGCAATTTCAATAGCAAACGACAAATTTTTTGCCGTAATTGTAAAAAAATCTGCCGTCAATATGCTGCGTCGGTAAAAAACGGCGTTTCAAATCAAAAACGGCAGAGTTTTTGTCCTGCCGTCGTTCTCAAACGTCCGTCCGTTTGCCGTTTCATTTCTCCCGACGCGCGTCGATCGCTTCGGTATTGTGTGTGCAAACGCTTCTTTTGTACCGAGGGTTTTCGTTTTGGAAAACCGTAGCGTTGTTACGTTTCGCTGTCCGCCGCGATTTTTGTCGGGCAAAGTCAAACGGGTCGATTTTTTGCAAGCCGTTTGTCGTCGCCCGCCAACTTCGCGATAAACGTGCGGCTTTGATCCAGCAAGCGAGAGACAATGCGTTCGTCGTATCTGTCTTGTATATCTTTAAGCTGCAAGTTGGTCGTAAAGAAAATCTGCTTGCGCGCAAGCATTCGCTCGTTCAGCACGTTGAAAAGGAAGTTGGCGGTGACGTTGTTTACAAGCCGCTCGGTGCCCAGATCGTCTATCAACAGCAGATCCGTATCTATCAAGTTTTCCAACAGAGCGGACGAGGCATCCTGCCCGTCGAGGTAAGCGGCGAGAAAATCCGCGTTCAGCGAATAGGCGGTAACGAACAACACGCTTTTGCCGCATTGCGCCGCGTAATTGGCGGCGGCGGAAAGCAAATAGGTTTTGCCCGTGCCCACTTGTCCCGTCAGCAGTATGTTTTTGTCACCCAGGTCGCAAATTTGCTTTACTTTTTTGTATACGGCAAGGTTATGCTTGTCCGTTTCGGAGCTGTTTTCAAAGGTGAAATCCTTGTCGGGTATGTTGCTGCCTGCAATGATGAGACGACGCAATTCCGTTTGCAGACAATTGCACATTTTGCCGTCGACGTATCCCGTGTCGTTGCACAGCTTACAGCTGTATCGCGGCGTAAGCTCGCTTGGCTTCACGCCCGATTTTTTCAGCAGCTCCGACAGTTGTTTTTCCAAAGCGGCAACGGTGTTTTTCAACGCTGTTGCGTCGCCGTATCCCATCGCAAGGTCCACCTGCGCCGAGCGCAGCCGTTGTTCGGCAAGGCGCCATTCGTCGTTTTGACGTAGTTGCTCCAATACCCGTTCCCTTTGTTCTTCGGCGGCATAACGGCGGCTGTCCACTATGCGTTTGGCTTGCTGCAAAAGTTGTCGCTTGTTCATCAGTCCTCCTCATCCAGCGCGGAAAACAGCGCGTTTATTTCCTCGTCCGTATATTTTCTGCGTTCTATCACCGTGCCGCCCACAAATGCGGCGGACGTGGCTGCGACGCTTGACGCAACGTTCGGCGAAATTTGTTTTGCTTGTTCCACCGTGGCGACGCCTCGTTGCTTCCAATCGGACAGCACTCGGTTTACGTACGCCATAGGAGAGCGCGTGCCCGCCGCCGACTGCGCCGCGTATTCGATCAATTCGTGATCCAGCCGCCAGGATTCCGTCCAGGTTTTGTAGAGCAGTCTGTCGTTTGCGGTGGTGCGTCTGTCCAATCCGCAAGCGGCAAGCACGGTTTGTATTTTTTCGTCGGTATAGGCAAGCCGCGAAAGGTAGTCGTCCAATGCGTCAAGGCTGACAACGCCGTTTTTGTACAGCTTGTCCATTATCGACGCAACGCCGCCAAGGGTGCGTATGCCGCTTTTGAAACAATATTTTGCCACAGCCATCACGGTGCCGTCGTCATAACCGCGTCTGAGCCAGGGCACAACGTATTCTTCCACAACGGAGTCGAGGCTTTGGTAATACACCCCGATGGCTTTGGTGAGTCCCTTTGCCAGCTCGTACAGACGCGTTTTTTCCTCGTCGTAATCTTCTATTTCCTTTGCGGAAAGCGCCCCCTTGCCGTAGTACTCCGACAGCTTTGCGTCCAATCGCGTCATTCCGCCCGTTTTGCAGGTTTTGGCAACGGCAAGTATCGTATCGAGGGCAAAACCGTAATCTTTTGTCCATTTTTCGTAGTTGACGCGGTCGGCGTAGTCTATGTTGCGGTTGGCGGACATGGCTTTCAGCACAAGTTTCAGATCGTCGTCGTATTTTTGCTGTTTGCTCAGGTTCTCCGTAACGGCGGCGAGGGTGGTGGCGCCCTTTACGAGCTGGTTGCGCGCAACGGTCAGTATGTACCGATAGGAAATATTGTTTCCTTTCAGTTCAACGCAGTATTTTGCGACGTACACCAACGCGTCGGGCGCGAAAGTGGTCTCTTCGAGAAAGGTATAGTACTCGTTGTATTCGTTTACCGTCAACATTCTGCCCTCTATCGCCGCCTGCATTTGTTTGGAAAACTTTGCGTATTTGGACGGCTTGATCTTTTTGAGGGAGGAATTGCCGCCTATATTGTGGTAAAGCACCTGCACGGGAGAGGAATTGAGTACCGTCACAAGTCCCAGCTCCTCCCAATAGCGATAAGCGTCTATCACTTCTTCGGGAGAAATATTCAGTTTTTCGGCAATCGTTTCGCGGGAATTGTCGTCGCCCTCGCTGCCCGCCAACGTAAGACCGAGCAGATACACCGCCGAGCGTATATCCGGCGCGTCGGGCATAAAATTGACAAAAAACTTGTTTTCGACCGCGGTATAACCGGCGTCTACAAACTGTTTTTCTTTGATACAAAATGCCATATTTACCTCTTTTGTCGAGAAAGTCTTGATTATTTTCGCTTTATGCTCTATAATGATAAATAAGCTACAATGCCCGAATATCGGTTTGTGACGGACAGGGCGCATCATTTGTTATTTTAACACAAAACGCCGCCGCAATCAACAGATTTCCCGATAAAACTCGAAAGCATTGAGCAAGAGGTTTCCGATGAGAATAGTCAAGGTCGTTGCGACCGACCCGCAAACCAACGAAAAACAGTACTTTACCTTCGGCACCGCGTCCGACGGCAAAAAGCTCATCAATACGCGCGGCGGCAGACTTGCCAATTATTTCGACTTCTGCTTTGAACGTGCCGATTGCGCGCGCGACGTGGAGATAGAGTTTTTCGTCAACGAGGATATGTATTCGCTCAGCCGCCTTCACAACGAGGACGGCACCGTGCGCACCGTGCTGAAAAAGTCGGTAGAGGGCGAGTATCGTGTGGTGGCGCGCGCTCACGCCGTCGAATACATAGAAGAGCTTGTGGGCACGTCTGTCGCGGGATTGCTTCGGCTTGGTTACGTCAGCAACAAGGCGGTGGATTCTTTTCACGGCGATCTGCTGCAATTCGACGAGATACGTCTGTTGAGCGAAGTGCGGCAAAGCATCGAGCAATCGGGCGCGGAGACGCAAGCGCTCAAAGACAGCGCAATGTACCGACTTAAAAAATACGCCTCCGAGGCTGTGCCCGCTTCCGCCGACGATCTCAGCGCGATAAACGCGGAGTTGGATATTCTCGTGCGCGACATAACCGTAGCCACCGCGCAGTTGGGAGAGCTGAAAGCCAAGCAGAACGTCGATTCCATTCGCGCCGATATATCCGCGCAGCTCAACGACGCTCAAACCAAGTACAACAAGCTCATCACCCGCCAGGCGGATATAGAAGAGGCTCGCGCGAAAGTCAAATTGCACGACGACGTGGAGCTGCTTGTGCCCAAGCTCAAAACGTTGCGCGCCGTCAACGAGCAGCGCGATACCTACGACAAGCGCCGTTACGAGATCACGGGAGAATTGGAGTGGCAGGAAAACGAGCTTGCGGACGTACGAAAGCAGTTGGAAGAAAAAAACAAGCAGTACGTCATCACGCAGGATAAGCGCAACCGTATCGAAGCCATCAACGGCGAATTGACCTATATCGCCTCGCTGTACGAAAAGAACAAAAAAATCAACGAACAGCTGTTGGAGCTCAACGACAAGCAAGAGCGGCTCACCGCGGAAAAAGCGCTTTACCGCGAGCGGCTGGACGTGGTGGAAAAGACCCTCGGCGAAGTGAAAGAAAGTCTCGACGCGTTCGACATACCCGCGCGTTCGGTGGGCGAGCTGTTGGAAGCGGTGCGCGTCGACGTAAAAATAGACGAAGTCAACGCTCAGATAGAAAAACTTTCCGGCGAGCTTGCCGTCAAGGACAGTCAGATAGCGGAAAAGGAAAGCAATTTGGTGGTGCAGGTCAAGCGTTTCCGCGCTGTGGCGGAGATAGACAACACCGTCACGCCCTTCAAAGCGCGCGAAACCATTTTGCAAGTTTTGGACACCAAGTACTCCAAGTTGGAGACCGTCAACATGTCCTTGAAGGAAAAGCAGCGCAACTTCGAGCGCGCCTTGGAGGACTACAAGTATCGTCTCGCGCAGTTGGAGCAATCCCGAAGCCGTCTCGAATCGGATCTGGAAAAAACTCAATTGCGCAAGCAAGAAGAATTTAAGCGCGAGGTGTACCTCAACAGTCAAAAGGTATTCAGCGACGACGCCACAAGCGTGTTTGCGGTCACGGTCAACTTCAACGATCACGAGGTGGAAACGCTCAAACAAGAGCTTTCCGCCCGCAATATGGATCGCGACCTCATTTGGGAGCGCATATCCCAATTGGAGGGCTCGTTGAAGGAGATCGCCCGTCATATAGAGATCAACTCCGCCGAAATGGAGACGTTGCAACGCGAAAAGGACAACATCAACCGTCGTTACAACGAGATCATATCGCAAAACACCAACGAGGCGGTATTCAATTATCTCAAAGCGCTAAGCAGCGACAACGGCACCAAATATCTGTTGGACGTGCAGCAGGACGCCGTTCGCAGCGAGGCGGAGCTAAGCGAGTTCAAGCGCACTGCGGAGTCGCTTCGCGCCAAGCTCAATTCGCTCAAAAGCCGTCTCGGCTATCTGCAAGAAACGCAAGCGGGCTTTGCGGATACGCGCACGTCGATAGACAATCTCATCGCCACCAACGACAAGATCAAGGACGAGCTTTCCGACATAGGCGAGCGTTTCAGCAACGGCTACGAGCAGTACAAGGCGCTCATACGTCAGCTGGAAAACATCGAGTCGCGCTTGGACGACGTTCGCGGCGCGATAATAGAAAACACCAAGACCGTCAAGGTCAACGAGCAGCAAATTGCCGAGTCCACGCTAAAAGCGCAGGGCTATGCGGGCACGGACGACCTCGAAAAAGCGATCGCCAACTTCCGTTACGAGTTGGGCGACGTGGAGAGCGAGCGTCAGATGTTGACGGACTCCGCTCAAAATATGGAAAAGGACATATTCCGCAAGCGGTTGGAATTGGAAAAGACCCAATGGCTTTACGAGTCCAAGCAAAGAGAGTACGACGAACTGCACAACGAGTTGGAGATAGAGTTTAAGCTCAAAGGTCTGGACGTGGATCAAGTGTTGGCAACGGACGTCGAGGCAAGCGTTGAGGGTTTGCGCAAGATCATCGCGGAGTTCGACACAATGCGCTCTCAGCTTGCGGAAAAGATCGACAATTTGTATTCCATTTTGCAAAGCCGTCCCGCAGTCGAGGTCTCCGCGGAGGAGATCGCCGCCAAACAGCAGGAGATCGACTCGCTTACCGCGCGCCAAACCGAGTTGGAAGAGCGGCGCAACGTACAGCTCAACACCTACGTCACCGCAAGTACCGTTCGCGCCAAGGTGGGCGTAGCGGCAGCCGAGGCAAGGATGCTCAACAGTCTCAAAGAGACGATAGGGCACAATGAAATAGTATCGTTGCTTATCGAAGACAAGATAAGGAGCATATTGCTCGTCGCCACGCAATTTCTCAACGGCTACACGGGCGGCAACGACCGTCTGGTCGAGCGAGACTACAAGCTTTTGCTCAAAGAGGGCAACGTTTGCACGGACTACGACGAATTGCCCGTCGAACTGAAAACGGCTGTATATGCGGCGCTTATGATAGCGTTGCCGAGCGCAATGCACTCCGACGGCAAGTGGTTGATATTCGATGAACGTCTCGACATCGGGCGCGAAGTCGTTTCCGGCATGCTGGCAAATTCCTCCGACGTAAGCTATGTTACGGGTTATCGCGTCGTTCGCGACAAAAAACCCGCCGCCGAAACCTCGTCCGTTGACGAACCGTCCGTTTCCGACAAAGATATGTCAAATGCGGAACAGTCCGCACCCCTTGTCGCCGAAACGGAAGCGGAAACCGTTACAGAGGTTGCCGCGCCGAGCGAAAGTCCCTCTTCGGACGAACTGCCGCCCGACGTCGAGGCTTCCGCCGCCGAGCCGGAACCCGTCCCCGATATATCCGCGCCGAGCGAGGAAGATGCGCTTCCCGAAACGCCCTCCCAAGAGGCGGATATTGACGAGCAGCCCTCTTCCGAAACGGAACCGCCCGTCACGGAGCAGTCGTCCCCCGCCGAAGAACAGCCTGTTGCGGCGCCGTCAAATGCCGCCGACTCTTCGGACGAACCGTCCGAGCCCGTGCGGGAGACCTCCGATCAAGCAGACAATTGACGCAAAAACGCAAAAAACGCCCAAACCTCAAACGGTTTGGGCTGTTTTGTTGAAAAAATGTCTGCGCAAGGTCTATTCGTCGGCGACTTTCAATTCCACTGTGTACAGCGGGCGATAGCACACGCTTTTGCCTTCGAACACGCTTTCAAAAAGGGTCAATTTCGTCGCGTCAAAGGGCATATTGAACACTTGCACGTTTTTTGTCACCTCCGAAAAGGGCAGCGTAAAGCTTTTTTTGCGTATCAACGTCACGTGCGGACGGTAAGCGCGATGTTCCACTTCGAAGCCGTTTGCTTCCAGCCTTTCGCCGAGACGGTCGTGCAGCTCGGTCAATTCTGCGCTTTGCCGAATCTTTGCCCACACGATGTCGCCGGTGCGTTGCATTGCAAATTGCATTACGGCAAGCGACGGCGCGGGCAAGTCCTTTACCGAGTCCATTGCGCTCTGCACGTAGATCAAGTCGCTCGGCTCTACGCTTCCGAGAAAGTGCAGCGTCAAGTGCAAATTTTCTTTTGGCACAAAGTTGCCGCCGTCGGCAAATTCGGCAAACTGCCTTGACGAGCGTTCGAGATTATCCTTTGCTTTTTGCGGCAATTCCAGCGCAACAAAAACTCGCATATTTCACCTCACACGATTCAATTGTATCACAAAACAGTTCATTATGCAAGTCGCGTCGGGTGTTCCACGCAAAAAGGCTTCACTACGAACGCCGCACAATTTGGTAAAGACAAAAACCACTTTGTGCGGCGTTCTTCGTTGCAGATTATTTTGCGTGGAACACCCTCGCTCCCCGTAGACCCCTCCGTATCCACGCCCCGACCACCCACCCCCATTCGCAGGGACACAGTTCGTCATAGTAATAAAAGACCTTCCCCGTCACGGGCAAGCCGTTACGGGGAAGGGGGACCGCGTAAGCGGTGGAAGAGGGGTTGTAAAAGATCGATTTAATTAAAGCAATCACAAAGGCTCCCCTTGATGAGCAAGGTGGAGCTGTCTGCGATAGCAGACTGAGGGGTTTGAACCTTCCCCGTCATACGTAGTATTACGGGGAAGGGGGACCGCTTGCGGTGGAAGAGGGCTGCAAGAGACAAGCTTGATTCATATATCCCTCTATCGTCGCCCTATGGGCGCCACTTTCCCCGTAACGGCTTGCCCGTGACGGGGAAAGTCTTTTTCGCGAAGACAAAGTTCATAACAGTAACATTTAACCGTCCCCGTCAAGCGAGTTGAGGGGCGCGCCACGAAAAGCGAACGTGTCCTGTGGACACTTCGCCGTGAGCGCGGGCAAGTTGGTG